>JBIKWQ010000016.1:0-47987 GCA_044356215.1 Bdellovibrionota bacterium | reverse complement strand
CCAAAACGGCGCATCTGGCTAAAATCACTGCGGCTTTTGAATTTTCGGTGCTCACCCTGACGGTGCCAGGGTTGCGCGCCGAAAATTTCAAAATCTCTTGTGCTTTTAACCAGCTTCACCATTTTGGTCCTCCTTAACTGCCGTTTTTAGGATAAATTCCTCTTTAAATTATCTTCCTAAGCCGGAAACAACCATCCAGGCCATTACCGCTATCAATCCAAAAAATCCCAAAAATATAACCGCTAAAGCGATTTTGCCCTGCATCGTGAGACCACTTCTGAGTGCTTTAAATCTTCCCAGTCCCCCCTCGTGATTTCGCATATCCCTCAACACTGACTCATCCATTTTAAACCAAGTAGTATTTCGCCTCTCGCGGGGCGATCTCTGTCGCGTAGCTTTCTGCTGCTTGGCTGCCGTTTGCGGCTTGAATGAATCAGGCGCTCCCTGAGCCTCCTGAAATTGCGTCTCATGTTCCGCGGAAAAACAGAGCGCCACCGTGACGCCCGCGCCGAAATCGAGAACCACCGGCTGGTCTGAAGTGTCATAAGATTCAGACTTACCCAACAGACCACCATCGTATGCAGTTCCATTAGTGCTGCTATCCACAACGCGAACCTCTCCAGTTTTTGATACCTCAATCGAGCAGTGACGTCGCGAGATGTGAGGAGCCCCCAGCCATAAGCCGCACGATGGATCTCGACCAACATCGATGCGCGTTCCCGCTTTGAGAGCGACACGCGATGGACGAGCCACAGCCGAGAGAGACACAAGCGCTGGGAAGAGAGGCTCCACATTAGCTTTGGGAGCTCCACTTTTAACCGCGGGTGAATCAATCAGGTTTAGTTGATCTCTTGATACTACCCCAACGATACACGCGTCTCTGCTGACATGAATCGGGGTTCCAGGAGTCACTGTTGTTCTTCCGGAGATCTGTCTATCACCGACGAAAGTTCCATTAGTAGAGCCCAGATCCTCTACCCAAAACTGCCCAGACTCAAAGCCAACTCGGGCGTGCTGCAGCGAAACTGTCGGGACATCGAGCCGCACAGCGGCGCCTCTGGAGCGACCAACAAGAAGAGGCTGGTCAGGCCAGAATGATAGCGCGGCGCGATTCGGAGCAGTTACAATCAGCGCTGGGAATTCAGGAACTGAGTTAGCTAATGCCCGCCTTAAAATCCGCAGGCCAGCCTTATCGAGCGGCTCGTTATCACGAATGATCACATCGAGGTCGAGCGCCGTGATATTGAATGACACCACACCGACATCGATGCTAGCGCGGCCATCGTATGTGCCTCCGATAAAAGCAGGCGCGCCGCGCTTGGAATTAGAAGAGGTCGTTACTTTAAAGGAACGCGAGAGGTCTCGCTGAATAATGATCGAGAAACCAAGATCCTCCATCTCTGTTACAACGACGTGCGAGGCATCATCGGCTCCGATGGTCATATAGGGACGACGCACGAAGATCCGTTCGACGGATGAGCTGTCTCCCTGAAATGTTATATCGACCACGAACACGATGCCTTAGCCCTAATTCAAACTTTTAAGATCACCAACAGCTCGAAAAATACGGGAACCCTACATATTAAAATGATTCAAAGTTTCTCGTTTCAGATTCAAGATACGTATCGGGCCAGGCGCACAACCGCACTTTTCTACCGCTGAGAGGTAGATATCGTCATTAATTCAAGAGTCTAATCAAGGTGGAGTAAAAAAACACCGTTCCCCAATCCGGATGCTTCAAAGCTGCATCAAATAAGCTTCTGGCCCCGCTCAAAGGCCAGAATTTGGCGAAAACAATAGGAAGCAAACCAGGAAAACGGTTAATTTTGAGATAATGTTCTAAATACTATGGTACCGGGAAGCTTCTTTTTGTGGTAGGGTATGAGCAACACGGTTGGGATCCAACCAGCAGATTTTAATGTATAGATTTTGGAAGATGCTTTAGCTGAGTGCGGCGTAAATTGGGTCGTACTAGCTAAGTAGAAGAGGCGGCTACAGCAGTGTAGCAAAAGATATTGTGAGCGACGTCACTGTGAGTAACTTAAACAACACACATTACTCAGGACTCCCTTCGTGGACATCAGCGCCACCCAGGGGGCTGGGTAAATTCGTGACGCCATCAGGTGGAGAAGATTCTATCCACCTGCGCGCATCACCCACCTCGCAACTTCGAGCATCTCCCGTTTGGGGGAATTATCATGGAACAGAGGATGTTGATCAACGCGGTGCATCCAGAGGAGTGCCGCATCGCGATAATCGAAGACGGCTCCACGCTTGCTGAGCTGGAGATTGAGTCAAACGTAGGCAAGAAAGCCAAAGGCAATATTTACCGCGGAAGGATCTCCAGGATTGAACCGAGCCTACAAGCGGCTTTCATTGATATAGGGACCAACCGCAACGGTTTCCTACAGATTAATGATGTGCACCCGTCATGTTTTCGTGACCGTAGCGGTCGCGGCGGCAAGGTTAGAATTCAAGATGTACTAGAGCCTGGACAGGAGCTGGTAGTACAGGTTGTTAAAGAGGAGCGCGATATGAAGGGCGCCACTCTAACTACGTATATCTCGCTTCCGGGACGCTATCTGGTGATTATGCCAGGGAGTGATCGCGGCGGTATATCGCGAAAGATTCACGATAACGAGCAGCGCTTAAGATTGGGGAGATTATCAAAGGAACTCGAAGTGCCAGTTGGCATGGGGATGATAATTCGTACAGCTGGACTGGACCGTTCACAAGGTGAGTTATCAAGAGACCTCTCTCTCCAACTAAAGCTTTGGGAGAGCATCTTGGTAGCAAATCAGAGCGCCAAGGCCCCCACTCTGCTCTATAAGGATAATGACCTAGCTACCCGTGTTATCAGAGACTATTTCACTCCAGATGTTCGTGAGATCGTTATCGACGATCCGAAGACATTTCAGAACGTGCGCGAGTTTGTTGGGCAGGTCATGCCGAGATATCGCTCTAGAATTAAACTCTACGAGGAGCGAGGTCCTATTTTTACTCATCACGGTATCGACCAACAGGTGCAAGATGCCCTCTCACGGGAGGTCAAGCTGCCATCTGGTGGCGCTATAGTCATCGAGCAACTCGAGGCGCTTGTGGCGATCGATGTTAACTCAGGCAAGGCAACTGACTCAGCTAATATCGAGGAGACTGCGTATAAGACCAACCTTGAGGCCGCTGAAGAGGTGGCCCGTCAGCTACGGCTACGCGATTTAGGTGGACTGGTAGTGATCGATTTTATCGATATGGCGGACAAGCGCCACCGCTCGGCTGTTGAGCGACGTCTGCAGGACTGTGTTAGCACCGATAAAGCACGTATAGAGCTTGGTAAACTATCAAAATTCGGCCTCCTTGAGATGTCGCGCCAGCGGCTAAGAGCTTCTTTAACCAGCCACAGTCATATCCGCTGCGAGCACTGCCTCGGAAATGGCCAGATAAAGAATCCTGAATTGGTGGCGCTTGAAGCGCTCAGAAAGATTCAAGGAGCTGTCATAGTCGGACAGGTAAAGAAGGTGAAGGCGCGATTGCCATCTATGCCGGCGTTCTTTCTTCTGAATAACAAAAGAGCTGAGATAGCTGGATTGGAATCCGAGTATAAGGTGCAGATCCTAATCCTCCCTGACGGTCGCTTAAGACCTGATGAGTACGAGTTCGAGATGGAGGGTGCTAAGGAGCAACCTATGGCAGCCCGCGCAGCGGCGAATGACAACAAACATTCAGTGGCTCATGGCTCTGAGGACGAGTCCGCCACAGACTCTGACTCTCAAGAGGAAAAAGTTTCATCAAAGAAAGCGAACGCGGGGAAGACATACGCTAAATAATCCTTCCCTACTCACCGGATTTTTGGACCGTCGCACATATTATATCGCCAAACATGCTGCTTTCGAGCTTGTTCATTTAGCGCCCTTCTGGTAACTTTAGGCCACTTAAAGTAACCCCGCGCGCGCGGGCCTCACCCTGCATTTCGTAGTAGTAATGTCTGTATCTAACCATCTTAGAGAAGATATTCAGGAGCTAACAAAGTTAGCGTCTCTAGTTACCGGCGCTCACACCGCCGCGATATTCGTTCCGAACAACGCGTCAATCGACTTAGCGGCTTTTACATCAGAGGCATCACTTGTCAAAAACTCCAGGATTCAGGTCGGCCACGGACTCCTAGGCTGGGTCGCCGAACATGGCAAGTCGATCCACCTAGCTCCATGCGACATCTCGAGCTCCGCGATCGGCATATATGTAGATCAGGAGCCAGTGAAGAGCTTGGTGGCGGTGCCTATACGAGTCAATCCCCCTCCTGCTCTAGGAGCGCATCCACGCCTATCCAAGCCAACAAACGCGTCAGATATAACTAGCGAATCTTTTGGCGTATTGATGTGCGACAGCGTTAGCCCAGCGGGGTTCTCAAACAAAGAGATCCGAATCCTCGAGCAGATCGCTCGAAGCGTAGAAGGTTTCCTGTCCTGGTCAACTAAAGCTGGTCAGGTGTCCCCCGTTGAAGCTTCGTGGGATCTATTTAAGCAAGCTACAGGCGATCTAGGAGACGCCATCGGCCACGATTCAATCGAGCTCTTACGTATACGACTTGAGTCTTTAAGAGATATAGAATCAACGGGCGGTGTCTCGCTCTCTGTTCAGATATCAGAGCAGTTCACCCGACTGACGCAACAGGCTCTGCCACCACACTTCCCCTATTCCCGCCTGCCAGATGGAGATTTGGTTATCGCGGTTGATAACATGATGAGCTCATTTTTTCAGCAGAAGCTGCAGAGCTTGGCTAATCATTTAAGCTCATCCGATAAGCCAGTTTGCGTCAGCATAGAGAGCTACCGGGCCAAACTTAGCTCCGGCGCGCGCTTCAGTATCGATCTCACTTTAAAACAACAACCGATATCAGTTAAAAATTCTGTTAATTTAGGGGGTGCGCGTGCGTAATATACTTGGGAAAGGAACTTCATTCAGCTCAAACGCTTGGAACAAACTATCAAATGTAATGGCGGCTGATGTGGCGATCGATCTCGGGACAGCGAACACTCTTGTTTACGTCAAAGGTCTGGGAATAGTGCTAAACGAGCCATCTGTCGTGGCTGTTGACGCGGAGACAGAGGAGATCCTCGCGGTGGGCTCCGCCGCTAAACGGATGTACGGAAAGACCTCTCGATCTGTGAGGTGCGTAAGACCGATGCGCGATGGTGTTATCGCCGACTTCCGAATGACCAGCGAGATGATTCGCCACATGCTCAACGTCGTTCGTACGAGGTGGTCACTCGTTAAACCTCGCGCCATTATCGGCGTTCCATCAGATATCACACAAGTTGAGAAACGCGCGGTGCTGGATGCCGCGCTATCGGCGGGAATGAGACAGGTGTATCTGATTGAGGAGTCGATGGCTGCCGCGATCGGCAGCTCGCTACCTGTGGATCAGCCGATAGGCAGTATGGTTGTAGATATAGGTGGTGGGACAACTGAGATCGCGATAGTTAGTCTGAGTGGAACAATGTACAGCTTCGCCATTCGAGTCGCTGGTGATAAGATGGATGAGGCGATCCAGAGATATATCCGTCAGAGATGCGGCCTTGAGATCAGTGTTTTCGAGGCAGAGCGCGCTAAGATTACAGTTGGTTCACTATTAAGACACGCGCCCCTTCTTACCATGACAGTTTACGGAAGAGATCTTGCCTCTGGCATGCCGCGCGCCCTTGAAATTACAAACGAGACGATCAGACAGGCTCTTCACGAGCCGCTGTGTTCGATCGTTGGCGCTATTTACACCGCTCTTGAGAACGTTTCCCCAGAGGTAGCTCAAGATATCTTAGCCAACGGGGTTCACCTTGTAGGTGGTGGATCACTTCTACGCGGACTAGCTGAGAAACTTACTGAGAGAAGCGGAATTAGCTTTGTAAGAGACGCTGACCCATTAACCTGCGTTGTTCGCGGTGTTGGAAGGATCGTTGAGAATCTAGACTCAATGAAGAAGCTCTGCATGCCGGAATTGGCGGCTTAAGTCCTGACCCTCTTTCTTCTGACGGTCAATCGTAGAACTAGAGCTAGCGCAGCAGCTAAGAGTGATAGCACAAAGATCCTTATTAATCCCTCGACCTGCCAACCTCCAAAGCTAGACTCACCGATCAACAGAACTATATCACTTAGCGTTTGATTTATCAGGGCCACCAGCTTTAGCGGATAGAGCGTTCCTGGCAGCGAGATAAAGCTCAAAGCTAACGCACACAAGCCGACTACACAGTTGATGACAGACCAGGGCGCTGCGAGTAGCAGATTTAGAACTAACCCAACAGGGGAAACCGTCCCCTGCCAAGCCACAATTATCATGCTTGTGCAGAGCCAGACTGAAAATGTGACCCAGAAAGTCTGGGCGACCTTCGATTTACCTGCGATATCTGAACCAAGACCGATCCCCAACAAAGCAGCGAAGGTGAGCGCCACTCCGATGTCAAACACGCTCCACGGCCAAATTAGCTCCATGCCAAGTAGCGCCAGGCCCCACCGCTGCGCGAATGATGTTTCGCGCTCACTTAAGAGGTGGGCGCAAGCACATGACGCAGCCAGCAGCGCCCTAACCGCTGACATCTCTGCCCCGATAAACACGACATAGATTGCGGCGAAAAAAAACGCTCCGACACTCATTAATGACCGGAGGTATCGGCTTCCATAATTTAGAGTGCCGATTATCCTAGCTGAACAAGCCAGAACAAAGCCAAACATCAGACTCACCTGATAACCTGAAACTACCAGGAGATGTGTTAGTCCCAACCTCGTGAAAGCCTTCTCAAGCGGCACACTCAAGAGATCGTGATATCCCAGCGCCATTGATAATAAGAGAGCCCCACCTGCGGAATCACCAATTAAGCTAAAGACTCGCTCACGTAATACTTCGCGTAACCTGTAGAGAAAAGGTGTATTACTGAAAGCTGGAACTGATACAAATCGCGCCTTGCATTCAGCGGTAACGCCACGCCTCCAAAGCCACCCCTCCCAAGAAAATGGATTTAGCGGTTTAGTGAGCGAGCTAAACTCGCCCCTGACCCACACACCATCACCTGGCTTAAGGTGAGCCGCGTTGCGCCAAGGGAGCTCGATAGCTCGGCACCTGATAAGCTCACCGCGCGCTGCATCACTGACTCGCAGTTCAAATGTTATCTCTCCTGGTTTAGGGTGTCTTGGAACACCATCAATAGTCCCAAATACGCTGATGTCACCATTGAATAGATGAGTTGGACTATCAGGTCTAAGGGCGAGATAAGCACTTATCAGCCCCGCGAGGACTCCGCAAATAAGCCACGAGTAACCGCGTAATCTTTTTAATAATACACCGCATCCCAGAACGCCAACTAAAAGAGATATCCATAAACTAGCCCCAAGAAACCACACAGACACCTGGCCCATTCCGACTGCCAGAGCAAGCGGTACGGCCGGAGCCCGCCTTCTAAAGGACGCGATGATACGGATGCGCGAGTTGGCGCGTAAGGAGGAGATAAGCATATGAGATCTAGTAATCGTTGTAGGACTACGAAAAGTTGCTTGATGGCTGCAGTAGGTGGGGTTGGGAGAGAAATAAGTCGTTTATCTGCCTAAATGCTCAATGCGCTTTAAAGACGCCTTGAGTTGCTGGGCTGTGATCTTTAGCTCCTGCTGCCCAGAGACATAGCAAAGCTTCGTCTCGGGTGAGAGTTTATTGAGCTCCTGTAGAAATACAGAGCTCGGATCTGTAGCTCCTTTAGCCCTAGTAAGGCTCGCTGGTAATCGATCTGACACTCTAACATCAAGCACTACCGCTGCGATCCACTCTATGCATGCTGCGCTGACACGCTTACAGTTATCTTTTGAGTACCCTTTAAGTTCTCCTAAGAGTTGATTAAGCGCATCTTCTATCCTGCTATAGCGCCTAAAGAGATCATGAACCTTTGGACCAACATCTTTTGCATGTCCCCAATCAATCTCATTTACCGGGGCTAAAGAAACAGTCTCTTTAACTCCGCACCGAGCTAACTCACGCGCAAGATCAAACGGAACAAGATGAGGAGAACTACCCTCGCCTCCTTCACTTAGATCCACTAGATCTGCTACGGGCTCCTCTAGTCGCCGCCAAGCATCTGGATATCTCGCAAGCTCTGGATAGATCTCATAAACAAGTGTTCTTGCCTCGTTTTTAAGCTCATCAGAGAGAGGTGATCTAGCTAAAATCTGATCTATTAAATAGGAACAGTGCTTTACTAGATCTAGATGGTATTCTCGCTCCCAGTAAAGTGAATGATGCTCTTTGTGTAGCTTAAGAGCCTCCAACAGCTCAGGTCCTCGCGCTAACTGCGTGACTCTCTCCTGCCAACTTATTGCTTGCGCCTCTTGCGGACGCGGTGCGCTCGGGAGAGTTGGCTCATATGTACGTCCTCTTAGCCACTCGATATCTCCTATGGACGCCATAACACTGATACGCCTAAGCTCTTCATGAATAGTAGCTCTATCTAAGCCGGGGATCTCACTACACCACGTTTCAATATCAGTAATGCCTGTTCCCTTAACGGGAACCTTATCTTCAAGATCCTCTATTGCCGCACGCAGACCAGTCAAATGAGTAGTTGTCGCCACAAGGTGCAACGATTGCGTCAGATCATTATTCCAAAGTCTTAACCTCGCGTATCTTTGAACATACTCAAGAACATCCGAGCCAGAGTTCCCCCACTTTGAGTGAACAATGGCATCACCAGCAACAGCGTTGGGCATAAACCTCTCGCCGGTTAGAGCTGAGCCAGTGTAGAGGGGATCAATTGCACCTGAGATGTTACTAACAGATAATAAATGCGCTACATACCTGTCTAGGGCAAACCCCTTTACTATCTCGATACCTGGCTCAGTCGCGACAGGACGGACAATCCCGGTGGAGGATACTACAATACTGGTAAAAGCAGCTTTTCCACCAGGTGTGATACCGGAGATCGTTAAGTAGTAACGATCCTCGGCTAGGTGTAATATCTCAGTGACTTGGCAATGCGAGATATCTTGGGGGAGGCCGATGCCACATCTGTTTCCAATGGTTCCGCCTCCCGGGAGGGGGAAGTTACACTGACTTTTGCCGTAGTGGCTGATTAGGAATGAAATATCAAGGGGAAGTTTCTGTCTATCAGTGCGGCTTGAGGCTTGCTTATAGAGCTCTTTCAGAGCATCGGACTGCACATCCTGCTCTGTCTTAATGGCTTCTGAACCAGTTTTTCCGTAAATCATGAGAACTCGAGAACTCCTGCGTTCTCCATTTTTATTAATCGCCGACAAAGTAATCCATACGTCCTTAGAGCCAACTACTTGTTCTGCTGATTCTACCTGCGCTTGACTGCAAGGTTTCGGAAGGCCGATACCACAATGTTTTCCAATCGCCCGTCCATCTAAGAGCGGGAAAACCATCTGCGTTGTGCCTTCGCTACTTATTAGCAATGAGATATCGAGGGGAAGTTTCCTTGTAACAGAACCGCGCTGAGCTTGAGTGTAAAGCTCTCTCAGAGCATCAGACTGCACTTCTTGCTCGGTTCTAATCGCTTCCCGTCCTGTCTTTCCGTGAACTAAGAGCACTCTAGAACTCCTGCGTTCTCCATCTTTATTCATCGCCGACAAAGCAATCCATACGTCCTTAGAGCCAGCTACTTGTTCTGCTGATTCTACCTGCGCTTGACTGCAAGGTTTCGGAAGGCCGAGAGCACACTGTTGTCCAATGTTCTGGCCATCTAAGAGCGGAAAAACCCTCTGTGTTGTACCTTCGTTCCCGATTAGCAATGTGATATCAAAGGGAAGTTTCTTTTTAACAGAACCGCTCAGAGCTTGAGTGTAAAGTGCTTTAAGAGCATCAGACTGCACATCCTGCTCTGTTTTAATAGCAGCTAGCCCAGTTTCTCCGTAAATAATTAGAACTCTAGAACTCCTGCGTTCTCCATCTTTATTCATCGCCGACAAAGTAATCCATACGTCCTTAGAGTCAGCTACTTGTTCCGCTGATTCTACCTGCGCTTGACTGCAAGGTTTCGGAAGGCCGATACCACAATGTTTTCCAATCGCCCGTCCATCTAAGAGCGGGAAAACCATCTGCGTTGTGCCGTTGTTCCCGATTAGCGATGAGATATTAAGGGGAAGTTTCTTTTTAACAGAACCGCTCAGAGCTTGAGTGTAAAGTTCTTTCAGAGCATCAGACTGCACATCCTGCTCTGTTTTAATAGCAGCTAGACCAGTTTCTCCGTCAACAATTAGAACTCTAGAACTCCTGCGTTCCCCATCTTTATTAATCGCCGATAAAGTAATCCATACGTCCTTAGAGTCAGCTACTTGTTCTGCTAATTCTACCTGCGCTTTACTGCAAGGTTGCGGAAGGCCGATACGATATTGTTTGCCAATGGACCGTCCATCTAAGAGCGGGAAAACCATCTGCGTACTCCCTTGACTACTTATTAGCAACGAAACATCCAGCGGCGGATCAAAAAAAACAGAGCCCTGCTCAGCAGCTACGCGGTACGCCGCACGCAGGCTAGCAACCGCAAAATCTTTTAATAATTTAGCATCCTGGGGCTTAGACGCCTCCCTCATCGCTCCGCCCCCTTCTCTCTCTGGCGAATTCTCTGTCTTGTTCTGCGAGTTTATTGCCATAATCTACGAGAGTCCTACACAAACTACTTCAACAAAAACTCCAAACTCCCAAGCACCTTCTTAAAAAGCAGCTCAGGATCCTTAACACCCGTCGCAACCTCTAGATTAGACTTATCATCTCTCACAAACTCAGTGCGACCGTGAGTCAGGCCCCACATATTTTGATCGTTTACTTCTCCATCGTGGACATTGACCAATACTTTGCCACGCACAACCTCATACTGCTCCGGATATAGCATGTACAACGCGCAGTGAACGTCGTGCATAACCGGACTAATTCCGAACTTGCTCATATCCAAGCTAGCCGGGGCGTTAAGCAGACCCAAGTCTCGTGGATTGGCCTCATGAGGTTGCACATTCCCCCTCTGAATATCCTCGGTTCCCAATAACGCTCTGAGCACAGACTCATTGCCAGCAAAAGAATTAAAGATTGCCCGGTGCCTCTCTGGAGTGAGAGTTAATTGATGAGTGCAGTTCATTGGTAGCAAAGTGATTGGAAGCCCACTCTCCATTACGAACTTGGCGTCAAGCGAAGCCTGTTGGAAATTAAATTCAGCGTGCGGGGTTATATTTCCTCTCCTTGTTTTCAAATCTTTTGCTGACATGTCTATCGTGCATCCGCCCATTATGACCAATCTTCCCAGCTTCATGATGGTGTCACGGTCTTTCCGTAGAGCCTGCGCGATATTTGTTAAGGGTCCAGATGCGGAGATACTGACAGAGCCGCTTGGATGGCTATCAAGAGTTTCTAGAATAAAGTCGACGGAATCCTGTGTCTCGTCGCGATTGTAGCTAGGTTTGGGGAGAAACTCGATCACTGGATGGGCCCCATCTCCCAAAAGCGGTTTGCTTCGGTCCGAAGGGGCCGTTGCTCCCCGAAATAGTTTCACCCTATCGGCTTTTAGAAACTCAAAGATCCTGCGTGCGTTTTCAAACACATGGGGCTCACTAACATTACCAAAGGTAGTTGTAGTCCCGAGTAGATCTATCTTGTCGTGGTGAAATAGCAACACTGCAAGAGTTTGAAATTCATCTCCTCCCCAATCGCCGTCTATAATAATTTTCTTCGCATCGCGCTTAACAGGCTGCTGCATTTACAGTTCTCCAACTATGAATTAATGAGCACCAACACCAAGAGCTTGCAGAAATGGTAAAGGCTTAAGCCCTAAGGATTTTTAGAAACAAACCCTTGTACTTTAGGTGTGAAGATTATCATCCGTGGCAACCCTAATCAAACTTCGTCTCATAATTAAGGTTGCAACTTAGCGTCTTAATAGCATGGATTGATTAGGATTATTTAAGACCTGACGGCCCGTACCAGCGGCTATCGCCCCACTTCCACCTGCTCAACCCCCAAAACCCGCCTATCTTTGTATGTTCCAGGCCATGCGCGGTAAGGGCTCCATGCGGGAGATGTTTGAACCTTCACTCGCTTTGTTGATTCATTAACATCGCACTTAATCAAAACGCGCTGCGGATCGCCTGATGTCATTCTAAGCTCCGCGGCGTTCTCAGCACTCCTACTTAAAGCATCGCTATATTTAACTAATAGCGGCCCACTCTGAGGGATGTATCTTGGCTGCAAGATTAGCTCCGCCTCGGACGCTCGGCTTTCAGGATTAACTCCACACTTAAGCTCAATCTCAGCGCTGTGAGACAACCAACGCGAAGCGGTGCTATCTGAAGCTGTCCAACCATAAACTCCATGCTCATGTCTGCGAGCCGCGAATATTCCTAAAGTCACCGCGCAAAGGGCTACGAATACATAAGCTCCACTCGCTACTCTCCGTGGCTCACTGGCTATCGCCACTATCGCTGATACTAAAATCAGCGCTTCAGTAAAATCTGTGTGCGGCCCCGTACATCCAATAACACCTAACATTAATAATGCGGCGCGATTTAACGAATAATTACCATCTCTCCGCAATCGTCTCCCAACTAACGCAAACCCAAAAAATACAACTCCTGAAACTCCAAGCTCAGTCAGTAATCCCAAGTAAAAATTATTTGAGTTGTCGCGCCATCCTCGCGCCAAATCTAATTTGGCGCCCGCCAGCGCGGAGTAATCGATAAAACGATCGGCACCAACTCCAAAAATCCAGTGTCCATCACCTATAGACCGCGCGAAGTTAACGAAGATCGAGCGACTTGAAAAAGTCTCCTCTAGTCTCAAAAGCGAGAGTGCTGATACTCCTCGCTTCACCCCAGGCGGCAGCCAATTACTTTGCAAGAGCGACTCTAGCGGGCCTGCAGAGCCGTCTAGATAGGTCACAACACACATCAGCGCCACAATTGAGCATGCCGCGCAAAGTATGGCCATCGGCTTAGCTCGCCGCCAGATAGAGACAATCGCCAAAATCCCGACAGTTAAGAGAAATGTGCGCGATCCAGAGACGACTCCGGCAGCTAAAATAGTAGCTAGCGCTATCGGCAAAACTCTTGTGCCAGTTAAACTAAATACCCATAGAGACAATCCCAACACAACTCCAAGAGCGTTCGGGTCAGAAGCTAATCCACTAAGTCGTCCAAGAGAATCCCAGAGCGAGGTCTGGTTAGGCAGCGACATCGGAGCGGCACCTAAAATCAATCTTCCTAACCACTGCGATAGAACAAAACACGCTGAGATACTCGCACCGATAGATAACCAGCGCACGAACATGCGCTGTAAAGATTTATTATCGCTAATTACAGATACCCATAAGGCAAGCAGCACAACTCTTGTCAGAGCCATCCACGACACAGCTCGCGTATCAAGAAAGCTTCGCCCGAGATCCACAACACGAGCCCAGCTATCAATTGGAACTCCACTTAGAAGGCTACCAGAGGCATCTACATTGCTCAGCGCGCCGATAGCCGTCTCACTAAGCAGATTTCCAAATAGATACCCAGCAAAAGGAGCTATCCAAACTAAATCAGAAAGAGGAGCCTGACTTGATCGACTATCGGCCAACTCGTATCTGCGCCCCTTAAAAACAAAGAAGGCCAGGCTAAAAGCCTGCAAGGTCAAGGCACCTGTCCATGGAGCAAGAGTCAGCAGCATGGCTACGGCAGAAACTCCGAAGTTGAGGTAGGAGCTGCCTCGCAAGGCTATCCGCGCAGAAAAGACTCCAGCTACCAAAATGCAGACCGCTATCTTCTCGAGATCACCAGATACCTGAACCAATGTCGCTAGGGTCAGAACAATCAAAACGATCCTGCCCAGTAAGATGCAAGCTAAGCCCATACAATCAGCCTATAGTTTGCGCTTCTTCTTTGCACTTTTTGTTGGTGCTTTTTTCGCTGGGGTTACCCGCTTGAGCTGATTTACAGGCCTGTTCTTTATCTGTTTATTGGTAGATTGCTCAGGTCGCGCGACGGTCGATTGAACAGTCATAATCTCTATCTTTTTAGGTCCCAGGTCGACCGCTGGAGACCCCCACAAAATAAGATCCTCTTGCTCTAGAGCGCTTGGCACACCGCTCAGATTCGATCCAGCCGCTTGTATGTACCCAGCCAATCGGCCGCTGAGTCCCTTACCCGATAGAACACCAAACGGCCCGACCTGGCCCCTAAAGCGACTCGATCCGAATGCTCCAAGTACCATGCCAGCTTTTGATTTCGGCAACCCATCAGCTAACCTGTGACCTCCTAATAGTGTCGGCTTGTCACCAGAAAACGCACGAAAGATCCTGGTTGATACAAATGTATCATCTGAGAACGAAAGGCCCAGTACATACCAGTCGCGGCGATTAATCGGGTAACTTGAAAAAACGTGCCATCTAGCAACGCCTCCGTCTGTGCTGACATAAACTCGCGGCCGAACGCCGTCTGGGGCGCCCTCTAAGGACAAAGCAAACCCAGGTTTTCCAGGGAGATCGGCGTCAAACTTACCAAATAGCGCTAACGATTCTCCCTCTGAAGGAGTCCGACGCAATTTGAATGTAACCACAACGGCAAAATCTTCTCCCTGCTTTGGATTTCCATCCTCCGCCAGAGCTGCCTTCAGGTATGCGCCTGCTGACGCTATTTGGACATTCTCAAATGCTTTTGGGGTCTCATTAACTGGCCCACCAATTAATCCTCGGGAGAAGGGCCAAAGCGTTCTCGGGGCCTGCAAGAAGTAATGACCTAGGCCAATGATGACTCCGCAAGCCACAAGACATGAGATGAGAAATACGAGCGACAGCCAAACACCGCCAAGGCGACTTTCGTCACCATCAGCACCCGCAGTTTGGCTTGCAATATCCTCGGCCTGAATCATCGCCTACTCTTTACCTTGAACCTAATATGGCTGACAACCAAAATCCGTTGGTAGTATAGAGTAGTAAGCAGTGTTAGACCAATGCGTATATACGCATATGTATAGACCCGAAAGTCTACTCCTCTGTATCGTCAGAATCAGAAGATTCTTGGCTCTCTGTGTCCTGCTCATCCTGAGCAGCAGCCTCTACCTCAACGTCCTTCCTGCGGCTTTTTCGCTTGCCCTTCTCAGCGCCCTCTGCGGCAACTGGAGCTTGAGCAGCGATAACTTTTACTTGAACTGGAACGGTAACCTCAGAGTGAAGCTTAACATCTGCTGTGTAAACTCCCGGTCCCTTGATCGTCTCATTGATACGAATCTGACGGCGATCTACGGCGTATCCAAGCGCCTTGAGCGATGCCTCAACGTCACGAGAAGTAACCGCTCCAAAGCTCTTGCCCTTAGCACCTACTTTTATAGTGAACTCCACTGTTACCTGTCCAAGCACCTTAGCAAAAGCCTCTGCCTCGGCCTTCTTCTTAACGCGCTTAGCAACGATCGCTGAAAGCTTGTGCTTTAACTGACGCTCGTTCCCTGAGCTAGCCTCTACGGCGATTCCACGAGGGATCAAGAAATTCCGCGCGAATCCACGACGAACTTTAACTGTATCCCCGATGTAACCCAACGAGATGTAATCTTCTCTTAAAATAACTTCCATGGCTAAAACTCCTCAGTTTAGAAATTTCGTGCGTCGGCACGGCGAGTGCCAGACCTCTTACTCGTAATCACCACCAAAATCGTAATCGTCGATATCAGTGCGTGGCTGCGTTAACCGTAAAGGATTTCCCTTGAACTTACGCGTCTTCGCCTTGATCAGGTGAGTCTGAAACTTATGCACCGCGTCGGTGATACGGAGGATCGACTGAAGCTCGTTTGGAGCCTCATGGTTAGCCGACTCGTAATTAAACGCCACATAGTAACCCATGCGTTGCTTATTGAAATCGAACGCCGCTTCCTTCTTCCCCCAGGTGTCAACACCTGTAATCTCAGCCTTGTTGGCTTTGAGAAGGTTCTCAATCTTCTTGATCTCTTCCTTCAACTGCGCATCGCTCAGGCGCGGATTAAATATAACCACCGACTCGTAACGGCGAACTTCCATGCTACACCTATCTCTGTAAATCAAATAACTTCCCTTTTCCCCGTATCTATATACATTTAGTCTTCGGGTAAAAAGCCGCGTGAGTCTACCAGATTAGGCAATAAAAACAACTGGCCCGAGGCCAGACACAGGTAAAAATTAACTCAAAACCACAGAAATCTAAAAACAGGGTGATATTAGCTACTTATTAAATTTATTCTGCGCTGACCTCATTCCCTTGGTCGCCAATTCGTAAATCGCTAAGACCCCGGAAACTACTATCTCCTCAGCGTAAGGATGCTCCTCTGCGGTAAAACGACTTAGAACCCAAGACGCGATGGCATCCTCTTTTAAAGCTTGGGGGCTCCCCGTTGGCGGTTTACCGACCCCTACGCGAACCCTAGCATAACCACGCCCTCCACACCTCTCCGAGATCGAGCGCAGACCATTGTGACCACCCTCTCCGCCATCAAACTTCACTCGCAACGCGCCAAACGGTATATCAATCTCGTCATGCGCGACAATTACCTGAGCTAAAGAGATCTTGCGAAACTGCAAAAACGAACTTAGCGGCTCGCCACTGCGGTTCATATAGGTCATCGGCTTAATCAAGTGACTCGACCAATCACCGATTGAGCAACTCGCCTCAAGAAAGCCATTCCTACTATGCCATCCAGTAGATCCCAGCGAACCTGTAAGTGCATCTCGCGCATGAGATTGCGCGGCTATTTTTAATTCTGATGCATCTCTCAATCCCGAACACGCTCGCAATGCGTCGATCACCGCAAAGCCGATATTGTGGCGCGTAGTATCGTACTGGCCCCCTGGATTACCCAATCCAACAACCACCGAGAAGAAGTTCTCTGACACGATACCTCACAGAAAATTAAGCCGAAAAACAAAGAGCGGTGCCGGGCAAGCCCAGACGCACCGCTCGTCATACTAAGCTTAAACGACCTACTTAGCCGCTGGCTTAGCGCCCTCCGCCGGAGCTGCTGCCGCTGCTGGAGCACCTTCCGCTGAACCAGCCGCCTTAGCCTCATCCTCCGCCGTTCTAGCTGCTACTACGCTAACGATGGTCTCATGCGGGTCATCCGAGAGAGTGACTCCATCGCCTAGCTTTAGATCGCTAGCGTGAATCGACTGACCTAATCCTAGGTTTGAAATATCAACCTGGAGCTGGTTAGGAATGTTCTTTGGTAAACAAGATACCGCGATCTCGTGAGTAACCAGAGTTAGGATTCCGTTCTGAACTTTAACGCCAGGGGCCTCTCCCACCAAACTTACTGGGATGTACACGGTGATCTCCTCATCGTCCTTCAATGTCTGGAAATCAACATGCAAGACCTTTCCCTTCAGGTAGTCCTGCTGAACATCTTTAACTATCGCTGACTTGCCATTTAAAGCTGGATTGCCGCTCTTAAATGTGAATACCTGCGACATACGCGCTTTCTTGGCCAACATCGTGAACTCTTTGTACGAAACCTGAACAGCTACCGGCTCATCAGCGCGGTGGTAGGCTACCCCAGGTATAAACCCGGCCTTGCGGCAACGATTGCACGCGCCCTTACCAAGATCAGTCCTCTGTGCTACTTCAATTGTGAAATTTTCCACGGCTATTACCCTTTCCTAAAAAAACTGCCGCGTGAGACTACCAGATGCGGCTAATCAGGTAAAGAGAGGCAAGATTCGGATAGGGCATCGCAGTTCTTTATCACCACAGAGGACGCAGAGGACACAGAGAACGGCCATTTTACGGGCATTTATGGAGTTTTCTCTGTGTCCTCTGCGTCCTCTGTGGTAAAAAATATTTTACTAATTATCCCAGCAGTTTACCAAAAACACTGCGACGCCCTGGTGGAAATGCGAAGGCCCCTCCTAACTACCTGAAATGGTGTTAGGAGGGGCCGTCACTTTTGAGCGACTATAGGCAACCCAGTGACCTAAGTAGCTGTTCTACCTCTTTTCCTTAGTGCGTTCCGTCTAGCATCCCTGCTTGCTCTAACTCCTGAACAAGATTAGTGATTTTATCACGAAGATCCTCGGCAAGCACCGAGATTAGAGTTCCTGTCTGCGAAACAGAGTTATCTGTGTGGCAAGTTTCGCGCGCTATCCATTCAGCGCAGTTACCGAGGTGATCAATTCTGCTAGCGATTTCAAGAAGCTGCGCGAGGCTGTTCATATTCTTTATCTCCATCATCAGTCGTTTCGTGACTTCTGAGGATTAAGATGAGCAGCTTTTAGAAGAGGGTTCGAAGAACTGAACTAACTCGGCAACCCCGCATCAAAGCTCGAGTTTATCGATAATGTTCCTGGACTATAAGAGACTCCACCCGCGGCAAAACCCCACGAAGCTATATCAGCGGAATTTAACAGCTCGTTTAATTCAGAGTTTCCTCCTGTGAACATCGCTAGGGTGTTCTTAACTGAATTAACAACATCAGCAACCTTTTTAAAATTAAAATAAAAGGCGGCCAGATTAGCTGATCCTACTTGAGTCTTTAAACCCTCTGGCATAGACGAAACGATTCCAGCGGTCCTGTTGCTCTGCGCGCTTAAGAGATCTTTTAAGGCCGACTCGGATGATCCTATCACCAGGTTATTACTTCCAGTTGGGGCGCTCATATAAACCCCAGCCCCTACCAAAGTGGTGAAGTACTTGGCTTGGTTGCCATCGATGTCCTTTGTTTGCCACGAGGCGTTTTGTCCAAGCAGCGACATCGATGAACCGAGAGTGGACTCAAGTAATGACTTAAGCTCCTCGCGGCTTGAACTCTCCATCATTAAGAATATATCCGGTATCGGGGATCCAGCGGCGTTGTTTCTAAGCCCTAGGGTTAAACTTTCTAGTTTCTTGGCTTGCTCAGCTATGCCGGCTGGAGCGCTCTCCTCGATGCTTCTGATCATCGGCTCTAGCTTGCGCATAAACTTTGTATCTAACGCTACCGACAAGGCCGTCTCGTTTGGAAGCTTCAGGCTCGCGGGGGATAGGGCGCTTCCCTCAAGAGCCGCTAGCACTTTTGTCTGCTCGTCGTTCTTAGCGCTAACAGCTAGGCCTACGTTGTGAGTGTACTGTTTTGGAAAGCTACTCTGAACAGCCACACCATCAACGGGGATCTCAGCCGTATTCAATTTATTGTCTTGATTGCTTTTGGAGATCAGTTCCAGGGTTGGCTTGAACCTCGGCATTGATAGGAATAGAAAAGAGACAGGCTTTTCAGGTGTACCGATAGTCTTGGTAGCTTGTTTGTACTCCGGAAGGCCGCGCAGTGTATCGATTGTGTTTGTGTCGGCGGCCGCAAAAAGGCCCTCTAAATTAGCTTTTTCGAAGGAGGCTCCGAATAGCTCATCAGTTGCGGCGAAATATACTTTTACCGGAATATTTTTAAAACTCACGGAGAAGCTCTTTAAGGAGTTCGCGACTGATTCGTCCGCGAGTTGAAGATCTGGAGATGTTAAAGAGCCACGCAAGGTCCCTAGCTTATCAACAAGCTTGACTCCATTCGCGCCACGGATAAAAAGACCCGCCTCAACAGGGAGGGTTCCACTACTTGCCGGGCCAACAAAAAACGCCGCGCGAGAAATTACTTTTTCAAAGGTATAGGCGCCTTCTGCCGATATGAGACCTAGCTGAGTAGCCGCGTCCACGATCTTCTTTGAAAGATTGATCAGTTCATCTCCGGCGCCAACATCTTTTATCTTCTCAACGAGATCGTTTAATGATTCTTTCGCGTTCTTGGTATTGCCGTATGCTGACTGAGTGAACAGTTTGTAGCCTTCGCCCCCGAAGTCCTGTACGCCGAACATCGCTGTTGAGTTCGGTATCTTCTTCAAAAGCGGGTCATCAGAGAGTTGCGCGGATGTTTTTGTGGTCACCACGGAATCACTGCTCTTGCCTTTACATCCCGTCGCGGCGATCGCGCAGAGGGTTAATGAGAGGGTCGCAAAGAACGCTATTTTCCCGCGGCAGATGGTGATCATACTTTATGGCTCCGGTGACAGTAGACAGAGGAATTATTAAGCTCTGAACTTACTACGAAGAAATGATCCTAGAAAGAGCTTCTAAGGTAAGATAGAGTCGGGGTAGTTGATTAAGCCTTCCTAAATAAGGCGCGCTTTTAAGGGCGCATGAAGTTAGCCATGGCATTAACCAGATTAGATTGCGACATTTTTAGGGGAAGTAAAGCGTTGGAGGATGCCTCCGCCTTCCTAGCGCTAAATCCGGCTTTAAAGCCGGCGCAGATGGTGTTCGCAGGGTCTACGGCGGTCATCCAGGGGGTCGGCTCGCAGGTGGCCTACAGACTCGCATTGGACTATTTCGTTGAAGGTCTGATGGAGCACCTTCAGGGCTTTGGGCAGGTTCCGAGCTCGGCTGGAGATCCAAGTGACGAGGAGGATGCCGCTGTTAATGCGCTTGAGGCTGCTTTCCGTGCGGCGAACGCGTCTGTGTACGGGTTTGGGCATAAACTAGCCGCCGGTGGCCGCATGGCGGCATCTCTTTTGGCGTTTGTTGTCGACAACTATAAGTTCGCCACCGCTAGGGTGGGGCATGGGAGCGTCTATCTTTTTCGCGGCAATCAGCTCTTCCCATTCTTTTCAAGTGATGGGGTTGATCGGGCGGTAGTGGGGGATATCTCTGAGTTCGGGGGAGACGCGCCAACGCAGCGTCAGGCGTATGTCGGGTCTCATTCAATAATCGATGTTGAGGTTGCCTCAGTGGATCTAAATCCGGGTGATTACGTCGTGGCGTTCTCGAGACCTCTTACTACATTAAACGAGACGCTGCTATTTCAGCATCTCGAGGTACTGACCCATGATGGATTTCCGCGTTCGCAACCTGAGCGGATGGCAGAGCGGATGTGCCTCGATGTATTCACCCAGTCTGAGACTGTATCGTTCGCTTGTATGGCCGCTCTGGGTCCCGATGTCATCTATTGCTCAAAGAGCGCGGTGCATCCGATATAAAACGCGTTTGGATTCGGGGACTGGAACGCGGGCCTCGATGACAAACTTCTCCGAAAAGGCGCGCTCAAACTCGTTCTCTGTGTAGTTATCAAAGATATCCTGGCGTGACGAGAGAAGTCTTTGAACCTGAGAGTCACTCTTAGGCACAAACTCGATAATCAGATTTTTTCCGCATGAAGCGAAGAATGAAGCTAATTTAGGTAGAGGCACATGGTTGGAGATAGCTAAATGGTGAATAAGCGCTAGGGCTAAAACCAGATCCGCCGGGCCTCGTTCAATTAGCGAATATCGCTCCTTATGGGCCCATCCGATCGCAGGTGATGGATTGGTCAGATCCATAACCAATGGGAGCATCTGCGTTAGCTTCTCTGATCTGCACCAGCGATAGTTTTGCTCAACGGCGCTTGGATCGATGTCGCACGCGACTGTATAAGCTCCGGCCGCGACAGCTCGGCGGCTAAATACCCCAGTATTCGCCCCTAAATCCCATGCCGTCCCAGGATTTACATCGCGACACAGCCGCTCGACTAGCTGCTCTTTTTCAGACATGGCGGTCGATGAGTAGTTAGTTGCGTTATAGTAGTCGGCCCACTCTGTTCCACCGGGTTTCCACGAGAGGCTTTGAATTACACCCCGCAAATTGTCTAGCAGTCCTAGCAGAGCGGTTTTACTTATTCGCGCCTCTTTAACTGGTTTTCCACCTGAGCCGGAGTCGGCATAGCGGCTCTGCATTCGAGCGTGAAGGTGAATATGAGTAGCGAGAGAGAAGCTTGCCCAGGTCCTCTTAGGAAGTATCTTGCTGGCCAGACTTAATGGCACGCCATCGATAAATGGTAGCGATAGGTTGCTGAGCGCTACATCTCTGTAAGTCATTAGGGCAAGCGGCGCTAGAAAATGTTGACAGAACTGGCGATAGGCAACCCATGCTTTCCCCTCGATGTAGGGCTCAAACGAGAGGGTGTCGATGAAGATCGGTTTGGCTCCGATAAATTGGACATTATAAGCTGAGGCATCTTTGAGTGACATGCCGCGATGTATCGCCGCGATTTGAACGTCGAGAGTTGTGAGAGCGGCGTCTTTTAATTGAGAGAATGACCATTCGTAAGGATACGAGATAAAGGGGATCTTGATGGGTTTGATTATTTTGTATCCGCCCGGCTCAGCATGAGACCTTTGCTCGATATCCTCATGAGGAATAAGTAGCTGCTTGGCTGTGAGGTCGTCGTACAGTCCGGATTCTATAAGAGCGTCGTAGCTTGGTTTGTAAACTAAGTTAACTTGTCTGTAGATCTCTCCATCTCTCGCGAACACGAAGCCGCTAGGATCTCTGAAGGATCCGTCAATTCGGCCTGGCAAATGTTGATTAGGAGACTCGGTCATCAGGTGTCGAGTCCGCGCTCTTTGAGTCGCGTTTTTTGAAGGGGCTTTTTAAGAAACCGATTATCATGAATATGTATCTTTTAACCGCGAATAACCCGGCGAAGATGCCAGCCACGATAGCTTGTAACATCAAGCTACCGGTACCTGGGTCAAGATAGGCGTATGAGTCGATTGGCCATGCACACGCAACCACCGCGAGCGCGGACACAAAACCACGAAACTCGCTAATGAGAGGGATGTTCTTTTTGACTTTCATTTAACTCGTGGTAGCACGACCCTATTGAGCTTGTAAAGGTGCTAAGTGGATTCGAAATACCGTTGCGCCTCGTCTTTTAAGGTTGGTATTTTATGGATTTAGGGACTGTATGTCTGTCCCTCGCGAGGTAAGGAGTTTGTGAGATGGTGGAGCACTTCAGTTTGACTGAAGCATCTAAAAGCGCGGCAATGGAGTTACCCAAGGAAGGGCTGCCAATTAAGATCGTTAGTGGAGCGACAGTCGCGGCGGCCGTCTTGGCGGCGTATTTCTACGCGGTTTTCTTTTTTTCATCTCATCATCAAGGCCTGTACGCCCAAGAGGCGCTTGCCGCGGCGTTAACATCCGTCGCTTTTTTTCTTACGTTATCCTTGGGTCGGATATTTTCTAGCACTGAGTTAGTGAAACGGTTTTGGCCTTTGATTCGGATTGTTTTGCCACTGTGTGTCGCGCTTTTAACTTTCCTCGCGACGAAGATAAGCGCTCAGCGCATCCCAGCGACTCAGGATTTTGTCGAATTTAGAGAGAGGCTCTTCTTCATTTGCTGCGCGTTCGCGGTGATATTGGCGGTCATGGTCGTATTGACACATCGAGCGCGTAAACGCCTTATAAAGGTCCGATTCCCTTTAAGTGACATATGCCTCTTCCTGTTTCCCGCGTTTCCTCTGGTGAACTATGTCGCCGCTAACATAGATTATTTCAACTTGCCTCTGATGGTGAGATTTGCGGCGATCTTCCTGGTTATTCCTGCGTTTGCCGGCGTAATAGGAGCGATGATTTTTAAGCCGCGCGTCAGCGCTAATATAGTTCTAATATGCGTGGCGGCGTGCTCCTTCGCGATGAACTCTATGCCGATGATAACAAGTCTTATGGGTAGCGATCTGCCGCAGTTCAAATACCACGCCGCGTTGCTAGCCGCGTCATTTGTTCTAATCTCGCTCGGCTATCGCCTCTTCCGTGGTCCCTTGTACGCTTTTTTCTTTGGACTTGTTGGAGCGGCGAGTTTCATGAGCATCCCGCACGCCCCGCTTTATGTGAAGCATCCGGATAATATGCCCAAAGATCTCGATCCATCGATCTATCTAGAGAGGCAGCCGGAACAAAAGCCTGATATCTACCTTTTGGTTTACGATTCATACCTGCCAGACAAGGTTCTGCGATTTCACGGGATAGATAATTCAGACCAAAACAAATTTTTGGAGGAACGCGGCTTTAAGATATATCCAGATGTCTACACAGTGGCGGTGCGTACTCAGCCCTCAATGTCGAGAGTGCTCTCTATGCGCCCTAAGCCACTTAATCCAATAGGTGGCCCCAATACAACATTTCGGGCGATTGAGTCGTGGGGCTATTTCAGCCACATGCTTGGCAATGGACACCTGCTAGCGGGTGTGAACGCTCTTAGGATTGGACCCGATGTAGTGGCTCCGGCAAATATGGAGTCATCTGGAGTAGACGCGATAGCCGCCGCTATTAAGAACGGCTATTTTCGCCACAATCAATTTCTCGGTACTACGCCGTTGCAATACAATGAGTGGGTAAATGAGAAGCGTTCCATGATGCGCCGTGGCTTTGAGTCGAAGGATCCTTACTTCATGTATGCGCACTCGTTGGCTGCTCATATCGATTACCGCGATGGCGCTTGTAAAGGTAATGAAGTCGCTAAGTACAAAGAGGATCTGGGGAAAGCTAATCAGGAGATGCGGGATGATATCGACCTGATCCTATCGTCAAACAGAAAGGCGATCGTGGTAATCGCGGGGGACCACGGGCCGGGCGCTCTAACGTGCGAGGCTCTAGAGAGGGGGCTACTCCCAGAGAATAATATAACAGGTGCGAGGTTGGCTGATGTCTACGGGACCTTTGTGGCGATCAAGTGGCCCGATGAAAATTACCATGAGTACGACGATATTCGTATTTTGCAGGACGTGCAGTTCGCGGTGTTCTCTTATATTTTGCGGAACAAAAGCGTATTTTCGATAAGACTCCCGCAGGAGATCGTATCTAATAATAACGTAAATAGCGCCGTAAAAGACGGCGTGATTATGATCGGCCCCGATAAGGGTAAGAAATTATTTGAGAGTTTTTGAGGTAGAAGGCAACACCTCGTTTCCTTGGCATGATTCCCATTGACGGCCTTTTACTGCTGTCGCGATATAGTCAAGGTATTGCATCACAAGATTGGCGATTGCCTCTTTCTTTTTAGGTGCGTTACCCGCATTGACATCTTCCAAGGTGATGAAGGTGTCCGTCCACTCCTTAATCAAATGGTCCGGAAACGCAAAAGCGGGAATATCTCCTACTAAAAATTTTCTGCTGTTTAGCTGCTGTTTTGTCACTAGAGATAATTTAATCATCTTCCCTACAAGATCATAGACAAGGCCATTCTTCGCTGAGTCGGAGTTGTTAAGGGCTGTTTTATCGGTATTTAGCAAAGAATGAACCCTTTGAAACGCATGTATGTTCCATAGAATAAACTCGTTCCTGAGCTTGGTAATCATGGAGTCTTCCGCACACGCATCCACATCGAACGGTGCTTTATTAATTCTATCCTTAACTTCGTCTTGTAGGAGAAGCAGGTCGACATACTCGACCGCTATTCTTAATACTTCTTCTTTCAAAAGAGCATGAGCGTTTAAGATATCGAGTTCGAACATTGGGATGCCAGGTTTGCCAGAACGGGTTCTAAACGGTACCGAGGCGTTTTCCAGCAACGCATCCGAGATCTCTTTGTGACGCTCGTCCGAATCTAGTATCGATATATCCCTGGGTTTTGTAGTCAACATCTATACTGGTTCTTTAGATTAGTAGCGCCTCTTTGGTCGGCTTCAATTTATATTTCCCATTTTCATCGAGGCCTAATCGGCCCCGATCGTTGAACTCCCTTTGTTATTGAGGATAACTCGGGTAGGGTATCATAAGTGGTAAATCCTGTTCAATTCAGTTGGTTAGGTAGCCGATCTGGTACGGCTTAGCGACAGTATCGGGGTAAGTAAGTCCGCGGACACCACCTCTACGAGATATCTCCCTCACTATGCGTAATTCCAGACACCTCCTTGATGTCTCAGCCCCGCTGGAAGTATGCTCCTCCTGGTCATAGTGTAGATTACCAGAGGCGTATGAAGCAGTACCTAGATCTAGTTAAAGACATTCTTGAAAACGGCAAGCCTGAGTCCGGAGTTGAGAAAGCCGGAGCTATCGTGCGGCCCGATCGAACCGGAGTTGGAACGTACTCAGTCTTCGGGCGCCAGATGCGTTTTAATCTAGAGGAAGGCTTCCCTCTTGTAACAACAAAGAAGGTACATCTAAAGTCGATCATCTATGAGCTCCTATGGTTTTTAAAAGGCGAGACGAATATTCGTTACCTAAAAGAGCATAAGGTTTCTATCTGGGATGAATGGGCTAACTCCGATGGTGAGCTTGGCCCCGTTTACGGTAAGCAGTGGCGTTCTTGGGAGGGACCGAAAGGAAAAGTTGATCAGATTCAGCGTGCTATCGATACGATTAAAACAAATCCGATGAGTCGCCGTATTGTCGTCATATCTTTTAATCCAGCCGATCTTCCAGAGGTCGCTCCTCCGGCTTGTCACACACTTTTTCAGTTCTATGTCTCTGGAGATCGCCTGAGTTTGCAGCTTTATCAGCGGTCCGCGGATCTTATGTTAGGGGTGCCTTTTAATATCGCCAGCTACTCTTTGTTTCTTATGATGGTCGCTCAGGTTACAGGTCTAAAGCCTTATGAGTTTGTGCATACCTTTGGTGATGTGCATATATACTCTAACCACGTTGAAGGTGCCTTGCTACAGCTAGAGCGCGAGCCGAGGCCGTTGCCAACGATGAAGATCAATCCTGATGTGAAAGATATCTTCGGGTTCTCGTATGAGGATTTCACCCTTGAGAACTACAACCCTCACGAGAAGATAGTTTTTGATATAGCTGTATGAGTGTCTCACCTAAGATAGCGGCGATCGTCGCTATGGATAGCTCCAGGGTGATCGGTATCAAAGGTGCGTTGCCTTGGAATGTTCCCGCTGATATGGCGCGTTTCCGCGCTCTGACTAAAGGGAATGTGGTGTTGATGGGCCGTAAGACCTGGGAGTCTCTGCCGGACGCGTACAGACCTTTGCCAGGCAGGATAAATGTTGTGGTGTCGCGAGATGTCGCAGAATTAGAACTACCTGAGGGGGTGCTTAAGGCCCGGTCTCCAGAAGAGGGGATTGAAGTAGCCAGCGCCGCGGCGTCGAATGGATCCAAAATGGTCTGGGTTATCGGAGGGGCGCAGCTTTATCAATCGTTGTTACCGGTGTGCGATGAGGTTCACCTGACTGTCATCAACGGATCTCATGACGGAGACGCCTGGCTCCCTAGCTTTGAGGAGCACTTCCGCCTAGTCTCTGAAGAACCAGCGGATGGTTGCGTTTTTAAGGTTTACGCCAAGGGAGCCTGATCTGAAGATAACAAATGAGCGCCGCTAAATCCGACACGATAGATCAAGATAGAATCACATCCTTAGTTCACTCGTTAAACGATCACGCTTACAGGTATTACGTACTCTCTCAGCCAACTATCAGTGACGCCGAGTACGACCAGCTTTTTCGTGAACTGCAGAAGCTAGAAGAAACACACCCCGATCTGATTCGTGCGGACTCGCCGACCCAGCGGGTAGGAGGCAAGCCGTTAGAGGGGTTCGCCACCGTGCGACACGCAGTCCCGATGTTATCGCTTGATAACGCCATGAACGAGGATGAGGCGCGTGATTTTGATGATCAGGTCAGAAGGTTTCTCGCTAAAGACGGCTTTAACCTAGAGAGTGTTGATTACACAGTAGAATGTAAATTCGATGGTGTAGCGGTTTCTCTTTTGTATCGCGATGGCTTGCTAGAACGCGCTGCCACACGGGGAGATGGTACAGTTGGAGAAGATGTAACGAGCAATATCAGAACCATTAAAGCGATCCCGTTAAAGTTGAGGAGCGATCACGATTTAAAGGGGTTAGTTGAGATCCGCGGAGAGGTGTTGTTTCGAAAGAAGGAGTTTGAGGCTTTAAACGCTGAGCGTTTGGCTCGCGGCGAGGAGAGTTTCGCTAATCCACGAAACGCCGCTTCAGGAAGTTTGAGGCAACTTGATCCAAAAGAGACAGCTAGACGACCGCTGTGGTTTTTTGCTTACGGGATAGGTGTTGTCGATAGCCAGGATCCTATCTTATCCAAGCTACCTAGCGAGCCGCTAGATCGGGTGATGCAGGAGGTCGCTTCGTTGGGGTTCTCAATATCTCCAGGGTTCCGAGTTGTTTCAGGGAGCGCAGGGATTATCGACGCATACCGAAAAGCCGAAGATGGTCGCGAGGCACTACCGTTTGAGATCGATGGCTTAGTAATTAAGGTAAATGACATCGAGCTGCAGAAAAGGCTCGGATTCCGTCAGAGATCACCGCGGTGGGCGATAGCTGCTAAGTTTAAGCCGGTAGAGGCTATTACCACACTTGAAGATATCACCGTTCAGGTTGGTCGTACGGGAGCCCTGACACCGGTCGCGGTTTTAACCCCTGTGAAGGTGGGTGGTGTCGTAGTTTCAAGGGCCACACTTCACAATCAGGATGAGATCGAGAGAAAGGGGATCTTAATCGGAGACCGGGTGGTTGTTCGTCGACAGGGTGATGTAATTCCAGCGGTGGTGGCGGTAGTTACGGCTTCGCGCACTGGGGCCGAAAAGCCCTTTGTTTTTCCAACTGAGTGTCCGGAGTGTGGCGCAAAGGCGAGTCGTGAAGAGGGTGAGGCCGTCGCTCGATGTCCTAACTCTCGGTGTCCAGCGAAGCTGCATAACAGGATCCTGCATTACGCCGCGCGTGACGCGATGGATATAGAGGGGTTGGGCGATAAGATGGTCGAGTTGCTCTTAGAGCACAAAGTGGTCAGTGACCTTCCTTCGATCTATGAGCTCAAACTAGAGCGTTTGTGTGAGTTACCTCGCATGGGCGAGTTATCAAGCAAGAATCTCCTTGAGGCGATTAACAAAAGTAAAAAGAGGCCACTTGATCGTTTCATATTCGCGTTAGGAATAAGACACGTTGGAAGTAAGACAGGTTTAGTATTGGCACGCCACTGCGGGACTATCGATCGCTTTATGACTTTAACTGAAAGTGAGTTGCTCTCAGTTGAGGAGGTCGGGCCAGAGACAGCTAGGTCGATTACATCATTTTTGACTGATGAGGATGAGGTTTCTCTAGTAAAACAACTCTTAAAGCACGGTGTGGAGCCTGAGGAAGTAATCATCGACAAAACCAAAGTGGCTAAGCTTTCGGGGGTCACATTTGTACTTACTGGGACTTTCGAGAAGATGAGCCGAAAAGAAGCCGAGGAGAAGATCCTTGAGTGGGGCGGCAAGGTTTCAGGATCTGTGAGCAAAAAGACTCAGTATGTAGTAGCGGGGGATAGCCCCGGCTCAAAGCTAGAGAACGCAAAGAAGCTGGGAGTTCCGGTTATCTCAGAGCAGGAGTTGATGGAGATGCTACAGGATTAAGAAGTGAGGGACGCTATATTGACGACTAGGTGGCCCAAATTACCCGTAAAAACCAGCAAATTCGGCTCCTAACCACAGATTTACAAACATTTTGCCACATTACATCTACTTGATTATACTTGGCCGGCCTATCACTTTACTAAAAAACGAGATTAATTATTTATCATGAAAGAAGTTCGAACCCGTTTTGCCCCTTCACCCACCGGCTTTCAGCATTTAGGGGGATTCCGTACTGCTTTCTTTGCCTGGCTTTTAGCTAAGCGTCACGGGGGCCAGTTTCTTCTGCGAATAGAGGATACAGACCGCGAGAGGACTGTGCCGGGGGCGATCCGTTTTATCCTTGAGGAGTTGGCGTGGTTCGGTATTCAACCCGATGAGGGCCCAAGTAGAGCTGAACTAGAGAAGATCGGTGAATCATGGGAAGGAGCTCCGGATATCGGTGGGCCGTGTGGTCCCTACATTCAGAGCTTGAGGCTTCCTAGGTATAAAGAAGTAGCGGATGAGTTGATCTCGAAAGGCTTCGCTTATCGGTGCGATTGCACTCCTGAGATGTTGGAGCGTGAGCGAAATGAGCAGATGGCTCGGAAAGAGCTTCCAGGTTACTCGGGATACTGCCGCACCAGAGAAGTGCCAGCGGATCGCCCGCATGTAGTGAGGTTAAAGATTCCGCAGAAGAGAGCGATCAGTTTTAATGATGGAGTGCGGGGGAAAGTTACTTGGGAGCAGATCCAGTTAAGAGACACTGTGCTTTTAAAGAGTGACGGGTCGCCTACATACCATCTAGCTGTGGTAGTCGATGATCACGATATGCGGATCAGTCACGTTCTCCGTGGGGTAGAGTGGCTCTCATCTACTCCGATTCATTTGCTGGTTTATGAGGCGCTTGGCTGGGAGCCTCCTATCATAGCACATTTTCCAGTGGTTAATGGACCAGATGGCAAGAAGTTATCTAAGCGAACTGGAGCGGCTACGTCGCGAGAGGCGCGCGAACGTGGATTTCTCGCCGAGGCAGTACTTAACTTTGTTTCGCTGATCGGTTGGGCTCCAGGAGAGGGGAGTGACCAGGAGATATTTACTCGTGAAGAGTTAGTGTCACAGTTCTCTCTTGAGGGAATTAACGCCGCTAGTGGCGTCTTTGATATGACCAAGATGGAGTGGATGAACGGGCTCTACATTCGAGGTTTGAGTGTTGGTGATTTTATCGAGCGAGCTACACCGTTTATCAAAGCTGCAGGGATAGAGTTGTCAGATGAGATGTTTGCCGCGATTGCGCCTCATGTTCAAGAGCGAGTTAAGCTACTTACAGAAGTTCCGGCGATGGTAGACTTTCTGATGGATAGACCGCTGGCTAGGCAGATGGACGCGATGTTCCAGAAGGGTGTTGATTCAGCTAAAGCAGTCGAGATTCTGACCCGGTCCAAGGTGGCTTTAGAGCAGCTTCCTGAATTCTCTGTAGCCGCTATTGATCAAGCCTTACGGGGGGTTGCTACCGATCTAGGTCTGAAACCTGGGCCAGCCTTTGTGGTACTGCGGATAGCGGTTACCGGAAAGACGGTCACACCACCACTTTTTGAGTCGTTTGCGGTTCTGGGTCGGAATAGGGTACTATCCCGAGTCGACGAGACCATTAAACTTCTGGCTTAATCCGCCAGATTGGTTGGATTTGCTTGATTTTGGTCGGGCGAATTATTTAAGATCGCGCTTGTAAGCAACGGGTAGTTATGAAGGCTAAAGATGTAAGGCGTGGAACGGTTCTTAAGTTTAAGAACAGCCTTTACAGTGTGATGGATTTTCACCACCACACCCCTGGAAATCTGCGCGCTATGGTTCAGATGAAGCTGCGTAATCTTTTCGATGGCAAGCAGACTGAGCATCGCTTTAGCTCCACAGAGGATATCGAAACCGCTGATGTATTTAATCAGCCGGCCACTTTCCTTTACTCTGATCAGAATGGTTTTCACTTTATGAACAGTGAGACCTACGAGGAGGTAACTATCTCCGAGGATATGATCGGCTTAGGTAAATATTTCGTTCAAGAAGGGATGCAGGTGCAGCTCTCAGTTTATGAGGACAATCCGATTGGAATTCAGTTGCCGCAGACAGTCACACTTGAGATTGTGGATACAGAGCCAACTATGAAGGGAGCTACGGCGACTAACTCGCCTAAACCAGCGAAGACTGACACTGGACTACAGCTATCTGTTCCGCAGTTCGTTAATGTCGGAGACAAGGTAATTATCAACACAGATACTGGAGAGTATCAGAGCCGAGCGTAATGTATTTGCGCCACGCTTAGAGTAGAACTGATTTTATGCAGAGAGGCCGGCTATGAAGCGACCGATGACACCGCGTGGATACGCCGCGCTAAGAACAGAACTAAAGAAGCTCAAAGCTATGCGACCTGAGCTGGCGCGGGCTATAGAGATCGCCCGTGGTCACGGCGATCTCTCTGAGAACGGAGATTACGATGCGGCCAAAGAGAAATCAGGAATGGTTGAGGCCAAGATCCGTGACATGGAGACACGTTTGGCGATGGCTGAGATTATCGATCCTCGCAAGCTAAACATAACTGATCGGGTCGTGTTTGGAGCGACTGTAACGATTGAGGATGTCGACAGCGGAGAGCGCAAAGTGATCAGTATTTACGGCGCTGAGGAGTCGGATGTTGAGAAGGGGTGGATCTCTTTTGAGGCGCCACTTGGAAAAGGTTTGATTGGTAAAGAGCTAGGCGATGTTGTCAAAGTGCCGCTTCCGGGAGGCGCTAGGGAGTACGAGATCATAGAGCTGGCCCTGACCTATGAGGAAACTGAGGAGATAGTTATCGAAGGAGACGAGGCTTAAACTCGCGTGATTTCTCAAGAGAGTATAGAGCGGGTTAAACGAGAGGCCTCGATAGTCGAGGTGGTCTCAGAGACGGTTAAGCTGCGCCGCTCTGGTGTTAACTATTCTGGGCTCTGCCCATTTCACTCTGAACGCTCGCCTTCTTTTTTTGTCAGGGAGCAAAGCAACTCTTACCACTGCTTCGGATGTGGAGCCTCGGGTAACGTCATCTCTTTTACGATGGCCACCAAAGCGATGAGTTTTCCCGATTCGATCGAGTTCCTGGCGAGCCGCTTTGGAATTGAGCTCAAGTACGAGTCTGGAAGATCCGCGGGCCCTAAGGTCGATCGAGAAAAACTATTTGCTCTCTGTCAAACAGCGCAGAATTTTTTCAGGCACTCGTTGATGCGAGTGAAAGGCGGGCAGGGGGAGTTTCAGAGAGTTGGTGAGTATCTTCGCAAGCGCGGATTGACCGCGGACGCGATTAATACGTTTGGAATCGGGTACTGTCCAAATCAGAAAGGAGTGTTGCTAGATCTCCTGTTGAAAGCCGGTTTCGATCAGGAAACGATATTGCTCTCGGGTCTTGTGAGGAGGTCTTCATCGGGAGACCTGTATGAGTTGTTCAGAGGCCGATTGATATTTCCGATCTTTGTGGATCAAAAGAGGATCTCGGGATTCGGAGGAAGGCTCGTGCCAGGCGTGTTTGAGGCTTCCTATGAACAGCAGTCACCGAAATATGTCAATTCTCCCGAGACGCCTATTTATCAGAAGAGCAAGACTTTCTATGGCCTGCCACAAGCAATGAACGCTGTCCGTCAAGCAGGCGAGGTGTATGTCGTCGAGGGATACATGGATGTAATCGGCTTGGCGATGCGAGGTGTCCACAATGTAGTAGCGTGTTGTGGTACGGCGCTAACTGAGCAACACATCAAGCGACTATCAGGGGTATGCAGTAGAGTGCATCTGCTATTTGATGGTGACGAAGCCGGAAGGAACGCGGCTGCGAAATCTTTCACCGCCGCTCGCAACGCGGAACTGGATGTAACTGCCTGCTTCCTACCAGATGAAATTGACCCTGATGATTTCGCCGCTATGCATGGCTCCAACACCGGAAAAAAGTTAACAGAGCTACCGAAGTCTTTATTGATTGATACCTTTGTTGATGGTGTCTTGAGGCGATCCGGTTGCGGAGCGGGAGAGGATCCAGGTCCAAATCTATTGGGTAAGGTTTGCGATGAGGTCGCGAAAGCAGTCGCTGAAGTTCAGCGAGAGGTGGTTCGTTCTTCGTTGATCAATCGAGTCGCGAGACGGCTTAAGATCGAGACTTCACAGATAGATCGCTTAATAGCGGGGTATCGTTCTGGGGTCGGGGCGCAGGGACCCCAGAATCGTTCTAACGGAGACGCCAAGATGACAGGGCCGCAGGATGCGCCAGATCACGGCCCGCAAAGTGGCTCTGCGGCCTTAGATCAGCCCCGTTCCCCGAATCAGCTCCCGAAGTCCGACCTGGCGCTGATACGGGTGGTGATGGTTTTAAGAGGGGAGATCCTGTCTCAGGTGATAAACAACGGGGACATTTGCGAGATGCTCCAACCTGAGTCGATGCGCTTTCTAATGGGGTTGGCGGAGATCTTGCGGCGCACTCAGGATGATGATTCCCTAAAGCAGGAAATTAAAGAGTATTTACAGGATCTTGGAGATGACTGGATCGCGCTTTGGCGAGAGGCCCACCGGATGGTTACCCTGAGCGATGAAGGTCCCCAGGAGGTCTATCAGAAGACGGTAAATGGCTTTAGGCGAGAGAAGCTCTCGCTTCTAATTAGAGAGTGTCAGGCTGAGCTTGGAGTCTGCGCTGACGATCCTCAGAAACAGACCGAGATTTTTGAGCGGATGAAGGCGTTAAAAAGTCAACTTGACAGCATGCTCAGGGGGTAGACCTAGGCCCATCAAATGGCTACACTCCCACGGAAATTCATTTTCTCTTCAGGGAGTATCAGCGTGGTTCAAAAAAAAGGCGGAGCGGGTCGTAACAAAGGTCTTCGCGGGGGAAAACCCAGTGGTAAAGTAAAAGCAAAAATTAAACTCAAGGCCACAAGCTCAAGTAAGAAATTCAAGAGCGCCAGCGAGAAGCTAAAGAGACTCAAGCTTAAGAAGGGCACGAAATTAAAGGCGCAATCTAAATCGAAGGAGAACCGCGCCGCCGCGGCAGGTGCCACCAAGAGGCCGACTAAGGTAGTCGCGCCACAGAAGGCGCAGCAAGTCAAAGCTCTTCCAGCGAAGGCAGCAACGATTAAGCCGTTATTAACGAAGGGTAGTAGCACGCAGCAATCTGGTTCAGCGGCAAAGCAAATACAAACAGTTGGTGAGAAGGCTCCTGTAAAGCCTTTAATCAAACCCCTAACAAAGGAACCTAAAAAACCGGTCGATGCTGATAAAGAGGCTCTCGCGATCGACCGTGACATTATCGTGGGTGATCTCGATGATGGTCTCCAGGAATTAACTGGATTTGAGGTTGGTGTCGAAGCAGAGCTTGCGGACATCGACAGCGCAATCGATATGACTGAGCGTGGCGATATAGAGACACGTATCAGTCGGTTGATCGAGATCGGAAAAGAAAAGGGTTACATCACGATGGATGAGGTCAATGAGGCCTTAGCCGGAGAGGTAATGACTGAGGAGCAGGTCGATGAGGTGGTCGCCCGCTTCGGTGAGCACGATATCGATATCATTGAGCAGCCAGCCGAGCCGCAAGAGGAAGCCGGAGACGGTTCCGTGGGATTAGACGCGGCGCCGGAAGTTTTAGAACCAGGCTCTCTTGGTCGTAGCACAGATCCAGTTCGCCAGTACCTCCGTGAGATGGGTAACGTGAGTCTCTTAACCCGAGAGGGCGAAGTTGAGATTGCAAAGAGAATCGAATCGGGACTCCTAGCGATCCGCGAACAGTTATTGAAGCAGCCGATCGCGCTGGATTATGTCGTGAGCCTGTTTGACAAGGTAAAGAACGACGAGATCCGGTTACGAGATCTCTTTGCTGAGGATGATGCTGAGCAGGAGAGCGAGAAGGAGGAGGAAGAAGAGGAGGAGGAGCCTAAGTTCGACGAGGATGGCCAAGAGATAGCTCCTAAGCCAACTCCACAGAATCAGGAGGATGAGGAGCAGAAGAAGAAGTTTCTCGCTAAGGCAACTCCTTATCGCAAATCGATCAAGGATACTAGAACTCTCTATGAGCAGTTGATGGAGTTACCTCTTGAAAAGAGGGTTGATTCTGATCGAGAGAAGAAATTCTACAAGCAGCTAACGAAGAACGCGGCAAAGATCGAGGAGCTAAACCTCAACCAGAAGCAATTTAACAAGATGATCGAGCTTGTTAAGGCTTCTGATGAAGAGCGTCGCGACGTCTTTAGAAGTATCGACACGGCGGCTCGTAAACTGGGCACGAATGTAGAGGAGCTGGTCGACTCAATGGCGGAGCTGCTCTCTGAGGATCAGGTAGCAGTTAAACGTGCTGGTAAGCGCCTCAAACTAAAGAGTACGGATCTCAAGCACTGGACAGATCCGATTCGCAGAGCTTACGGGATTATTCAGCAGTTAGAGTATCGGGCCATGATGAGCGCTAATCGCTTTGGTGATAGCGTCAGGATTCTAAAAGATGGAGAGATTCGCGCTAGACTCGCCAAGGATCAGTTGATCGAGGCTAATCTTCGTCTGGTAGTTTCAATCGCGAAGAAATACACCAATCGTGGTCTGCAGTTCCTGGATCTAATTCAGGAAGGCAATATCGGTCTGATGAAGGCGGTGGATAAGTTCGAGTATCAACGTGGCTATAAATTCTCGACATACGCCACATGGTGGATTCGTCAGGCGATTACGCGCGCTATCGCGGATCAGGCGCGTATCATCCGTATTCCTGTTCACATGATCGAGACGATCAATAAGTTAGTCAGGACATCTAGGCAGCTAGTTCAGGACCTCGGACGTGAGCCGACACCTGAGGAGATCGCTGAGAAGATGGAGATCCCAATCGATAAGGTTCGTAAGGTCCTCAAGATCGCCAAGGAGCCTATATCGCTTGAGACACCAATCGGTGAGGAGGAGGATTCGCATCTCGGTGATTTCATCGAGGACAAGCGAGTGGTCTCACCAGCTAACGCCGTGGTTAATATGAATCTGCAGGAGCAGACCCGCAAAGTTCTCGCGACTCTAACACCTCGCGAGGAGAAGGTATTGCGCATGCGTTTTGGAATTGGAGAGAAGAGCGACCATACCCTTGAGGAGGTTGGACAGAACTTTGATGTAACCCGTGAGCGTATCCGGCAGATTGAGGCGAAAGCGCTACGTAAGCTGCGTCACCCGAGCCGCAGCAAGCGTTTGCGTGGCTTCATGGATAAGTAGCGCCCAGAGGCGCGGCGGATTAGTTTGATGCGAGTGATCTCAATGACCAATTTTAAGATGATTAGGGGCGAGGCTGATCAAGGTAAGTTGGGTTTCGCCAGGTTGATTAGTGGAGTCATCTTAATCGCGAGCTTTATGTTGCCTGGCTGCGCGCGGTATCGAGCCCCGATAACTCCTGAGGAGCTTGCTCCAGCGATGGTCGAGAATCTTACAGTTACCACAGACGCGAAGGGAGTTCTTCTAACGTGGGTGGCCTCTGATAAGGATCGTCGCGGAAAGGAACTGAAGTCTGTGGAGGGTTATTCCATTGAACGAAAGGAGCTTATCCGTCGTGGTGATGAGACGGATCCTGAAGTGAGGTTCGAGAAGTTGGGTTTTGTTAAAGATGCTCATGTAGAGGTACGTGATCAGCTTCGCAAAGAGGCGCGGGCTGCCGGGAAGATCGGGCGTTCGGTAAAGGTTCCCGAGGAGCAGATGAAGTTTTCATTTAGCGACACCTCTCCAGAGCTTGGTAAGACTTATGTTTACCAAGTAGTGCCGCAGAATCAGGGTGGCACAGAGGGACAGGTTGGGCAGCTTATTAAGATAGTTTTTCAGGGGGCTCAGAGTGCTGTTGTAACAACGGTTTCAGATGAGATAGCGAATCAGCAGGCGCTGGCCACACAGCCCGCTCAGTAAAGCTAAAATTTAGTAAAACGAAAATTAAAAGCCGGGTTTGGAAGGTACTTGCCACTACGGAGATAAAATCATGAATAACAGATCTGTGAATATCAAGGGAATCTTCACCGCTTTAATAACTCCCTTCTCCAAGGACGGTTCTCAAGTTGACTACGAGTCGCTCTCGAAGTTGATTGAAATTCAAAAAGCAGGTGGTGTATCTGGGGTAGTTGTTTGCGGCTCAACAGGAGAAGCAGCTACTTTATCTGACAATGAGTATCGCGAGGTAGTTCGGTTTGTAAGGGAGAGAACTAAGGGTGTAATGCCCTGCATAAGTGGAATCTCAGTAAGCGCGACAGCTAAAGCGGTTGAGTTGGCGAAGTATTCGGAGGAAGTAGGTTGCGATGGTATTCTAGTCGCGACCCCTCCATATAATAAGCCCTCACAACTTGGAATCATCGAGCACTTTAGGGCTATTTATAGCGCGACGTCTCTTCCCTTAATCGCTTACAATATCCCTGGAAGAAGTGGTGTAGCGATTACCCCAGCTACTTTAGGCCAGTTAAGTAGGGAAGGGTTAATCTGTGGAATCAAGGAGTCCACGGGCTCGATAGATGCGGTGGCCGACACTATTGGCTGTGTTAGCAAAGACTGCCAAGTAGTTAGTGGAGATGATTCATTGACGTTGGCGGTTTTAGCGTATGGAGGAGTGGGAGCGATATCGGCGGCAGCTAACGCTTTGCCGGTTGAGATGTCATCGTTAGTGAGGTTGTGGGAGAAGGGCGACGCCCAAGGCGCGCGCCGAGCGCAGTTGGAAAACTTGTCTAAGATTAGATCTCTCTTCGTTGAATCCAATCCTGTACCAGTGAAGGCTGTACTAGCTATGCGGGGAGAGATAGCGCACCCGACTGTCAGGCTTCCGTTAGCGCCTCTTTCTGAGTCTTCGCTTGCGAATGTAAAGAGCGCGTTTGGGCTATGATGAAAATCGGTGTTGTAGGAGCGACGGGAAGAACGGGTCGATTTGTCGTTGAGGCGATTCTAGCGCGATCTGACTTGCGGCTTGGGGCGGCCCTGGTATCGCCGCGGTCGAAATCGCTCGGGGCGATAGTGGCGGGAACGGAGGTCCAGTTTTCGGATGATATTAACGCGCTTGCGAACACCGATCTGGTCATTGAGTTTAGTACTCCCGACGCATCGGTCGGAGTTGTGGAATTCTGCAGCGCGCGGGGGATACCTGTGCTTGTCGCTACAACTGGGCATTCGCCAGAGCAGGTCGCCAGGCTTAATGAGCTAGGAAAGCGGGTGGCGCTCGGGATAACTCCAAATACCTCGGTTGGCGCGGCGGTGCTAACCTCTCTAGCTGTTCGTGCTAAGGAGCTTCTAGGGCCAGGGTTTGATATCGAAGTTTTGGATATCCATCACCGAATGAAGAGAGATGCTCCGTCTGGGACTGCTAAATCTGTTATCAGGCCGTTGGTAGAGGATTCAGATGTGGTGTTTGGCCGCGCCGGACTTCGACGCTCAGGCGAGGTGGGGGTAGCGGCTCTGCGGGGTGGCGATGTCGTGGGTGACCACACGGTGTATTTTCTCGGGGAAGGTGAGCGAATAGAGATAACGCATAGAGTGAGCACGCGCGCTGTTTTTGGCCAAGGCGCGGTCGCTTTGGCGGTGAAATTAAAAGGCATGTCTCCTGGAATTTACTCGGCAGGGCAGCTAATAGCTCGGTCTATTGATTAGTTCGAGCTTTGGAGAATGTGCAGTTAAAAGCCCAGGAATACTAAAAAATAGTACATTGCCTTTTAGTTACCCCCCTGTTATAAGCCCTTAATAAGGCTATGCATAAACCAGCATTGGTATCGGTTAGCGGCGAAAAAACAAGCGCCGTTAACTGTTGATTTTGCGCTTGTTGGTGTAGCTTACGGGCGGCTCTGGTAAAGAGGAAGAGCAGTACGGATTTGTCGACCTGTGGGAGGGAGTTTAACCCGCAGCATTTTGTTTAATAGGGTAAAACGGGTCAAAGGACGTTAGGTATGAAGCGCGAGAAATCGAATTACTTAATTCAATCAGTTTCGCACGCTCTTGATGTGATCGAAGAGCTTTGCAAGGCGTGTGGAGAGGTCGGCGTAACCGAGTTGTCCAAGCGTCTTAAGCTGCACAAAAACAATGTGTTCCGTCTTTTGGCGACACTCGAGTTGCGTGGTTATGTAGATCAGAACAAGGAGACTGAGGATTACCGTCTAGGAGTAAAGGCTCTTCAGATGGGTCAATCGTATTTAGCGCAGAGCAACCTTGTTGGTCGGGCGACTCCGATTATCAAAGAGCTATCCGACGCGATCGGAGAGACAGTTAGCTTGGTTATTTTACAGGCTGGTAACGTTCAGTTTCCGCTAAGTATTGAGTCAAAGCGTCCAGTGAGGGTCGCTCCTCGTATAGCGGTTTCATTCCCAGCTAAGATGAGCGCGGCGGGTCGCCTGCTCACGGCTCAGCTCCCAGACGCCATGCTCGCAGAGATGTTGGCTACTAACACGGTTCAAGATGTTGCTATCAAGACCCAGTTGGCTGAGTTAAGGACTTCGGGGCAGATTATTGATCGTGGTGCCATAGAGGCTGATGTAATCTCAATCTGCAGGGTCATCCGCTCGAATAACAACGAGGTAGTTGGAGCGATCGAAGTTCTAGCTCCGCAGTATCGCGCAAAGTTAGACACGCTAATTCCAAAGATTGAAGAAGCGGCTAATCAGTTGTCAACGGCGTTGGGTGCTTCTAAGAGCGCTGGCGCTGTAACAATTGAGAGGGAAGTTGTTAGTGGTCAGACGCAGCTTCCACCAGGAGTTATGGCGACTCCGGGAACTGGGGTTTCGGTACGTAATACGAAGTAGTTCTTCGTCTTATCGAGAGAACCTCTAAGAAAGCGTCGCTATGCGGCGCTTTTTTTTTAGTTGTGGCATCAAAACATACTGATTTTTCTTTTTATTAGTGGAGAATATCGATGGGCGCTTTTTTTGGAATTACAGAGGAGCAGGAATCACTGCGTGAGATAGCGGGGCGTTTCGCGGCGGATAAAATTAGACCTGTGGCTGCGGAGCTTGATGAAAAGGCTAAGTTTCCGGCTGACCTGATCCGCGAAGGGCATTCTTTAGGATTAATTAATCTTACTCTTCCAACAGAGTACGGAGGATCGGGGTTGTCGATCTTTGACGCGTGTTTAGTGATTGAGGAGATAGCGTGGGGGTGCTCTGGATTCGCTACCTCAATGGTCGCTAACGATCTAGCTCTTACACCAATCAAGATCGGCGGCACCCATGAGCAGAAGCAGAAGTTTATTAAGCCGCTAGCAGAGTCAGCAGGGCTCGCTTCATTCTGTTTGACAGAGCCAGGTGCGGGCTCTGACGCGGCTGGACTACAAACCACCGTTGAGGATGGTGGGGATGTGTGGATAATAAACGGCGCTAAGCAGTGGATTACTAACGCAGGCTACGCGTCGCAATTCACTGTGTTCGCTACTGCGGATAAAGCAAAGAAGCATAAGGGTATCTGCTGTATTGTTGTTCCTAAATCCACCCCGGGTGTCGCCGTAGGGCAACATGAAAACAAGATGGGGCAGCGGTGCTCTGATACCTGCCGAGTGACCTTTGATAATGTTCGCGTTCCAAAGGATCATATGATTGGAGCAGTAGGAGAGGGCTTTAAGATCGCGATGCAAACCCTCGATGCTAGTCGACCAATGACAGCCGCAATCGCGGTAGGAATAGGGCGCGCGGCGTGTGAGCACGCGATCGGTTACGCTAAGGAGCGTAAGCAATTCGGCTCTCCTATCGCTAATTTTCAGGGAATTCAATTTATGTTGGCCGATATGGCAACTGGTGTTGATTCGGGGCGGCTACTTACCTGGCGTTCTGCTTGGCTGCTAGATCAGGGGCGCTCGGCCTCAATTGAATCGAGTATGGCTAAGAGGGTCTCGGCCGATACTGCGATGAGTGTTGCCACTGACGCGGTACAGATCTTTGGTGGATACGGATACACAAAGGAGTATCCCGTTGAGAAGCTGATGAGGGACGCGAAGTTACTGCAGATTTACGAGGGAACCAGCCAGATTCAGCGGATTGTGATAGCTCGTGAGTTGCTAAAATAGGCTAGCCGGCGTCCCTGGGGCGTCTTTTGTTTACTGAAACGTTAAAAATGTCGATAATGTCCGCCGATGGAAACAGATAATTTACTTAAAAAAGTTGAGGCTAGACCGCATTTTCCAACCCTTGAGAAAGGCGTCGTGGAGAAGTGGAAGAGAGAGAATACATTTCAGCGCTCGCTCGACGCGAGTCAGGGAAAGCCTGAGTTTATATTTTACGACGGTCCTCCTTTCGCTACAGGTAGCCCGCATCACGGCACTCTATTTATCTCAGCTCTGAAGGACCTTATCTGTCGTTACAAGACGATGCGTGGGTTTTATGTGCCGCGAATGTGGGGATGGGATTGTCACGGATTGCCGATAGAGACGATCGCCGAAAAAAATCTTGGGCTTAAGGATAAGAGCGAGATTGAGAGTAAGGTGGGAGTCGCCGCTTTTAACGCGGAGTGTCGGCGCATAGTTTCGGACTACGATGGTAACTGGCGAACCTATATCGATCGGGTCGGTCGTTGGGTTGATATGGATAAGCCTTACAGAACACTTGATCGATCTTTTATGGAGTCGGTCATCTGGGCATTCGTTGAGGCTCATAAGAAGGGGCTAATATACAAGGATTACCGGGTAGCTCCGTATTGCTGTAGGTGCGAGACCTCGCTATCTCTATCTGAGATCAGATCCGACGATAGCACGCGACCAAAACAGAGCCGCGCGATTACAGTTAAGTTTGCATTAAAGGGGATAGATGGTGTTTCAGCTCTAGCCTGGACAACAACCCCGTGGACCTTGCCGTCTAACTTGGCGCTCGCCGTAGGCAAAGATATCGAGTACGTCGTTGTTAACTCCTCCGTTGGAAAAGTTCTGTTGGCGCGGCAGGCCCTTAAACGTTATGAGCGCGAGTTGGGTAAGGATCTAGAGGTCCTGCAGACATACACTGGGCAGCAGTTAGAGGATCTGAAGGTCAGATATGAGCCGTTGCTCCCATATTTTAAAGATGATCCAGCTTTTAAAGTGATCTTAGCGGATTTTGTTTCTACCGATGATGGAACAGGAATCGTACACATGGCGCCAGCTTTCGGAGAGGATGATTACTGGGCTTGCAGAAAATACGGTATCGAGGTGCGCAACCCAGTTGATGAATCGGGGCGCTTTACATCTGAGATATCGGATTTTGTTGGACAGAATGTTCACGACGCTAACGTCACAATTATAAAATTCCTCAAAGAGAAGTCGGTAGTTGTTCGAGATGAAACAGTAGAGCATAACTATCCTCACTGTTGGAGGTGTCGTAATCCACTGATCTATAGGGCGCTCGACGCTTGGTATTTCAAAGTTGAGGCGATTAGAGATAGTTTGCTCAACGCTAATGAGGGTGTAGCTTGGTACCCTGAGACGGTTAAACACGGGCGCTTCGGAAATTGGCTTGAAAATGCCCGTGATTGGAATATCTCCCGCAGTAGGTATTGGGCTACTCCGATCCCAGTGTGGGAGTGTGAGTCTTGCGGTAAACACCGTGTACTCACGGTGGCTGATATTGAGCAAGAGCACGGAAGTCAGTTACCAGATCTGCATAAGGAGTTCTTAGACCAAGTTGAGGTTTCTTGTTCTTGCGGAGGAAAGGCAAGGCGCGTGCCAGAGGTGCTTGATTGCTGGTTTGAGTCTGGTTCGATGCCTTACGGGCAATTCCATTATCCATTCGAGAACGCTGAGCACTTTAATGCCCATTTCCCGGCTGATTTTATCGCTGAGGGTACGGGGCAGATCCGCTGCTGGTTCTACTATCTGCATGTATTGTCTACGGCGATATTTGGTAAGCCAGCATTCCAAAACTGTTTAGTTACCGGGACGCTCTTAGCTTCTGATGGCAAGAAGATGTCAAAGAGCTTAAAGAACTACACCGACCCGCTTCTTTTGATGGACAATCACGGAGCAGACGCGCTTCGCTCTTACCTGTTTAGCTCACCAGCGGTTGGAATTGAGGATCTGACGTTCCGTGATGATGGAGTGGAGGGGATGGTTAAATCGGTGATCCTACCGATCTGGAACGCGCTCTCATTCCTGACCTCGTACACCGATGTAGATAAGGTTCGCCCGAGCGATCTATCTCTCTCAGACGCGCAGCTTGGCGAGCTGGACCGATTTATATTGTCCGAGGTCGAGATATTAACTCGTAGTGTTACAGAGGCTCTCGATTCATATCAGATTAACGACGCGATGCGTTTGTTCGCGCCGTTTTTTGATACCCTTAACAACTGGTACATAAGACGAAGCCGTGAGCGTGTCTGGTCAGATGACCCGCGCTCTAAAGAGAAGATGACCTTCTATGCGACGTTATACTATGTGCTTAAGCGATGTTCATTGCTGATCGCACCGCTCTGCCCATTTATATCGGAGCTATTGTGGGAGCGACTAGGTCTCACAGGGAGCCCGCATATCGAGAATTGGCCTGAGGTGAATGATGATTTAATCAACGCCGATCTATCGAGTGAGATCCATACGATACGCGCTATGGTATCAGCGGGATTGTCGGTGCGCGCGCGGGAAAAGCTTCGTGTGAGGCTTCCATTATCAACGGCTAAAGTCGCGCTAAAAGAGGGGATGTCTGAGCGATTAAAGCCGTATATCCCGGTTCTTTGTGGTGAGCTTAATGTAAAATCTATTGAGTTTCTCACCGACGCGTCCTCAATCGCTACGGTAAGCGCCAAGGTGAACGCCCGTGTCCTAGGCCCGCGTCTCGGTGGGCGTGTGCAGGAGGTTATTCAAAAGGTGCGCGCTGGTGAGTTTGAGGTCCTTAAAGATGGGGGCATCAGGGTCGGTGAATTTACTCTAGGTGCTGGTGAGGCCGAAGTTGGTTTCGCTGGTAAAGAGGGGCTAGCTGTTGAGTCGGGTGGAGATTTCGTGATCGCTCTCGACACGCAGATAACACCAGAGCTTGCTCTTGAGGGGCAAGCGCGCGATCTAGTGAGAGAGATACAAGATATGCGAAAGGAGGCTGACCTCCATATCGCTGATCGGATAAAACTCGCGATTCATGGTATTGATTCAGTTTTACAGAAGCACTCAAGCTACCTGATGTCTGAAACATTGTGCGTAGAGATAGTTTCTAAGCTGGATAATCCTCAATTGGAGCGTCAGTTTGATCTAGAGGGATCTAGCGTCAAGATCGCGCTTAAGAGGGATAGTAAATAGGTAAGGGGATAGAGAGGATAATAATGAGACACTTTGGATTTATCGCAATCGTTTCGGTTTTGCTGACGGCGTGTGGTGGTGACGCGGCGCCTAATTTCGCTGGAGAGTGGTCCGGTTCATTCACAAGATCAACAAACGCCTGCCCGTTCTCTGTCAACGAGGATGTAAATCCTTTATTTCCGATGAGTGTCTCAGTTGATGTTAACGATGTGTTTACGGTCAGGGCCGTGACAGGCGAAACTGCTACAGGTGGCCAGGGACAGGGAGAGTCGATCAGTTTCCTCGCTAGCTCTCCGAAGTTTGGAAACTATGGATCTACAGGTCGATATACCTGCCAGAAGATCCTATCAGAGATCGGATTTCTGTCAGTAGGTGAGGATAAAGCCAAGGTAGACTTAGTAATCAAGTTTACTGACTGCGCTACGGCGGATGCTCCAACGAAGACTACTAGCTGTGGAGTGACGTACTTCGGTGATGGGGTTCGGGTGGTGAAGTAGTCAGGAGCTTGGAGAGGACAGGTTTAGGCAAGTGCAGCAAAACCTCACTATCGCGATGTTTTTCCTCGTTTCCCTAGTTGCGCTCTTATCTGATCGAGACCACCTCCTCAGATGGAAAGAAGCTCCACTTCAGATCACTTAGCTCGTTTAAGACCTGCACCTGGACCGTTCTATTAGCCAGCGCGCCGCTGATTGTCGAGGTTATCGCGCTTAACTCTCTGGCGCTCTCGAGTTCCCATCCTATCTCAAACTCCCATGGGCCTATAGCCTCAACGAAGTATGTCGCGCGGGGATCCTCCTCAGCTATTTTGCGTATCTTGGCCGCCGCCTCGCGAGAACTTGTGCCGGTTTGAATCAGGGTTCGGTAGGCTTCCCGATTAAGATGCTCTGTGTCAATCGATGCGAAGTATCCCTCGATGACACCATTCTCCTCTAATTGTCGCACCCTCCTGATAGCCGTAGGGTAGGGTATCCCGAGCTCCTTGGCGATCGATTGTATGGTTTCAGACCTCGAATTCGCTAAAGCGGTGAGTATCTTAATATCAAGTTGGTCAACTGAGATCTCTTTATCACGCGCGGTGTATTTTAATGATTCTCTCTGCTTAACTGTCGGCGCTAGGTAACGTCGACCAAACCATTCAAAAGTTACACGAGGAACAATCTGTTGTGTGCTGAAGACATCTCCATAGGTATCACAAATTGACCGCAAAAAGTCCTGAACCTGGGCCACTTCGGTCACCAGAAGGGCGCAGCCTAGTTCGAATGTTCCAGCCAGTTCTCCGAGCCAGCCGACTCTGGGGTGTCGTGATATCGCTTTTAGTATCTGTGAACGGTGCTTGTCAGAGCGTAGTGAGAAGAGGATCAGGTAGCTAACGACCCCCAATCTGCCATAGTTGATAAATGGGATGGATATGAGCCCATACCGCTCAGTTAGTACTCTTCTTCCGTATTGAATGCGGTGAATCCTAACACGGGTCTGCTTCGCGGTTGCCTCGGCTGATTGCGTCGCGTTTAGATTAATAGCGGCAAGTAGTTTGTGGAGTAGGGGATCTTTGATTGCCATATATTACTACGAATAGTGCTCTAAATGATAATATTATACACATATTAGCATATAAAGCTTAAAAACTTGTAGCTTTTCCTCATGAAAAGCCTTCTTGTTTTACTTATAGCTACCTATTTACTCTCGGGATTCGTATCAACACAGGTCGGACTTCCCGCCTCATCGCAGGTTCCGATTCGTGTCCTTGTCGCTGGTATACTTGCTTTGCCATTTCTATCCGTGCGGCGTCTTAAGGCGCTTTCTCCACGGTCATTAGCGATATGTTTCGCTACCGCGCTTGGTGGTTATATCATTGGAGCCTGGGCTTTTTCTCATGCGATAGCTCTTGGTGGGTACGCGGTAGCTGTATTCGTGACATCACTTCCTTGGCTTGGGTTTGTCGAATTGGCTGTTAAAAAAGGCTGCATAGCCAGAGGCGAAGTGGTGGTTCTAGGGCTATCAACAATTGGGGCCCTGGTATTCTTCGCGCCAAGTTTGTCTTGAGAGAGAGGCGTCGACAATATCGCCGCGATAATTACCTGGAGTTTGGTAGCGGCGTTAGCGGGCGCTTTTGCTCAATATGCGCGTCGATTTCATAGACATGGAGTATCTTCTTTTGCTGTAGCGGATGGAGTGCTCGTGTCGGCGGTGATTCAAGCTTTTGCATTTATCGGAGCAGTAGATCTAGATCTTAAAGTGGGCTTAGACGTGCTCTGGCTTATTATTGGGGGTGGGTGCTACTTCATATCGAACCGATTATCTAATATCGTATTCGCCTCGGTCTCGCCGACCCTAGCGGCAGTTTGGATGAGTACAGAACCCACAATCGCCCTGGTTATCTCGGCGCTGTTTTTAGGAGCGTGCCCAAATGCGCTTGAGTTTGTTGGCGGTGGGATCTTATTGGGGGCCGCGGTGTGTAAGTCGTGGCGTGGAAATATAGAGGAGGAGATAGAGCGCGAAGAGCAGGAATTGGAGCGAATCGCGCCAAGAATGGGGGTGCGTGATGGGAGGTGCTGAGAGAGCGCAGAGTACTAAAAGTATGATCGTATTTGGCCTGGCTATGGGGCTTTGATGCCGGAGATGGCGTAATAAAAGGTCAGGCTCCGGCGAGCGTTGTAGAGAAGTACGGTTTTAAATGTGTGTCTGTTTGTTTAGCTAGGCGGACCGCAGCAATGTCATCATTGTTGCCCAAGCGATCTATTTAATATATAGAGAGGCATGTTCAATTTGCCGCTCGCTCATTGGTTGGTTATAGGAAGCGCGCTGATTAGTATCTCCGGTGGGGCGGCGTATATTCGTGATACTGTTTCAGGAAAGACGACACCGAATCTTGTGTCCTGGTCTATGTGGGCGCTGGCCCCTTTAATTGGCACAGCGGCAGCCATGGCTTCCGGCGCCGATATGTGGGCAACCATTCGCATTTTTCTCGCGGGATTTCTTCCGTTGCTGGTGATAATATCATCCTTTTTTAATCGCAATAGTTTTTGGAAGCTGACAATTTTTGATTTTGTTTGTGGCGGCTTCTCACTGCTCGCGTTAATCATCTGGGGCGCGGTGGATTCTCCAAAAACGGCGATATTGCTATCAGCAGTAGGAGATGGGTTCGCTGCGATGCCGACCATTGTGAAGGCATGGAGATTTCCAGAAACGGAAACAGGATCCGCGTACATCGCGAGCTTGCTGAGCGTGATAATGGTTATCCCTTCGATACCAATGTGGAATATTGAGAACTCGGCCTTTCAGATATATCTCCTAGTTGTTAATGTCCTCCTGGTTTTTTCAGTATACCGAAGGAAATTATCGCTCCGTCGAGGATGACTTATAATAAGACAAAGAGGTGAGAGTATAAGGAATAAGGTTATAGTAACTGTAACCACTCACCAGAGAGGGCACTACGACTAAGGGGAGTCAGGGTAGAAGAAGCGCCGAAACAGCCGGTTTGTCGATAAAATGACTGCAATGAACAAAAAAATCCGAGGAGTGTTTGCGAGTAACTCATAGCGACTAATGAGAGGGGCTCTTTGCTCTGACTATTACCCACATCTAGCGGTTGTTCTACCTACGATCACAGTGTTTTTCTGTATCTAAATACTTCGGAGTGTGTCATATGCTTGTAAATGGAAGACACAAATGACCGCAAAGAAGCACGGAA
>JBIKWQ010000130.1:0-4174 GCA_044356215.1 Bdellovibrionota bacterium | reverse complement strand
TGGTACGATGTTCTGCCGCACGACGTTTGCTGTGGTCAACAAAGGTGCTTCTGACTCGATGACGATTACTTGGAGCGTTACGGTTTCCTAAGTAAGTTGTTATCGAGGGGCTAGCTATGTCAGTAAAATTTAGTAACAACGCAACTACCGAACTTGCCTCTTCTATCGGCACGTCGGATACATCCATAACGGTAGTAGACGGTTCTAAGTTTCCGATCCTGACGGCGGGGGACCACACCTACGTCACGTTGGATACTGACACCGCCAGTCCTACTCGCGAGATCGTCCGTGTCACTGCCGTTTCTGGCAACGTGCTCACGGTCACTCGCGGTCAGGATGGCACTAGCCCGGCTTCCTTTGCTGCCGGTACCAAGGTAGAGCTGCGCCTTACGGCTGCTCTACTGAACGACGTCGCTGGGGCAAACCCGTCTGGCGAGCCTATCGGCTTTCCGGACAAGTCCCAGACGACTATCACGTTTGACAGCGGCATACGCACATTCTCGATCACCCCGACTGGGGCGTCGTTCGACGTCTACTGTAAGGGTGTTAAGTACACGTACACGACCGTCCAGCTGGTAACTATCCCTAACACCACTGGCCTGCACTTTATCTATTTCAGCGCTTCGGGCGTTCTCTCGACGCAGATGAGTTACTTTACGTGGGAGGAGCATGCTCCTACCGCGTACGTGTATTGGAACGCGACTACTCAACAAGCCATCTATTTCGGCGATGAGCGCCACGGCATTACGCTTGATTGGCAGACCCATGAGTACCTTCACCGTACTCGCGGTGCTGCCATTGCCAACGGGTTTGCCGCAAGCGGGTATACCACTACAGGTCTAGGAGCGACCGATGCGGATGCACAGATTGATATCGGCGGCGGAACATTCTTCGATGAAGATATGCAGGTCGATATTGTCTCTACTAATACGCCTGTCGCAGGTACGTGGCAGCAGGATCTGTCTGGCCCTGCTCGCATCCCTGTTATGTATCTTAGCGGTGCTGCTTGGGTTATAGATTCGCCGACGAACTTCCCGTTTAAGGTTGTCTCAAGTGTCCCGCAGTACAACTTGCTTAGCGGTAGTACGTGGTCAACCGCTAGTGTCACCAATAACAGCTATTTCGTCTCGTGGATTCTTGCTACTAATAATCTGACATACCCCGTTATCTCTATCATTAGCCAAGCTCCGACTAATCAGTTGTCGGTTGCTGAGGCGATGACTTTCGAGGGCTTGAGCCTCAGCGGATTCCCGTCTGTAGAGTTCCGCCCTCTGTACAAGGTTATCTACCAGTACAAGGACAATTTCGCGAACAGCGTTAAGTCGAGCACGGTAGCGGTCTACGATCTGCGTAGTATTTCGTCTGCTGGCGTTGCGGCTGCCCTCGTCCAAGACCACGGCAACTTGTCGGGGCTAACTGACGACGATCACCCGCAGTACGTTCATACATCCGAAGTACGTACGCCGTCTGCTGCTGTTAAGAACAGTTTCTTCCCGTCCCAGGTTGGCCAGACCGGTAAGTTCCTCTCGACCAACGGTACTAATACGGTATGGGAGCCGCCACCGTCTGGTTCGCTCAGTTTCACCGGTGACGTAACGGGAAGCGGTAGCACCGGTTCGTCCGTGGCTATGACCCTCGCCGCTAGCGGCGTCGTCGCCGGTCAGTACACCAAGGTCACAGTCGATAGTAAGGGTCGTGTAACTGCTGGCACGGGCGTCACAAGCGCCGATGTCACATCCGCTCTTGGTTACACGCCGTACAACTCGACTAACCCTGCTGGTTACACAACCAACGTCGGAACTGTTTACTCTGTCAGCGGAACCGGAACAGTCAGCGGCCTTACTCTTACCGGCTCTGTCACAAGCAGCGGCAGTCTGACCCTTGGCGGAACGCTGACGCTGACCTCCGGTCAGGTGACTACCGCTCTTGGTTATACGCCTTACAACGCGACGAATCCTTCGGGATATATCTCGGGCAACCAAGCGATCACGGTCTCCGGCGACGCAAGCGGCTCCGGCGCGACCTCGATCGCGCTAACGCTTGCAAACTCTGGCGTGACGGCTGGCACCTATACGAAGGTCACGGTCGACGCGAAGGGTCGCGTCACGACCGGCGCTTCGCTTGCCTCCGGCGATCTGCCGACCTATACCGGCACGATCACCTCGGGCCAAGTCACGACCGCCCTCGGCTACACGCCGTACAACAGCACGAACCCGAGCGGGTACATCACAAGCTCGGCGCTTTCGAGCTATCTCCCGTTGAGCGGGGGAACGCTGACAGGTACGTTAACGATTGGAGCAGACGGCGGCGGTGCCAATTTTGTGCAGCGAGCTGTAAACGGCTGGCAGGATGTGCTTACCGTTTGGCGCGGCGGATCAAACGTATGGAACCTTCAAGACTCCAGCGGCAGCGCGAAGGTTACTTCTGGATCGTTTTTTATTGGAAGCAATCTTGCTCTCCACGCGGGAAACGTCAGCACCTACGCTTTGCCAATAACCGGCGGTACGCTGACGGGCTTGTTAACAAGCTCAGTTGCTCCTGCCGCAATCAACACGACGACCCCCGGAACATCAAACTACGGATTTACGTTTAACGGCGCATCAAGCCCAGACAATGCGCAGGCTATAACTTGGACTTGGTCGAGTGGGGGCGGCGCACAAGCCGGTATTTACGTTCAATCATCTGGTGCGTACGGCACGAGGATGTACCTCGCCACGACAGACAGTTTCGCATCAGGAGCGAAGACGGCGATCTCGATAGACGAGTCTGGAAATACCAACATTGTTCGAGGCGCACTGCGGCAGGGCGGAAACCAAGTTCTCCACGCCGGTAACTACACATCGTACAGCCCGTCGCTTGGCGGCAGCGGCGCGAGCGGAACGTGGTCGATTAACGTCACAGGCAGCGCTGGCTCTGCCAGCAACGCTGGATACGCAACGTACAACCAAATTCTGGACACCCGCGCCGCGCAATACACGCCCAACAATTATCAAGACTATCGAGCTACTTACGAGTTTACCGACAGATTCACGGGATTGGGTGATTGGCATACTGCAATGACCTTGCAGGGCTGGCACGATGGTTATACGGCTTGGCAGATAATTGGACCAGCCTCAACGTCAGCTCACGAGAACTGGTATCTCCGCAGCGGCGTCAATACGTCGTGGAACTCTCTCCGTTCAATTCTCCACAGCGGAAACTACACGAGCTATTCACCATCTCTCACAGGTAGCGGCGCAAGCGGAACATGGGGCATTTCGATCACCGGATCAGCGGCGCAGCTCGGTGGTGTTACAGCATCCAACTATTTCCGTACTGATGGAACATATCCGAATTCGGACATGAACACCCCCGTTGAGGGGTACTGGCATGTCACAAACGCGGCAACCGGACTCCCAGAGGGCTACTACGGACATCGATGGGATTACGACCACCTCAACAATGGGCAATGGATCGCGCAGTTCTACAGTCCAACATCTGGTGATCCGGGTTTATGGTTCCGTCAACGCCGCGATTACTCATGGCAGACATGGCGCAAGTTTTTAGATAGCAGCAACTACACCTCCTACTCCCCATCGCTCACCGGCAGCGGCGCTAGCGGGACGTGGGGAATTAGCATCAGCGGCTCTGCCAGCAGCCTTGCCGGTGGGGGAACGATCAATAACGCCAATTTCAACGGGACCATGCAGTTCCCGTCCGGTGGCGGCGGAGCAACATTTGGTTCAAATCATTACTCGATGGGCAAGGATGTCGCTAACGGAGGATGGTCGCACCCGCATTACTCTGACTTGATCATCGGATACCACACCGGCATCCGCATCGGCGGAGCTTATTCTGGCGTCCGCTTCTACAGCAACTCGCCGACGACTGACGCAAACAACGACGGAAACGGCGACGGTGGCGAAGCATTACTGATGACAGTTGGCGGATATGCCCTTGGCGGCAGCGTCAATATCGTCAACGACTGCTATGCGTACGGATATCGAGGTCACTCGAACGTAGCCGGAACTGGTCAAGCGAGTTATCACCCCGCTGGTATCTACAGCGTGGGAACGAACTGGCTGTACGGCACGATTATTATGAACGGAAATGGAATTTCCGGCTGCGGGTCAATTAACGGAAGTACGCCGATTCATGCTGGCAACTATAGCTCCTACGCTCTGCCGTTAAGCGG
>JBIKWQ010000122.1:0-4278 GCA_044356215.1 Bdellovibrionota bacterium | reverse complement strand
GATGGGAAAAAATCCTCAATGTATCACAGGGGATACACTTGCGGTTTTTTCCCATCTCGAAAATCGAATATCAACTCAACCTCCACTTTCTCGCTACGGTTAGGTTTTGCCGGCCTTCCCTAAGGATAGCCGAAAGCACGCGGTTAGTCGAACCCCAATACAGCTCCCGATACGGATTAAACGTACGTTACTATTGATGTTCTAGGTATCTTTAGCCTACTTTTTCTTGGCTTTGGACCCTGTGTTGGATTTTTTCGAGCTAGCCACCTTCTTTTGCGGTGTCTTTGCCGCTGGCTTAGCGTTCTTGGCCGCGCCTTTTTTTGCCGAAGCCTTTATCGAAGTCACAGCTTTTGCCACTTCTTTTTTTGTATTCTTCGCCGCTATTACTTTTTTTCCACCACTGGAAATTTTCTTGGCGTCCTTCTCCCTGTGAGTGTCCGCCTGCGCGATCACCTTGGCTGGCTTTTTGGGGTCTGTTTTTGCCGCTTTTGCCGTTGTTGAGCGAACCTCACCTTTTTTGCTGGCTAAGGCCCCCTTCTGGTCGGACTCCCCGTTGGACGGTTTCTTCTTCGGGGATGGAGCTCCTTCCTCATCATCTCCTCCTTGATCACTGGAGAAAGTTAATACAGTGCTAGACGCCGAGATCGGCTCTATTGGGGTTCCTTTAATTACCACACCATCCTGCCTCAGGATCGGGCGAGGCTTAGGCCCTTTGACACGGTATTTGGTTTGCAGCACTTTTTCAGGCTGCTCCTTAGCCTTAGAATCGGCCTCCTCTTTTTCCTTGGAATCCGGTTTGGCTGCCTTGCTGCCCTCTCCCTCAGCTACCTTTTCAGCCGTATTAAGGGTTATGCGAGCGTTATCTAGCCGCTCCATCAATGCAGGTATATCTTCTGGAGACGAAAGCCAGGTCTGTCCATTAGTGCTGTAAAGGGTCACATATTGACCGTTTATCATCACCCGCTTGCTGATGTACTTACCCTCTTGTGAACCTTGATTGGAATCACGGAAATTCATAAAACCTACCATCACCTAACACATTGATAACTCTTTGATTAAGGCGCCTCTTATCGAATCCTGACACCCAAAATCCCGAAAATCGGACCAGGTTCAGCCGTAATTAGGGCCTCGAAATATTAGATGTCCCTGGACGGCCAAATAGGTGCGCCATTTTTCAGACCGGAATGAAAGGATTAACCCTTCTTCACCTTGTAAAGAACGGTTTCAGTAGCTTATCCTAGCGACTGTCTTGGGTTTGGCTCAGCGGGCTAACAATTAGTCCCGCCCAGCACCACCCAGGAGATTTTTGAGGTACTTTAATGAGCAAAGAATCAAACGCTGGAGCAGTTACTTCTACTGACTCTCCTCTTAGGAGCTTTCAAGCTATTATAAACGAACTTTGGACCAACAAAAAACCGTTGGACCCTAAGGCTCTTAGTCGACGTAAAACGAAAATTATCGCTACTCTTGGACCTTCATCCAGAACTCCAGAAAAGATACGTGATCTAATTCAAGCCGGAGCTAACGTATTTAGATTAAACTTCTCGCACGGAAGCCATACTGAGCACCTAGCCGTCTTGAGTGATGTCAGATCAATCGCGGCGAAAGTGGGCGCCCACATAGCGATTTTACAGGACCTGTCTGGACCAAAGATTCGAATATCAAATGTCGAAGGGGATTTTTGCCCGATCCAGGACGGAGCATCGATTGAGCTTCGATATGCTAATGGTAAGGCCTCAAACGCGAAGACAATCTTCGTGGAGAGCGTCAATCCTATCAATACCCTAAAGCCTGGCCATCACGTTCTCTTAGCGGATGGATTAATAGAGCTAGTGACAGAAAGTGTGTCCAGCGATCACGTCAAGTGCATTGTCATAAAGGGCGGCCGGATCAGATCAAGGGTTGGAATAGCCTTTCCAGATAGTGATGTCGATCTGCCGGCGACAACCGAGAAGGATCTAAAAGATCTTGAGTGGGGAATCGCAAACGGTGTCGATTATGTGGCGATATCTTTTGTGCGTTCAGCGAGTGATGTAATCGGCCTAAGAAAGATCCTCGATAAGAATGGCTCTGCGGCTGGAATCATATCAAAGATCGAGCGCCGCGCGGCTTTAGAAAACATTGAGGAGATCGTCAGGGCGTCTGATGGCTTAATGGTAGCTCGCGGAGATCTCGGACTAGAGGTTCCTTTGGAGCAGCTGCCGATGTTACAACGTCGCCTAATCGAAGAAGCCAACTTCCGCGGGATCCCAGTAATCGTGGCGACTCAGATGATGCACTCAATGATCACTTCAGTTAGACCGACTAGGGCCGAGGTGTCTGATATCGCCGCCGCTGTTATGAGCGGAGCTGATGCTGTGATGCTTTCGGACGAAACGGCGATCGGCGAGCACCCTGCCGCTTGTGTGGGGTACCTCAGTCGCATCGCCCTGGCAGCCGAGAGAACGTTCGCTTTTGAGGAGTTTAAATTGCGCCTTCGCAACTCTGATTTACTAACAGTTCCCGACGCCATCGCCTACGCTGCGTGCGCCGCCGCGGTGAAGACGAGCGCTGATGCGATCATCGCTTGCACTGAAACCGGAACATCAGCCAGACTCGCAGCTAAATATCGCCCTCAACAGCCGCTCTATGGCCTGTCTCGCAAAGAGACAACGCTTAGACGTATGGCTCTGTATTGGGGTGTTAAACCGTGCTCGTTTGATTCAGCGAAGAATCACGTTGACGAAATCGAGAGCGCTCTGAAGGTCGTGCAGGATTTAGAGAACCTAGAAAACGGCTCACGCGCTGTTGTCACCGGTGGTAGGTTTACCCAAACCCCAGGAGCGACATCCGTACTCGAGGTCCGTGATTTAAATTATCGCTAATCGCGACGTTTGGTGTGGTGTTTGAGAGACGTGAGATATGAACGGTAGTCAATTTTGCTCAGAGCAAGAAGCAGTCGCTTTAGCTGGTGTATCGACGAGGACTTTGCTGCGCTTTAGTGAAGCGGGGTACCTTTCAGTTAAGTCCACCAATGATGGCTCAAAGCTCTTTGAACGTGCTCAGATAGAGCAGATCTTTGGTGTGGCGGCTGGGACTGCGACCATCCACGCTTCCGCAGAGGAGGGCTCCGCTCAGGAAAGCGCTGACGTAGCGGCAGAGAGCGACTCTGCCGACCACGTTGAGGAGGAGCAGCAAACAAAATTTGAGTCCGCTCCAGCATCCGAGGCGTGGAGGCCGGCAGCAGAGCCTGAGGTTACCAGGATCTCGTCAGCCGAGAAGATAGGCGTATCAGATGATGCCGCGGAGGTGTCACGACTGAAGAATCTCTTGTCGCTCCAAGAGCGAATTTTAGACGCTAAGGATGATGAGATCGCCGATCTGAGAAACCAGCGCGCTTGGCTCAGGGAGCGAATCGAAAAGTTAGAGGAAAAGAGCGACAGAGATCAGATCTTACTCTTGTCGGAAACCCAGACGATTAGATCCTTGATCGCTTATCAGGAAGCGAGAAAATCACCGATTCGTCAGTTTCTTGAGTGGACCGGCCTGGCCACCCCTCAGCAGGTAAATACTTTGCCGCAGTCCTCGGAATACAAGCAGAGCAGCGGTTCGGCATCCTCCAGAACTATTGAGGTCCCCAGAGCCGCTAATGGCGATTAAGCTCCCCCTACTTTGCTTCTAGAGCCGCTCGTATTTTTTGGTCTAGGTCGTCCTCCGCCGTCTGTTCATCTTTGTAATCAAATGGCTTCACCTGGCGGCAATCGGGGATCGAGTCACTCTTAGAGAAACACGAAGGTCTTCTGAAATCATGCGGCTCACGATAGCCCATAATGGCCCGTGTTTCGGGAGTTGATGAGGCGAAGTAACTAAATGGCCTGAAGATTACCTCTCTCGCTAACCAGCCGATCGGGTGAACTATGTACGCTAAGATTCTTAACGGGTGCGATTCCGACTCACGGTAGGCTGGTGATGGATGGTAATCGTCATAAAGGCCGGCGCTACTGTCTGTCGGCAGACTCTCTTGCGCGACGCTTGGGGTGGTTGAAAGCAATATACTAAACACAGCAAGGCAGCCTAGTTTTCTTGTGAGCTCTCTTATCATAGCTATAAATCTCCTAGCACGTCGTCACGAGTCCGATTCAGGAACACGACGATACTTAACGACTAAGATGCATGCCTTGTTGATTATTACTCAAGATTAATAGGGTGCGGCAGTTCTTTATCACCACAGAGGACGCAGAGGACACAGAGAACGGCCATTTTACGGGCAATTATGGAGTTTTCTCTGTGTCCTCTGCG
>JBIKWQ010000121.1:0-4294 GCA_044356215.1 Bdellovibrionota bacterium | reverse complement strand
AAAGAAGAAGACTGAGGAGCGAAGTATGCCATCCGAAGCCTTGGCGAAGTGTGTGGGCTTGCCATAGCTTTAGCGAAGTGTGTGGGCTTGCCATAGCTTTAGCAAAGTGCGTGGGCTTGCCATCCGAAGCCTTGGCGAAGTGTGTGGGCTTGCCATAGCTTTAGCAAAGTGCGTGGGCTTGCCATAGCTTTAGCGAAGTAGGTGGGCTTGCCATAGCTTTAGCGAAGTGTGTGGGCTTGCCATCCGAAGCCTTGGCGAAGGATGGCCGGATACCTCCTCCCATCACAGCCGTTTCTTGGAAAAAGCATTCCCCGAGCCAGTCTTCAGATATCTCTCAAAAGCCACGGCCTTAGCTTCATCTGAAAAACCTAAGTAAGTCTCAACCCTCCACGGCATGAACTTGGACGTGTGCTTACATTTACCGTTGTTGTGGTCGAAGAGCCGTTTCGGCAGATCGCTTGTTATTCCAAAATACCTCTCACTAGGATGGGCTATGCTTCGAAGGATATAAACATATTTCATATCCACCCATTCGAATCTCTCTCAGCTAAAGTTTCCCTTCTTGAGTCATTGCATCAGCCACTGATACTCTAACCCCATGCCAACCCCATTACCCGACTACAACGGCGCGAATTACGAAAAGTACCGCGCCAGATACCCTAAAGAACTAGCTCAAAAACTATTCTCCCTCGCCGATTATCAGCCACCCGAAACGATTCTCGAACTAGGTTGTGGAACTGGTAAAGGGACCGAGATCCTTATCCAAGAGGGGGCTCGTGTTCACGGCATTGAGCCTAACAAATCAATGGGAGAGATAGCTGAGGCAAAATTCGCGAAGGATCGTTTCTCGTGGTCGCCGTGCTCGTTTGAGGACTATCAAGCTACCGGCCAAACTTTCCCACTGATTACGAGCGCGCACGCCTTTCATTGGATCGATCAGGATGTCGCCTTTGGTAAATGCTACGAACTGTTAAAGCCTAACGGGGCACTGGCGATATACAGGAATAACAGAAAGTACGACGATGAATTCTCCCGCAGAGAGCACGAAATTCAAGTGCGCATCAATGGATGCGATCCCCACGGCGTTTGGAATGAGAATTATTATGAAGCAATGGCTGAATGTGTGACTGAGTTTATTAGGCGCTCAGCAGGACGGTTCCATCGGCCCCAGGTTTACGAATTTGATCACTCAATAAGTTACACCGCAGAGCAGTATCTAGGTCTCCTAAATACTTTCTGGGACGACTCTAATAACAGCTCGCAAAGATCTCGTGTTCTTGAGGAAACCGCCAAACTAATTGATTTAATGGGAGGCGTAATCGAATATCCTTACACGGCCGTTCTGTACGTCCTGTTTAGAAGATAACGGAAGCTAATACCTCTCATCGTCCGAAGCCGGAGCCAAATCCCACGCTGGACGAGCTTCTCCGTTTACCGCAGTCCCTCCGAGGATATTAGCCTTTACTCCCTGAACAAAATCGTGAGGAAACGCGTGCGTCACTGCTGATACCTCATCGAGGCGCGCCATCTGCTGCTCTGATAGCACTATCGACGCGGCTCCTAAGTTGTCTTCAAGCTGAGCGAGATTTCGGGCTCCGATGATAGGACTCACGACCCCAGGTTTCTGCATCAACCACCTGACCGCTACCTGCGCTGGGGACGCTCCGATCTCGTCTGATATGGCTATAAGCTCATCGATGATCTTAAAGTTTTTCTCAGTAAGGTGCGGGCTGTTCTTCCGCATCCGTGTGGACTCAGTTGGCCATGTGGTTCGTGTGATTTTGCCGCTTAGGAGTCCAGCTCGTAGTGGTGACCAGGGTGTTACTCCAAGACCAAAGTGACACGCCATCGGCATCAGCTCTCCTTCTACTGTGCGCTGCGCCAAGCTGTATTCAATTTGAAGGCCGATTATAGGTGAATCCTATTCCAGGATCTCGACATTAAGCTAAATAAATCATCCTGCCAGCCGTTCTTCTATTAAGGCGTTTAGGCTCTTTTTCTTTTTCCGCGCCTGAGTCGCTAGTTTTTTGTGAAGTTCAGGATCTATCCTAATAACTAGGTTGCCTGAAAAAGGCTTCTCTGGTTTCTCGCCCCTCTCCGCGCAGAAAGCGAGGTAATCATCAATCGAATCTTTGAATGCTTTTTTGAGTTCTCTTACGGATCGTCCCTGAAAGGTAATCACATCTTTGGTGTTTATGACTTCGCCGTGAAATACCTCGTCATCATCATCGTAAGATATGCTCCCTTCATAACCCATGTATTTCATAGCTCTTTGTCCTCTGGTGAGATATTCGCCGTTAGTAAAAATCTTCTTACGGCTATGATCGCGCCTTTGTCGTTTACATGATACTATAAAGTGATACTAAGAGCTAGTTGTGATTCTATCGTTATTGGAGCGACGATATGACAAGACCTAATCTAGCCACGAATGGTCGCCAGTGCCGGTAGTATGTTCGCCTCCGCACAACAAAAGGTTGCTAAGTCTAAACAATTATTCCCCCTCTGTCCGTTCTCGCTGGCCTCTTTGTTTAAATGAAGACCTCGGCGGATCCTTTTTGTACAAAGAGAACGGCGAGGGAAAAGAGGTGGAGGAAAAGTGAAGTACAAAAGATGTGGAGTTATGACTGCAAGGAACGAGCTAAATCCAAGATTATTATCTACCCCTCTCAGCTACTACTAATAGTGAGCCCCCACGCCTTACCAGAGCGTGAGGTTATCTCCCTGATTCACGGTCTAATTCCGTAACACTGGTGCCTAGTCACCAATATTCCGCTATAGTCCTGGCACTGTGCTATCTTTAAACCTACATCCGATACTTTGGCTTGTGCTCTCGGCGATCTGTTTCGCGGGCGGTGAGTATCTCTCTAAGAGTTATGTATTATCCTAAGAATGGCAGTTAAGGAGGACCAAAATGGTGCAGCTGGTTAAAAGCACAAGAGATTTTGAAGTTTCGGCGCGCAACCCTGGCACCGTCAGGGTGAGCACCGAAAATTCAAAAGCCGCGGTGATTTTAGTCAGATGCGCCGTTTTGGGACCCGCAACTGCCATTTTTAGGATTATACTCGCGTGCGATTAGTTTAATCGCTTTAGTGAGTATGTATCTCGCTGGTGTGTTGTTCTGGCTTCCAGCATTAAGACAAAAGCCTGATCTCGCGGTCACTGGCACGCTCTGGTCAGTTATAACTCTGCTTATGTCGGTAGCCATCGGTGTGCTAGTATTTGGGGAGTCGCTTTCTGGCTACCAGATATTAGGGATAGTGCTTGCAGTAGGGGCAGTTATCTTCCTGTCGATTTAGATTAAAAAAGTTTTGTCTTGATTCTCTGATGCTCGGAAAACTAAATATAATCGGGTGCGGTGTTGTTGGTAAGACACTTGGAGCCCTGTGGAACGAGTCGTCGGTATTCACGATTCAAGATATCTGCAACCAGAGTGAGGCAAGCGGGAGCGCCGCGGTTGGCTTTATTGGCGCTGGAAAGGTAGTAGCTTCTTTAGATAGTGTAAGCCCTGCCGATGTAATAGCGATTACTGTGTCTGATGACGCCATCAAGAACGTTGCCTCTAGACTCATATCCTCAGGAGCTATCACTCCAGGAGTGATCCTATTTCACTGTAGTGGGGCCCTATCGTCTGAGATCTTAAGTGATTTAAGAGCGTGTGGGGCTAAAGTCGCGAGCGCGCACCCTGTGAAAAGTTTTTCGGATCTGGAACAGTCCCGCAGATCATTTCCGGGGACTAAGGTTGCTATCGAGGGTGACGATCAAGCTGTTGAGTTATTATCGAGAGCTTTTGGGGCAATAGGTGGTGTTGTTTTTAGAATCGACCCCAGCGCCAAGGGTTTTTATCATACAGGCCTTGTTTTCGCTTGTAACTATTTAACGGCTCTAATAGAGTGCGCTGTTGAGACGTGCGGGAAAGCTGGGCTAAACCGAACCGATTCGCTGGCATTAATGCAGCCGTTAGTGCGAGAAACGATTGAGGCGATTTTCGCCAGAGGTACAGAAGGCGTGTTAACCGGGCCCGTTGCTAGGGGAGAAGCTCAGGTTGTATCGAAGCAGCTTGAGCTTTTAAGAGAATGGAATGGAGAGTTAGCTAGCCTATATTCAGGACTCGGCAGGATAGCTCTCGACATCGCAGAGCGCAAAGAGACTGCTAACGCGGAGCGCTTAGCTAAACTGCGAGAGATTATCTAAGGAAGGCCGGCAAAACCTACCCGTAGCGAGAAAGTGGAGGTTGAGTTGATATTTGATTTTCGAGATGGGAAAAAACCGCAAGTGTATCCACTGCGATACATTG
>JBIKWQ010000078.1:0-14808 GCA_044356215.1 Bdellovibrionota bacterium | reverse complement strand
TATCTATCGTGCTCATAGACTTTGCGCTCCTTCGCATGGTCGAGCCTATTTTATTTTCTCACTAAGGGCAAGTGTTTATAAAAGTATCGCTATTCTAGGCGGTTGGGGGTGGGGCTGCGAAGCCCTATAACCTCAATAGGGCATCGCAGTTCTTTATCACCACAGAGGACGCAGAGGACACAGAGAACGGCCATTTTATGGGCAATTATTGAGCTTTCTCTGTGTCCTCTGCGTCCTCTGTGGTAAAAAATATTTTACTAATTATCCCAGCAGCTTACCAAAAACACTGCGACGCCCTGTAACCTCAATTATTTCCGATTTTTACAGCATCAATCCAGACCTGGTCCATCTAGCGATTTTGGGTAGATGGCCAGATCTGCCCATCTAGGATCTCATGCTGCGGTAAAGGCGTTTCCTGAGCACGCAACTCATTCGGAGACTTTTCGATCTATCCTACATGCAAGAACACACCCAACCAAAAATGCTGCTTGAGGTCGTACGTGAAGTGATTCGTCTGCGCCACTGAAGCTAGAAGACAGAGAGACATTATCTGAATTTGATCCGCCGGTTTGTACGCTCTCATGGCAAACGCCACCCGGTGCAGATGGGAGAGGCAGGTCTATCGAAACGCATAACTTGCCACACCTTTCGCCACTCGTTCGCGACCCACCTCGCTAGGATTTAGCGCAATTTGATGTGACGCGGCTGAATCGCGGATGGCAGGGGTCAGCTTTTAAGTCCCATGAATCAGCAGGTATCAGGTTGAAAATTAACGCTGTACCACCCTCCCCAGCGGCGGTAGAATGATCGGCAAGTAGCGATTGCAGATTTCTACAGGATAAGCAGTTAAGGACCTACATCAAATGGAGCGAGTATGTTCAGAAAATCACGCATCTGCTGGGTTCTCGTCTTGGTTTTTTCGATTGACTCCACTGTCGCCAGAGCTGACAGAGCTACTACCAAAAAAAATTTTGACATGCCAATGAGCGAATATCAACGACTCTCTGAAAGCGAGCAAAGAGCGGCGATAGAATCGTTGTCTCCCCCTATGCCAGCGCTTTCACCCGAAGAACTAAGTCGTGTTTCTTTGTGCATGAAGGCGCTCGCCAACTCTCCTACGTGGCAAACGCAGAAAATGAGTCTTCTTCTCCAAAAATGCTCATTGGAGATGGGCGTCGCTAAAACAGATGCCGAAGCCCATATGAATGCGACGGTCGCTTGTATAAAAAAAGAGGTCCCCGATTTCTCGGCAAACGAGTATCTTGCCCTTAGCTTCTCTATACTTGCCAATACATTGGCCGATGCTGCCCACCAACAGCTACCAGCCAATTCGCCGAGAATGCAGAGAATAGAGGATGCACTGAAGAGATGCGAACCTAAGTAGGAGCTCCCAGGCTCTAGAAGAGAGAGGATTTAGCTTAAACGAGTCGTTTATCAGTATGCCAAAGGCGCAGTTACCCGATGGTCGCGGTGAAAACACGATAAAGACGCCGGCGAAACCTAGGCACTGGCCAATGATTTAAATAAGTGTTTAGTCACCGCGCTCGGCGATGGCCTCAAGACCGCCCCTTATAGACCGCGAAATCTTTACCCACAAACACCCGCTCATAGCACTCAAACCGACGGGACGACTGATAGTTCGCCCATACAAGATACCGAACACCAAAATCTATAAATCGCGGATGACATGGATCAACTTTTAATTCCCATGTATCAGCCGCTATCAAGTTGAAAGTTGGCGCTGTTCCTTCAGGAGCTATGGTGAAACCGATATGCGCGTAGCGATTGTAGATCTCTGTGGCGCGCCCCTCTGGGTCCAGGCGGGTAAACGCCTTCATGTCAGGAACGTACTGCGAGCCGTTTACAACGTCTCGGCCTGTTATCTTTACTAATTGCGCGTGCACGACCGATCCAAATACGGCCCAGCGGCCCTCGCGATTAGGATCAAAACGTTTCACTGCCGAAACTAGCGGCTCTTCTGTAATTACAGCTAAACCGTGCATAATTGGATTTACCTGCGAGTGTGGCCAGGCGCAGAGAGCGAAGACAGATAGGGCCAGTAACCAACCAGATCTAAATATCAGCGCCGCTACTGACGCGATAAGTAAACTAGCGGAGTAATACAATTCAGCCTCAGCTATCGCGACCGGAAACCTCTCTGGAAAAGCTGTCACACACCAAAGGATCCCTGCACTCGCGACTAGGAAAAAGACAACTAAGATCAACTTCGACAATACAAGCTGCGGACGCATCATCAAGACACACAGCACAACACCTCCTACTCCCCATCCTATTAACGCGCGACTGGTTGGAACAAAAGACCAACCGGAGATAGCAGCGACGGATTCAGGTATACCGAACATCCCCCAAAGCGTTAAGAAAACGAGGTATAGCGCTATAGGTAAAAAGCGCATGAGCTCGCGACGATCTTTTATGAAGAGTAGTAGAACCAGCGACACTGGCCACAGAAAGACAAACGAACTCGCCTCACTTATATTTCCAGCTACAGGGGGGAAGATATACTGAGTATAGTTTCGCTCAAAAAAACCAGATACTAAACGCCACAAAGATAGATCTCCTCCTAACGAGACCCGTCTCCCTGGATAAACCGTCTGCGCCATCGCTGATACCGCTTCACTGTTGTCTAATAGAAATGAGACAACGGCGGCCATAGCCAACGAGACAACAACAGCCACCGAAGCAAATCGAGCCAGTGGGCGTGGTCCATTGGAACTTAAAAGTCCCCGTGTTAAAAAGGGTAATAACGCCAATCCTAAATACGCTAGAGGCACCTGAAATGGTGGATAGAGACTTAAACCAAAGCCTCCGCACATAATTAGCAAAGCCAGGGACCAAAGAATTAGTTGTCGATAACTTGTGGATACACTGATGTATCGAACAGCTACGCACGCTAAGGTCCAATAAGCCAACATCTCAGCGACGCTAGCTAACCACCACTGGACAAAGCCTGAGAAGAAGATCCAGATCGCTCCAGCGAGCGCGCCCATAATCAAGCCGCTATTTAGCTCTATTAGCAACAAAACAAGAGCGCTAAAAAGAATCACTGTGCGCCACATCCAGAACCACGAGAATCCGCGCTCTACATCAAAGATGTAAAAGCCCCAATGCGCCGGACGAAAGAACGCCGTCCAGTGACTAGTAGGGAGCCCAACTAAAAGTGCTGATGTATCAGGCCCAACAGAAGGATTGTTCGTAGCCCAGGATGGATTCGTGTGTGCCTGAGAGAGCAACCAAGGCACTCCTAACAGCCACTCATCGCTTCGGATCGGCTTGGGCTCGCCGTAGATCAATCCTGGCACCTCGCCGCTACGCCCCATATATGAGGCCCACGCCCCTACTGAAGAGAAATGTATCTTAAATCCGATACAGAGCGCGCATAAAACTAAGGTGACAGCGAGAACGATCCTTGAGGGGGTACTGAGAAACGAAAGCAGCTTGGGCATCTATTACCGATCAATCTGAGTGGCGATCCAATTGGCCGCATCTTGCAGATCCGTCGCGGCGTAATGCGGCTCTACCTGGTAGATCCCGTCATCTCCCCCGCGCCCCGTCTTAACAAGAATCGACCGACATCCGGCGTTAATCCCCAACTGAACATCAGATGTCATATCGCCGATTACAAAGCTCTTAGAGAGATCTATGTTTAGCTCCTTCGCCGCTCGATCAAGGAACCAACGTGATGGCTTGCGACACTGACACTTGTCAGCTTTTGAATGCGGGCAGAAATAGATCTTATCAAAAGCGCAGCCGTGCGCCGAGCCCTGCTTCATCATTTCACGGGTTACTGCGTAGAAATCCTCTTTCGTGAAGTATCCCAATCCGATCCCTGGCTGATTGGTGACAACGATTATTCGAAATCCCATATCAGAGATCTTTTTAATCGCTTCAAAAGCACCAGGGAGGGGCTTAAATTTCTCGATCTCGCTTAAGTACTCGGAGTGCTCGTTAATTGTACCATCGCGATCTAAGAACACCGCGGGCCTTGGATCGTATTTGATAGTCTCACCCGCGTCGTACAACCCAGCTTGTTGGATGCGATCGATTACTGATGTTGTTGAGTGACCATCTTTAAACGGAACTAACTCAACTCTGCCGCCGTGACTCTCAACAATTGCCTTAGATGAAAGCTTATCTTGCGAGTAGTCGCCCGCCTTTAAATATAGAGTTGGTTTAAGCAGCTCAACATTCACGTTGTTATTGCGCTCACTAAAGATAAACACGTGATCAACCGCGCCGAGTCCGGCCAACACAAGAGCGCGCTCGTGCTCAGAACAGATCGGCCGCAATTCTCCCTTGTTGGCCTTAACAGAGGCGTCGGAATTTATGCCAACAAACAAAACATCAACACGGCTACGTGAGTCTTCTAGGTATTCAACGTGACCGGGGTGGAGGATATCAAATACGCCGCTGGTGAAGCCTACGCGTTTTCCGCTCGCTCGGTATTCAGCGCTCAGTTTGGCAGCTTCGTCTCGTGATATTATTTTGGCGCGCATTAGAACATCAGGTTCGCCTATCTGGGCTACGGTTGCAAGCCTTGTCTCTGTGGCTCCGGGCAACACTTCACGCCCCTCTCAGGAGAAGCCATTCGGTATTAAACAGGTACTCGACCTTAGGATTTCTCAAAGAGCTGCTGGATCGTTGAGTCAGTCTCAATGAAATCGTCCGCTAACCAGATTTTGCCGAGAAGTTGGCCGAACTTACGCCGCTTCGGTTTCGGGGTATAAATTCGCAGCTCAACCTCAGGGTTGCGATATGCTCCAATAACGATGCGCTCTCCTCTCTTGACCCGACGAAGGATATCAGAGAGTTGCGCTTTAGCCTCTGTAATTGTGTACACTTTAGGCTTCATATATTTCAGTCTATACTAACGTGGTCTGGGTTGTCTAAGTTTATGACAGTTGGATTTCCGTCTATTTTTATATCAGAGCGCAATGACTGTTACCCCAGAAAATTCATTAGAGCTAATCGAGCAGCATCTCGTATCAACGCTGCTATCAGATGAGGCTAATAAGCAGTTTGCTCTGGGCGATATTGGAACTAAAGAGCTATTACCGTTTGTTGAATCGCTAAAAGCGATCTCTTCAGCTTATGTATCACACGAATCAGGATCCAAGCTCTCTTCGCCGATCAACTCGGCAAAAGCAGCGAAAGCCTACGCTCTCTACTACACACCGATTAACGCCGCCAAAGTACTTCACCTACTAAAGCAGATACAGGTTGATTCAAACGAGCTACGGGTACTCGATCTCGGTTGCGGACCAGGTACGGCTGGATTAGCCCTGCTGGCGAGCTTAAATTGCTCTATCAAATTAACTTGCGTTGAGAGCTCACGTGAGATGCGAAACGTAGCCAAAGAACTGCTAAGTAATTTCAAAGGTGTCGGATCGCTTGTTGATCTGCGAATGCTTGAAACGATCTCTGACTTAGGAGCTGATGAGAAATTTGATCTCATTATCGCCGCGAATGTTCTAGCTGAGATGTCAGATGATTTAGCTCTTAAAGCAGTTGAGAAATTAGCTAAGAGCACTGCTCCTGGTGGCCACTTAATCCTTCTAGAGCCAGGACAACTACATCACACCCGTAGATTGATGGGACTAAGAGATCTGATTATTACACAACACAAAGATTTAGTTCCATTATTCCCCTGTCTCCGCTCTGATAAGTGCCCAATGCTTAGCGCCTCAACTAGTGATTGGTGTCACGGTGTAATTGAGTGGCACCAACCAAGATTAAACGCCCGACTCGACGACCTCTTGGAATTTAACAAGCACCGGATCAAGTTCTCTGGATTTATCTTTAAATCAGGGGGGACATTACTTGAAGGTGTGAGGATCCTCACACCACCCCGCAAGACCAGAGCTGGAATTGAGGCTCTAGTGTGCTCAAAGGAGCTTTATGGAATAGCGCGAATCTCAAAAAAAGAGCGCGCAAAAGCTCAAGATATCAAGGCGTTTGAGAAAGCCAAAGTATTCCAGAGGCTGGAGTGTGTTCCGAGCTTGGCACTCTTCCCTAGCATCTCTCTGTCCCATTAGATCCGCCGACAACCCACCGTTTTACAGGCTCAAACTAGCCAAAACGCTCACTATTTTAATTAACATACATTTCAGGCACTTAAGGCTTTCAGGCCCGCAACCCTGTTACTAGCCTAACCCTATCAAAAGATTTCCTAAACTTTTTTAGCTAACAAACCGACCTTTACTACTGATAACACTTAAGAAGGGTTCTTAAGAGAAAAAACGGGGAATCGAGATGCCGGCTACGGTTGAACTAAGGCTACATTCTAACTCAGGCGAACTGCTACACGTCGCCACCTGTCACGCAGGAAAGATCTCAGTGCTCAGGGCGTCATCCCCAGGAGAGCTCAGGCCCTATCAAAGAGCGCTCTGCGGATCAAACGCTAAGGATAACCTTGAGATCTTAGTAGATGGATCCGCCTATCAATCAGAGGACCACACCTCTATTGGCTTCGGCGAACCATCTCCGACAGTTGGGTTAACAGTTCGTGAATTTCTCACAAGAAGAAGCGGAATCTCTGAGCTATCGATCAACACTCAGCTTTTATCAATTGGTCTTGAAGAGATAGCTGACAAACGCTGCGGCGAGCTAAGTCTCGATCAGGAAGCTAGGTTACGACTTTTAGCTGCGTCAGTAGATGCCGATAAGGTTTTAGTGTTAAACGACCCTTTCGAAAATATCTCTAGCAAATGGCGTGAACGAGTGGCTGAGATCTTAGCCAACTTCGCTAAGTCACGAGACGCTCTGATAATCATTCCGAGCCTCTCTTATAGACCGGACGCCTGGATTGAGAACGACGCAGTAACTCGAATTGAGGTCGGACAAACCTCTCAAAAGACGATTGGATTCGGCTCTGCCGGCCCTTTAGATAACGCGGCTCTCGAAGAGATCCGGCGTAAATTGGTCAGCGATCAGGATTCCACTCGGCGCGGTGGTGTGGCCGCTGGCCTTGCGGCGGGGATCACTGGGGGAATCAAACCTTCCGACCTTAACGCCGATGTATCAACCGTTACCTCAAAAGGATCCTCGCTTTTTACAGCGACTAAGCTTGTATTTACCCTTATAGGGAGCTCGGTTGGTGGTTGGGCTCTATATACCGCCGTGAATCAGATGATGGATACCAGTCAGACACCTCAAGCTCCGCCTAAGGCGATAGTGGCTACCGCACAGAAAGACCCAGGCTCCGCTCAACAGAAGAACACCAACATTGGAGACAAGAGAGACTCAGACAATAAAATTACAGTCGCTGAAGCGGCTCCGAGCAAGGCGAATGTTAAGCCAATGGCGCCCCAGGCAGACCTTTATGTCCTTGATACATATCCGTCGGTTATTAAGGCATCAATCTTAGATACCGCGCGTGGAGTCACGGGATTTGTACCATCTGAGACGCAAGCTCCCTCGTCCGTCAGCAACAAGAGAACGGATTCGGGGAACCTCTTTTCGCTACTGGCCGCGGCGAGCGACTCAAAGAGCAAAAATACGAATACGGATACCGGAAGATTACCTTACGCGAACGACAACAGCTATGAAGATGATGACGGGTTCGAGGAGGAGCCTGAACCAGATTCAGATAATATGAGCGCTGAAGAGGCGCAGCGTGAGCAGATACGCCAGAGATTCCTTGAGGCGATCAGGGCATCAGCCGAAAACCGAGAGAGAGAGTCGATGAATCAGAGATAAACGGCTAGGTTACAACTCTCGACCTGAAATCCTTGTGGTGCGCCGAGATGATCTCAAAAGCCTCTTCTGGTGTGTCCACTAAATGAATAAAGGAGAAATCCTTCTCACTCATTAATCCTCGGGCGCAGGTCTCCGCCCGCATCCAATCAAGCAAGCCGCTCCAGTACTCTTTATCCATCAGTACGATCGGTCTAGGCGGTACGTGCTTCACCTGGATTAACTGCCACACGAAGAATAGCTCTAAGATCGTGCCAATCCCTCCTGGTGTACAGATCACTGAGTGGGATAAGCGCATAAAGTCATCTAATCGCGATGAGAACTTATGGTGGTGCCGCTTGATATCGAGATGTCTATTAGGCTCCGGCTCAAACTCAAGCTGGATCGACAACCCATAAGATAAGCTTCGCGTTTTCTTCTCCTCACGGCCAAGTCGCGCTCCTTTGTTCGCGGCCTCCATCAGACCAGGGCCGCCACCCGTTAGTACATCAATGCCCTCCCACGCCAAATAACGCGCGACCTCAAAGACCTCAGCGTATTGTTTCGTATCAGCTTTAATCCTCGCGCTGCCGAATATGCAGGTGCGGTAGAAACGGTTTTCGTCTAATTTGCGAAGCTCCGCTTCGATTAGCATCGTTCGGTGATGCAACAGCCTGAGCCGCTCATCGAGATGACGTCTTAATTCACTACGGCGTCCCGCTTTAGAGTGAGACGCGCCAGGGGTACGAGCTACGTCGCCGCGCCCTGTGCTCGCTTTATCTGATCGAGCCGTGGGCTTCGCTACTTTTTTCCTCTGATTAGATCGATTAGCAAGTCTGGCGCTCGCGCCAGCTCCCTTCTTCTCACCACGATTTGTCGTTTTTTTTCTCTTCGTCTTCATACCGTTTATCTGGTATATCACACCCAGCTAAAGCTCGCTAATAGAGATTATGGTGAGCGTCTATTTAGGAGAGCTATGCTTATCTGTGGTGTGGATGAAGCTGGTCGTGGACCATTAGCTGGCCCGGTGGTGGCGGCGGCTGTTGTCTACAAAGAGGGTTTTTCGGACCCAAGAATAAAGGACTCTAAAGCTCTTTCCGCGAAACAACGGGAGCTCCTGTTCGAATATATAAAGGAGACGGCGCTTTCATGGTCGATCGTTGCGGTTGGTCCGCGGCGGATCGATCAGATTAATATCCTGCAATCTACTAAGCTCGCGATGAGATTAGCGGTTGAGAGGATCTCAGCGGACCTTGTATTGGTAGATGGGAATCAGCCAATCTTGACCTCTATCAATCAGAGAACAGTGATCAGAGGGGATCGATTACATGTAGAGATATCAGCCGCCTCAATATTGGCTAAGGTATGGCGCGATCGCTTAATGGATAAATTAGCCGCGCGCTACCCAGGCTACGGACTTGAAAAACACGCCGGGTATCCAACAGCCGCGCACCGAGCGGCGCTTGTTGCCCTTGGGCCGAGTAGAATCCACCGCAAAACATTCGCTGGAGTATGTCAGCCATTACACCGAAAAGAGGAACTCAAAATCTCGGCCGCAAATGGCTGACCGTCTTGTTTTTCACAAGATGGAGAAAAACTAATAAAGATCGCGTGGGCAGATGGGGGGAACGAACGGTGCTTCGGGAGATAACGGCCGCTGGACTCATCCCCGTTGCTACTAATTGGCGCGACCGCCTAGGAGAGATTGATATCATCGCGATAGACAGACAGTGCCTAGTTATGATTGAGGTCAAGACGCGACACGAATCCCTAAAGGGCGCTTACCCGGCTCTGTCTGCTATAGACCACAAAAAACGGGAGCGGCTTGAATCACTAGGGAGATCCTTTATCCGCAATAACGGCCCTTTCTGTAGACGATACGCGATAAAGAACCGACGAACAGATGGCGTGGAAGTTTACTACTGCCGTTCTAGATTAGGATCTTTTAAAGTCGCTGGGGTCTATTGGCATCGTAATATTGGGCATTAACCACGTCCGATAAAAGGACGTTGCTGAGTGTTTGGTAAGCTACAGGTGTGCATAGCAAAATATTTTTACCACAGAGGACGCAGAGGACACAGAGAAACCTCCATAATTGCCAATAAAATGGCCTATTCTCTGTGTCCTCTGCGTCCTCTGTGTTGAAAAAGAACTGCCGCGCCCTCCCGATAAAACCGATAGTTTGATATCTACCTGCGCTATGTAGTACCATCGGACACACGCAATGAGCGTACGGAGCGACATGCGCGTCAACTTTTTGGAGAGTGCTTAATATGAGAAAGATATCCACGTTTTCTATTCTTTGTGTCTCCTCACTTTTGCTTTTAGGGTTAAACGCCTATGCAGAAGACAACTCATGGAAGGGAGCTTTTCAACCTCTACCAGATTCTGCCCCTTCAGCGGAGCATCCATCCTCCCAGGCGAAGGTCACCCTCGGAAAGAGCCTGTATATGGACACAAGGCTCTCAAAGAACGACAAGCTCTCCTGCAATAGCTGTCACAATATAAACACCTTTGGTGTGGATAATGAGCCGACATCACCAGGACACGAAGGGAAGCGTGGTGGCCGCAACTCACCATCATCGTTTAACGCGGCTCTTCATGTAGCTCAGTTCTGGGACGGTCGCGCTAAGGATGTAGAGGCCCAGGCTCTCGGACCAATTCTAAACCCAATCGAAATGGGCATGGAATCTGAAGCGGCCGTAGTCGCTAAACTTAAGAAGGATCCCAAGACAGTAGCTGCCTTCAAGGAAGCGTTCCCAGGAGAGAAGGATCCCCTAACCTATCACAACATCGGAGAGGCTATCGGGGCATTCGAGCGTACACTAATCACCCCATCGCGATTCGACGCCTTCTTAAAGGGTGATGACGCGGCTCTAACCGATGCTGAAAAAGCCGGTGGAAAGCTATTCGTTCAGACTGGATGCACAGCTTGCCATATGGGAGCCACCTTGGGCGGGCAGATCTACCAGAAGCTAGGTCTAGTGAAAGAATATCCAACCGAGGACCTTGGTCGCTTCGAGGTTACGAAGAATGAGGCTGACAAGAAGTTCTTTAAGGTTCCATCTCTTCGCAACGTAGCTAAGACAGGACCATACTTCCACGATGGAAGTGTAAAGACCCTCGAAGAGGCTGTGTCAAAGATGGCTGAGTATCAGCTAGGTAAGAACCTCTCACAGGATGAGGTAACGAGCCTGGTGGCTTTCCTTAACAGCCTTACTGGGACAGTGCCAGCACAAGCCAAGTAAATAAGGCCGACTACCTTAAGCAAACACGATGGACCGCTTGCCCAGCGATGAAGACTCAAAGCCGTGCGAGCGGTGCCTCCGTGCGCCTAAGTACTGTGTCTGCGATTTCACTCAAAACGTCGACATAGGGACAGAGGTTTTGATTCTGCAACACCCGCAAGAGCCAGGTGTAGACATTGGAACCGTTCCAATTATCACCGCGACTCTTCCAAGCGCCACAGTTAAAACAGGCCTCTCCTGGCCCAACCTAAAGAAGGTGCTAGGGAAGGAGGTAGATCCAAAAGCTTGGGGTGTGCTTTATCTAGGAAGCGTTAGGACAGAAACGCTACCTAAAGATCGCACGCTATTCGTTGTTGATAAAAAGGGGGAACCAGTAGCAAATCAAGACGCAGCCATTTCCAAATTAGAGGGCATAGTTCTCCTTGATGGCACCTGGAGCCAAGCCAAGACCCTTTGGTGGCGAAACGCGTGGCTCCTCAAGCTGCAAAGACTCGTTGTTAAGACGGAGCGGCGATCGCTCTACGACGCGATTCGCAAAGAGCCACGCTCCGGATGCTTATCAACTGTTGAGACTGTAAGCGAGGTACTACAAGCACTCGAAAAGCGAGAGGATATTTATCCCGCTATTGAAAAGCCCCTTAAGGAGCTGGTTGCAAGACTTAAGAAAGGTGGTGGAGCAGGAGTTCGAGGCCATCACAGAAGAGGTCGTAGTGGCAGCCATAGGTGGCGAGGCGGCCGCCGTGGATCAGAGACTAAATAGCCACCTTATTCCTACCCATCATCCAAGCGCCGATCGAGGCGACTACAGCGAACGTTCCGAGCCAGAAGAGAGAGACATCGAGGTAGCCGCGCTGCGCTAGATACGGCACTAATGCGCCTAGCAGAAGAAACTGCGCGCGGGTGATAAAACTAAACAGCGAGATCACTGTAGCTCTGTGATCATCACTAATATTCTTATTAACGATCACTAAGCTCCAGGGTTTTAGCAGATTACCGATCATAATAATTAGCGCCAGTGCGACAGCGCCCGCCGAACCGAGATTAAACGCGCACAGGAGAAACAGCACACCTAAAAAGATACCTACTCCAGGAAATCCACAAAGATCTCCCAACATAGCTCGAATTTTAGGAAGGAGCCTGACACAGATAGCGGCGCCAATAATCCCGAGATTAATGATTATGGCGTAACCCTCGTGATTAAAACCAAACTTCGTCGCTATCGCGGTACGCATAAACGACCATGCGCACATGTCATACAAACCTAGCGCCGCGAAGGTTATGATCGCGACTGGGAAGAGTTCTCGTGTGATAAACTTAACACTTTTAACGCTGTCGATAATCGTCTGGCGAATCGAGGTCCGATATACGCGTTTATCTTCTGGAACGCTCTCGATCGCCCACAACCCAACAAGCGCGCCAATCGCGTAAAAACCGCCCTGCAAAAGAAATGGCGCGGCGTCTCCCATGACGTTATAGGCAAAAGTGCCCAACAATATCGACACCACGTGAGTAATAAGTTGAATAAAATTGCTAGCAGCTACAACCCGCTCGTACGCGTGCTCTCTAGTCGCTCCACCTAACTGGTTATCAGAGGGTAGAGATTCATAAACTAAAGCCTCAGCCGCTCCCGAGTGAAACGAGAAGCCCACCATATAGAGAATATTGGATAGCAAAAACGCGGTGAATGTATGAGAGAGCCCCTGCATAACGATGCCAGCCGCACTCAACACTAGCGCCATAATCACCAACCATTTTCGACCGAGCTTATCTGCCAAGACTCCAGATGGGACTTCTGCGAACCACGCGACAATCACCGCTAACCAGTCTACAAGCCCCACCTCACCAAGGGAGAGATATCTCTGCCAAACAAACAGCCAAATCGCCGCGCAGAAAAAGCTGCCAACACAAGCTGACTGAAAATAAAAGATAGCTACGTTTCGTATCGAACTGTATGGAAGGATGCGGGTTAGAAGATGAGACATTTAGGGAAGACATTTAATAGCGCCATCTCTAATAATCCTGGCTGATAGTGGGAATTCAAAGTGCTTACCCGCCTCTGGAGTGTCAGCAAAAGATAAATTAGTGCTGGCTCCGTTATAGTTTTTAATAGAAGCGAAACGGCTAACAGTATCAGCTGCTGATAAAGATGAGCTTTGTCCATCTCCGAATAGCCGAGCTACGATATTCGCCACATCGTAGCTGTTGGCACCCGTCCCCATACGAGCATCATTACCAAATTCAGATATCCAGCGAGATCGAAATCCCGGCACCACATCGTAGCTAACAAGGAGCGCGCCTTCCGCTCCCGGGCCCGCGCTATTAACCAGATCCTGACTGTCATGTATCGCGGCGCCGAAGGTTGGCTTAGAGAATCTTAGATCACGTGATTGTCTGTAATAGGCAACAACCTGATCATTTAATAAGAAGATCCCCAAAGCGTCAGAATTCCGCGCCTTGAGTTTTGCTATAATGGTTTTGAAGTCAGTGAAATCGGGGGAAAATTCATCCACGATCTCTATAGAACCTCCACCGGCTGCCATGTAGCCCTTTAAAGAGTTAACGATATCTCGATAGTAAGGGATATCCACCAACAACATCCCGACTGAGCGCAACCCGCGCTTTAACAGTTCGGCGCTTAAAACACGCGCAGTCTGGTCGCCTGTGGGGGCAGCGCGAACCGCAAAAGGCTTACCGTTCAGGGAGGACCTTAAAGTAGTCTCAACTACCACCGGAAGCCCACGAGCGTGAAGGACTGGAAGAAGTGTCTCCGATGGGGTTACTCCCCAAACATAGTAGAGGTCAATATCACCTCGTGCGAGCAGCGCGTTAAAAGCGCTGACTGATTTTTTTCCATCGTAACTTGAGTCCTGATAAATAAAGCGCACATTCTTAAACGCCGCTGGGCGATCTTTAACCGCCAGCTCCATACCGTTACGTACCGCAGTGCCAAAATCAGCTAGCGGTCCACTCAGAGGCAGGATCGCGCCGACGTTAAAGGTGGATGAATCTTGCGCTATGGTAGCAGTAGCTGCCGCAAAGAGGGCAAAAGCTAGCTGAAGTGCGAGCATTAGCCGCCGCAATATAAATCTCTCTCTCATCACATCAGTCTCCTGCCCAATCTCCGGCATAATCAGCTCTCCAAGAATCAACTTTGACAATTTACACCACAAAGTTACTGCAGAGAGCAAAAAAAAAAGCCCCGACAAGCTTTCGCTTATCGGGGCATAAATCTGGCAACGACCTACTTTCCCGGGAGATCCCAGTAACATCGGCCTTTGAGAGCTTAACTACCGTGTTCGGGATGGGAACGGGTGTGACCTCTCAGGTAGAGTCACCAGAAAATCGAGGGCCCTCTCCGCTTTCGCGTCAGGACACTCTGTTCTCTGGTGTGAGAAACAAGTGCAATACTCACAATCTACCACACCTAGCGGCGTAGTCAAATATGTCAGCATTCTCGAGCACAACCAGCTATCGTAATTAACGAACGGCTGCTTGTTGTGTCTTTAAACTTAAAAGACAGCTTTTCACCTTAAGAAAAAAGGTTAAGCCTCACGACAAATTAGTACTGGTCAGCTAAACGTATTACTACGCTTACACCTCCAGCCTATCAACGTCATAGTCTTTGACATGTCTTTAGAGGTCTCGCGACCTAGGGATATATAATCTTGAGGCTAGCTTCCCACTTAGATGCTTTCAGCGGTTATCTATTCCGGACTTAGCTACCCAGCGGTGCCACTGGCGTGACAACTGGTACACCATCGGTCCGTCCCTTTCGGCCCTCTCGTACTAGAAAGAGCTCCTCTCAAATATCCTACGACCGCAGAAGATAGGGACCGAACTGTCTCACGACGTTCTGAACCCAGCTCGC
>JBIKWQ010000015.1:0-50251 GCA_044356215.1 Bdellovibrionota bacterium | reverse complement strand
TTGTCGGTGTATTAGTAGGCGTATCACTAGGAGTTACGCTCGGTGTATTCGTCGCTGTATCTGTAGCCGTTCTTGTTGGCGTTACCGTCGCAGTACTGCTCGGCGTATTTGTCGGTGTATTAGTTGGCGTATCACTAGGAGTGGCGCTCGGTGTATTCGTTGCTGTATCGGTTGGCGTGCTCGTTGGAGTTACCGTCGCAGTACTGCTCGGCGTATTTGTCGGTGTATTAGTAGGTGTATCACTAGGAGTCACGCTCGGTGTATTCGTTGCTGTATCGGTTGGCGTGCTCGTTGGTGTTAGCGTCGCAGTATTTGTTGGTGTACTTGTCGAAGTATTAGTAGGCGTATCACTAGGAGTCACGCTCGGTGTATTCGTTGCTGTATCGGTTGGCGTGCTCGTTGGTGTTACCGTCGCAGTATTTGTTGGTGTACTTGTCGAAGTATTAGTAGGTGTATCACTAGGAGTCGCGCTCGGTGTATTCGTTGCTGTATCTGTAGCCGTTCTCGTAGGCGTTACCGTCGCTGTATCTGTTGGTGTCATTGTCGGAGTATTAGTTGGCGTATCACTAGGAGTCGCGCTCGGAGTATTCGTCGCTGTATCTGTGGCCGTTCTCGTAGGCGTTACCGTCGCGGTATCTGTTGGTGTCATTGTCGGAGTATTAGTTGGCGTATCACTAGGAGTCGCGCTCGGTGAGCTTGTTGGAGTATTTGTAGGAGTTCTCGTTGGCGTTATAGTCGCCGTATCTGTTGGCGTGTTCGTCGGAGTATCCGTAGGCGTATCACTAGGAGTTGCGCTCGGTGTATTCGTTGCTGTATCGGTTGGCGTGTTCGTTGGTGTTACCGTTGCAGTATTGCTCGGCGTATTTGTCGGTGTATTAGTTGGCGTATCACTTGGGGTCGCGCTCGGCGTATTCGTCGCTGTATCGGTTGGTGTGCTCGTTGGTGTTACCGTCGCAGTACTGCTCGGCGTATTTGTCGGAGTATTAGTAGGCGTATCACTAGGAGTCGCGCTCGGTGTATTAGTAGGTGTATCACTAGGAGTCGCGCTCGGAGTATTCGTCGCTGTATCTGTAGCCGTTCTCGTAGGCGTTACCGTCGCGGTATTTGTCGGAGTATTAGTTGGCGTATCACTCGGCGTCGCGCTAGGTGTATTAGTCGGCGTATCCGTAGCTGACAAACCGCCAAAGTCCTGCGCGTAAATATCTGTAGCGAACGTGCCGCTCACCAGGGCAAAGAACAAAGTCAACGAGAAAATTTTTAAGGTATTCGGGGGATCTCGCGCAACGGAGTTCCTCGGAGCTCCACTTAATAACTCCGCTGTCTCTCCGGTCCAGCAATTTATATGCGCGTCGAAGATCTCCTCGCTTAATGTCCCTCCGCGCTATTTCTGTACCTACACTCCTCCCGAATACATGCGGCTCCGTTTATAGGGCCTCACATGAGAGTTCGTCTCAAAAGCTAAAGAAATTGAGGTTCTAGGGCTAAATTGTTTAACTGCCAAGCTTATTTAGCAGCGACTCAACGCACTCATCGACAGATAACTTTGAGGTGTCGAGCTCTAAATCCGGACTCTCTGGAGCCTCATAAGGTGCTGATACTCCGGTAAACTCGGAGATCTCACCTGCTCGCGCTTTTTTGTATAGTCCGTGCGGATCACGCCGCTCACATTCATCTATCGGAGCGCTCAGATATACCTCTACGAAACTCTCTGAGCCTACGATCTCCCGAGCTCTCTCCCGATCCTCTCGCATCGGTGAGATCAAAGAGCAGATAACCGACACGCCGGCATCGTTAAATAATTTAGCGACCTCCGCCGCCCTTCTGACATTCTCTCGCCTATCCTCTTTACTAAATCCGAGATCATGATTAATCCCGAATCTTAAATTATCACCATCGAGACGATACACAGGTCGACTATCATTAAACATCCGCGCTTCAAGAGCTTTAGCGAGGGTTGATTTACCTGAGCCACTAAGTCCTGTGCACCAGACAGTGACAGCTCTGTGACCGAAGCGAGATTCACGCGCTCCCCGAGTAATCGAGCCGTCTTCTCTATGGATATCGGCTGACCTAGGGCTCTTGTTGCCGCCAACCCCCGCTATCTCACGAGGCTGACGATCGATAATCATTCCACCAGCTACAGTTTGGAAAGAGTCCTCATCTACGAGGATAAAATTACCGGTAGATCTATTTCTTTCATACGGGTCGATAAAAAGTGGCTGTTTTGTTGCAATCGACACCCTGCCTATCTCATTTAACTCAAGAGCTCTCCCCTCTTCTCTGTGCAGAGAATTAACGTTCACGCGATAGTTAACCGCCGTGACATAACTCTTTGTTTGCCGCGATGTGTGCATAATGATATACGAACGCGCCCGATCCATCGGCTTCTCTGACATCCAAACGAGCATCGCCTCAAATTCCTGCCTTATCTGCGGCATGTTATGACTTCTTACGATCATGTCACCGCGCGATATATCGATTTCGTCTTCTAGTGTGATCGAAACAGAGAGCGGCGCTGCCGCTGACGCTAGGCTTCTATTCGCTGGGTCGGTATCCATATAATCGATTGATTTAACTTTTGAACGCCGCAGCGACGGCAAAGCGACGATCTCCTCACCAACAGATATACTTCCTGAGCGAATCTGTCCGGCATAGCCGCGGTAGTTCTGATCTGGCCTAATCACATACTGAACAGGGAAACGAAAATCGATCTGGTTACGATCGGCGCCTATATAGACATTTTCAAGGTGCTGCATCACCGTCTCGCCCGAGTACCACGGCATATTTTGACTTGAGGCGACTATAAAGTCGCCTTTTAGAGCCGATACGGGGATAAACTTTATCTCTTTGATACCTAACTTAGCTGAAAAACCTGAGTAGTCCGCGCGTATCTCCTCGAACACCTCCTGTTTATATTCGACTAGGTCCATCTTGTTTACACATACAAGGAGTCTCGGCACACCAAGAAGTGAAGCGATAAATGAATGGCGCTTGGTTTGAGTTAAAACCCCCTTTCTGGCGTCTATTAAGATAATCGTCAGATCAGCGGTTGACGCCCCCGTAGCCATATTGCGCGTATACTGCTCATGGCCTGGGGTATCGGCTAAGATAAAACGCCTCTTAGGAGTTGAGAAATATCGATAGGCGACATCTATAGTTATCCCCTGCTCCTGTTCGGCTCTTAGTCCGTCTGTAAGGAGAGCTAGATCTATCTGATCCTCTCCTTTATTTTTTGCTTTCTTCTCGAGCGCTGCAATGTGATCGTCGTAGACGTTTTTTGAGTCGCTAAGGAGCCTTCCGATTAAGGTGGATTTTCCATCATCGACACTCCCCGCCGTTGAAAAGCGGAGCATCGTTGTCCTTTCGCTCTTAGCTAGGATCTCACGCACCTGAGAGTCGGTTAAGCTCCGCGGCGCGGTTCTATTATAAATATGACCCTGATCAGTTAACTCTGAGACGATACCTAAACCTCTCGCGTTCATCTAAAAGTATCCCTCTCTTTTCTTTGTTTCCATCGATCCCTCCGCGTCGTGATCGATTACCCTGGTGGCTCGCTCTGAGGTTCTCGCCACCATCATCTCGCCGACTATCCCTTCTAGCGTTGTCGCGTTTGAGCGGATAGCTCCAGTGCACGGTGTGCAGCCGAGGCTACGGAACCGGCACATCACCTCTTGCGGGACCTCTCCTGGAAGCAACCTTGCCGCCTCATCTACCGGTATAAGATTATCTCCCCTAGCGACCACACGCCTTGACTTAGCGAAGTACAGAGGCACAACCGGGATCTCCTCCATCAATATATAGTGCCAGATATCTAACTCAGTCCAGTTTGAAAGTGGGAATACACGGATCGACTCACCTTTCTTAATCTTGCCGTTATACTGGCTCCAGAGCTCGGGCCTTTGATTCTTTGGATCCCATTGACCAAACGGATCTCTAAAAGAGAACACACGCTCTTTGGCGCGAGATTTCTCTTCATCTCTTCTAGCTCCACCTATCGCCGCGTCAAACTCGTATTTTTTTAAACCATCAAGTAACGCTTTTGTTTTTAAGTAGCCGCAGCACGCCTGAGTTCCAAAGTCGTAGGGATTAGCGTTGTTAGCGATCGCCTCTTCGTTCCGGTAAACGTGCAAGGTCACACCGATCTCTTTTGTGTACGCATCTCGAAACGAATACATCTCCTTAAATTTGTACCCTGTATCGATGTGGAGAAAAGGAAACGGAATCTTACCCGGATAAAAAGCCTTCTGAGCTAATCTAACTAAACACGAGGAATCCTTACCTACTGAGTAAAGTAGGACTGGCCGCTCAAACTGAGCCGCCACCTCTCGCATTATATAGATACTCTCAGCTTCGAGAGTCTTAAGGTGATTTAATGTGGGAGTATTAAGGGTCATAAAATCAAAAGCTGCCAACTAGCTTGCGAGATAGTTTTACCGCTGTAAATACAGCCGCACAAGGACCCGAGACGAGCGGAGCGAGGCTCCGGACTGCCCTGGCAAACACCTGATATGCCAAGGTTTTAGCCTGATTATCTTTGGCGGCTGGGATTTGTTAAAATACACGTTAAGGGATTTTTGGTTTTGGCCGTTATTTTACTATGTACAAGCTAAGAAGTTTGTTTTTTTAGATGAGTGACTAATCATGAATTTGACTACACAGGTGCGGCCACGGTCACAGGAAGGTGTTGCCCAAGAGCTAAATGTAGGCCAATTGGCTGCGCGCATCGAAGAGACCACCAAGTCGCTCGGCAGACTGGTCTCAGCAGTAGGTGACCGCTTTTCGGAGGTCCTCCTGGATATCAGAGGTGCCGATGGTAGTGGATTGAAGAAAGTGTATGAGGTATCGGGTATCTGGCACACTTTAGATGAGTCTGAGAAGCCGGGTAAACAGCGTGAGATAGCCGAAGCACTATCGGGCGAGCTAACGACCACCGGCAATAAGGTACACAAGCTGCTATCCGAAATTATTTCGCAGCTTACACCTTCGACTCAACATGGGAATTCGGGAGGCCAGTTTGCGCCACTAGAGAGATCGCTAGCCGATTGGATCAAGGAACGTTCACAATTTATAGCTGAACTAGGGTCGAAACTAGAAGAGGGGCGACCTGTTTGTGACGTCAACTCTAATTCTAATCCTTATCTCAATGAGTCGATAGTACAATTCCGACTTTTGCTCACACAACTCTGGGATCTATCGGCTGATATTTACCGAAGTATCCTCAGTACAGAGGTAGAAAGCGCTACCCTTTCTTTGAGGGATTTCCTGCGAACCTCTGGGAGCAGCGTGCCGTACAAGGAAGGAGATGCGTTTAAGAATGCCGCAGACGCGACGCGCATAGCAAGAGACTTATTAGAGACGGGATTGCGCGAAGACTCCCCTCTTGGCAGATACAAAACGATTTCAGTGAGTTCTGCTGTAGTTCGACTAGAATCTTTATTATCTAATATAAGCAACGAGTGCCGATACAATGAAACTCAAAAACGAGGGCTTAGCGGAAGCGAGAGAACCGTGGCTGAGATACTAACCGAATTAGCGGCTAGTTCAGGAAATGTTAAGCATCTAATAGACGACCTAGCTCCTAGCTCAAAGTTAACTCGCCTAGAGCATACCCTTGAGCAGATTTCTAGATTTGGTAGCGGTACTAAGCATTTTGCGATAACGGATGATAGTACGACCCCTCACGCACAGCGAATTCATACTGCCCGAGAGGGCCTAATCAAGAAGCTAACGGAAATGATCCAAAAACCTAGTCCTTATTTAGCAAACCTCGAGCGAGATCACGGAATATCAGAGAGAAAGTTTTACGAAATGATATTGCAACCACTCTGCGCGTTTGGCACGAGCGGTCTCGAGGCGATAAAACAGATTAATGACTTAGCCCCTAGCGTGCAGGGCCCCTCTGTGCTCCAAGAAGTATGTTTGAATGTTCTGACGAGCGAGTTAAGAACTTCTTTTGACAGGAGGACGTTGCTGTAACCCGAGGCTGATTGGTTTGAGCGCTTCGCGCATCAACTTATCATCTCTAACCAAAGGGGCGAGTTGGCTGACAAATTTGTGGAACTGGCGCAAGAATGTGGCCTAATTTCTCAAGAAGATGAAGATAAAGACACGCTATCTCTTAAACCCTAATATTTAGGCGCCCACGACTAGGCGGTGTCAAGAAAGAAGATGCACGAGTAGGGCGTCGCAGTGTTTTTGGTAAGCTGCTGAGACAATTAGTAAAATATTTTTTACCACAGAGGACGCAGAGGACACAGAGAAAACCCCATAATTGCCCATAAAATGGCCGTTCTCTGTGTCCTCTGCGTCCTCTGTGGTGATAAAGAACTGCGACGCCCTAATGCACGAGAATACCCTATTTAGCGATGCAATGACTACAACGATCAAAAAAATCCGGTGAGTAGCTACGCTTTTTTCAAGTAGCGCCCAGGTCAAGCATGAAGTACCCTACAGGACTGGCTAGCCTGTTGCTCCGTTGTACTGATGCCACCTCGAAAAGCTCACTCCCTAAAATCCACCAATATCGCACCTCAAGCCACTCTACCTGAGATCAAGCTCCGCCCCTGGCAACAAGAGGCTTTCGGCATCTACCGCGACTGCGTTCTGCGCCGCGAAAAAACGGTGCTGATCGAGGCGACACCGGGCGCGGGTAAGACAACAGCGGCTCTAGCGCTGGCGCTTCATCAAAAGAACAAACAGGGAGTCAACAAGATCGGAATCGTTGTTCCCACCGCGCATTTAAAAATCCAGTGGGCGCGAGCAGCGCTAGAGATGAACCTCCATTTAGATAGCTCCTTCTCGAATAGTCGTGGTGAGCTAACCGATGACTATGCTGGCTTTGTAGTAACCTATCAGCAGGTGGCGCAGAAACCGGCGACCTTTAAGAAGCTAACTCAAGGGGCGTGCATCATTTTAGACGAGGTTCACCACGCGGGTGACGGACTCTCATGGGGAGATGGGCTACGAACAGCTTTCCACGAGGCGAGCTTTATCATCTGCCTAAGCGGCACACCGTTTCGCAGCGATAACTCTCCGATACCGTTTGTCTCATACGATCAACAGGGGTTTAGCCTACCAGACTACTCATATCCCTACAGCCGCGCTGTTGAGGAAGGGGTGTGTCGCCCAACCGCTTTTTTTACCTATGCTGGTGAAGTCGCCTGGCGCGACGACGCCGGAGATGCACGCGCTTGGTTCTCTGATGATCTAGACGCGATTGGTGAATCAAGGCGCCTCAGAGCCGCTTTAGATCCAGCTAGTGGATGGATTGAGCCGATGCTTAAAGAAGCTCATGAGATGTTGGTTAAGACACGACTCGAGCACCCAAACGCTGGCGGTCTTTTAGTGGCGGCTGACCAAACAAACGCCAGAAAATTAGCCAAGCTTCTGGCGAATATAACCAAGACATCGCCAGTGGTAATCTTATCTGATGAACCGGAAGCGGCTCGCAAACTAAAAAAATATCGCGACTCATCAGAACCGTGGCTTGTGGCGTGCAATATGGTGAGCGAGGGAGTTGATATCCCCCGACTCCGTGTGGGGGTTTACGCCACTACTATAAGAACTAAGATGTATTTTAGGCAGTTCTTAGGACGCATTGTAAGACGCATCCCAACGCTCGCCGCGCTACAGGTAGCCTACTGCTACCTCCCAGCCGATCCCTCGCTGATCAAATTAGCCGAAGAGATCGAGGATGAGATCCGCCACTGCATACGTCCTCGAGCTAACGATCTCTTTGATGGAGAACTTAGGGCAGCTCGCAACGATGACAAACCCGATCGGCCTAAATGGGAGGCGTTAGCCTCAACCAATTCAGGGTTAAGCTCAGTTATCGTTCACGGCAATCAATTAACCCTTTTTGGCGAACCGACTCAGTCAGACGCGGTTCAACAGGTCGTCACCGAAAAGGTAGTTGCGCGACTAGATGAGCGACGCACACGAGCCGAGGAGAAAGCCCTACTAACTTTAGAGCTGCGTAAATTAGTAAACCTACATCACAAGAGAACTCGTCAATCGCATGCACAGATACACGCTCATCTAAACTCGATTCAGAAGATTCCAAGCCAAACAAACTGCACTGAAACTCAGCTTAGAGAGCGTATTTCTATCATGCGGCGGATTCTTTACTCGTAGCCGTGTGCGACCATCCCTGCCACTCTGTAACCTGCCGAGCGCGAGTACGAGTCCCACATCTCTGACATCACACCCCTATTGGCGATAAGCGTATCCAGCGGCCCCTTCTCAACAACCCGACCATCTCTCATAACAATTACCTCGTCAAAGAGCGGCAGGAGATTGAACTTGTGAGTTGTCGCCAAGATCAGATCGTGTTTAAAGCGCTCTAATAGCACTTCAAAGATCCCCTGCTCGTTAGCTATATCGACACTGCTTGTCGACTCGTCCATCAGTATAATGTCTGAGTCGCTGTCAAGGGCGAAGAACAATCCACGAGCTAGAGCTAATCTCTGTTTTTGACCACCACTAAGAGACACACCCTTCTCCGCGATGTTAGTGGCCAGACCCTTTGGAAGATCGACTAGAACCTCCGAAAATCTAGCCATCGCCAGAGCCTCCAGAACCTTCTCCTCTGGAGTCTCCACACCCATAGTAACGTTATTTAGCACCGTATCAGCGAAGACCTCGGGCTCTTGAGGGATAAGGGTCGTGTTGTGTGAAACAGCGGTCATTCCGCTCTCTATCTTCACACCATCGCAAAATACCTCACCCGCTTGCGCTTTGTTTAGTCCACGCATCAGTGAGAGCAATGTTGATTTACCACCACCACTCGCTCCAACAACCGCGTAGCTCTTACCTCGCTCAAGCAAAAGGCTTACATCGAAGACGCCAGCGCCGTCTTTATCTCCTCCCTCATGTCTGAAGGACAACCCGGTCAACTGAAGCTTCTTCCATCCCTTCGGCAAACGCTCCAGAGACACCTCTCCAACAAGAGCTGAATAATCGCGCTCAATTGCCTCAATAGCTTTTAGCCTCGTCGCTTTAATAACAAAGTCACCCCACTTCCAGGTGAACTCAAAGAACGAATTTCCCAGAGCTGTTAAGTACTCGTTTAGCGCGACTAATGTACCAAGCTCGACAACTTTACCGCTCTTTACTGCCTTAAAGACGAACCAGAATAGGGTCACTACTCGGGTAATATCAACTAATAGATTCGTGAAGAACCACTTAACCTCATTTAGAACGCTCGTCTTGCGAGTTATCGGCATGAACTTATCAATCTTTCGATTGATCTCGTTCACAACACGCCCTTCAAGCCTGAGACTTATCACCGTAGTGATATTAGTCAGATAGTCCTGAACCTTCGAGGCAACGTGATTGAGCACAATGTTACCACTCTCGTAGAGCGGAACTAATACTCGGTCAAAAGCCAAAATCAGCGCGACTGCTAAGGCAATTGATACACCGACGATCAGCGCCGCCTCTGGCATGAAGAACGCCATCATAATCATAGCCCCTATCAATCTCGATAAGAGCTGAACAACCATGAAAGAAGAGTCAGCAAACTCGGATAGCGCCGACCCCGCTTTAGCGACTCGGTCGATCGTCTCTCCACTGTGATGCTGGGTGTGCCACTTCATCGGCAACCGCGTTACCTTAGTTAATAGCGCGACGTGCATATTGCGTCGCACATGAACAGAGGTGAGCAGCTCAGTTACCCGACTCGGCCCGTGAAACATCCAAGCGATAACACCTAAGATAACCGACAGACCAAGTAGGCCGGCGCACTCCAACAACTCGTTAGAGCTCGCCGCTCGCTGGGCACTGTTTATAAACTTAGCCATCACCAGCGGTACTGTCAGCCAAGTCATCATAGCTAGCGCTGAGCCAATCATCGTCGTGACGATAGTCGCCCGGCGGTCACGTCCGAACTCCCACATGCGTGTGACAAGATAGACTATTGGGTTGTTTTTTATTTTATTGAACATAAATCCCCACTCCTGATGAAACTGAGGCCGCGCCTCGTTTCACGAAAATCAAAATTTAAGCGTCAATGCTTCGCTGGAAACGAACAGACGCGAACAACGCGTCACTGGAATAAAGTGCGCAACTCCTCTTTTTTCTAAGAGAGCTTCGTTTATTACTCGCTGAAATCAGGAATCAACCGTGATGTTGATTTAGTTTTAAGAGAGGAATCCGCCAGCTCTAGGAGGAGCTGGCGACTTTAAGGCCAGCCTCAACGCTGAGATTGGGAGGTCATGAAACGGGATGTCCCCGCCATCACAAACTCGCCACTATTCATCGCCTTAAAAATTCTCATCTGTTTCCCCAAAAAATTGGATAAGAGAATTTCAAGGTATAGCAAGTTTAAAAGATAGTCAAAGAGATTTTGATCTGCTGAATCCTTTTCTGACTTAAATCACATCCAGAGCAAACTTCCCCATAACCTAAATTAACAACTATGAGTGAGCTATCTATTTCACAGACTCTTCAGCAACTTAGTGGCTTTATGCCGCGTGTAGGGAGCGACCTTAGCTCGGCGGGTAGCTCTATCTCTAATATGATCCCCTCGGGATGGAGCTTGGGGCTCGCGCTCCTATTTATTCTGCCATTTATCGGCGCTTTTATTAGACCTTTCACACGCCTAGGAACATCTGGACTAAATGCGATCTCAGCCGTCGTCAGCGCTCTGATATTTTGCGCGTCATCGTGGATAGTATCTCTACTCGCGTATATTACCCTTCTTGGCCGCGCTATTAGACCTGGTCCTCGGGCGCTCCCTGTAATAAGAGCGGTTTTTATTATCGCGACAGTAGCGGTATTATTTTCGACCCTCTCGCTATACGCGTTTAATAGACCACGAAGAGATCTCGCTTCGTGTATCGTTCACGGAGAGATAAATAACTCGTGCCTCTCAGAGCTGAAGGCAGACGCTTTTTAATCCAAGCTGAACGGTTCTCCTATGAATTCAGGATCTGGCTTAGAGTATCGTTTTTCATTCCAAACCGGGAGCATTCGCTCACACATCTCCGCCATTTCTGTCGCTGAAAAAGAAACCACCTCGGCCATGAAGTAAGGCGCCTCTGGAAACTCTAAGTTCTGAGCTATTACTGATTCTTTTCTATCTTCCATAATTTTAGCTCAGCAGAGACCTTATTAAAGAGTTCAAGAGACGCGTATCTAACACACAGATCTCGAAATTCGCTCTCTTCAAATACAGCCTTTCCCGCACGCATAAGTCCCGTCAGGTCATTATAATCTTTTAAGTATCGGCTCTCCTGGTAAACTTTCAACGCGTGAAGCTTAAGAACTACAAGATGCCTGGCGCTCACCACCTTTACTCTGCTGACCCCTATCTCGAATGTTAGACTCTCGGCGTACATCTTCTCAAATGTACTGGAGTCGACGAACATTAAATCAATGGGCCAAGCCGCTAAGTAACTCGAGCGGAAGCGGGCAAATCTTGAATCATTCTGACCGGGTCGGTAATCTAGCTTCACTAGAAGTTCGGTCCAATTGGAAGCATTATCTCCTTCAACCAGAAGATCAATATCCCCAGTCTGTCTCGCCAACCCGAAGCAATTGACCGCATGACCGCCGATGACTAAAAATCGCAGCCCTTTTAACTCAGCGTATGCTTGGATTGTGCGTAGTACTTCCACTCTCTTAACTATAAGGAACATTTTCTCGTAAGTAAATGTTTGCTTTCGCGAGGCATCAGATAAGCCGCTGTAAAGACTCAAAAACTTCGCGTAAGCGTGGCTTTGTCGCTCTTCTTTAAGAACACCGAAACACCCGCCCTGAAAAAGCCGAGTCAAGAAACTTAGCGTAGCTTCTCTGGCCGTTTTTCAACTTGCCCCGTTCCGTTTAAGAGCGCGCGCAGTTATTTTTCACCACAGAGGAAGCAGAGGACACAGAGAACAGCCATTTTACGGGCAATTATCGAGTTTTCGCCGAGTCGCCTGCGTCATCTGTGGTAGAAATATGTCACTAATTATCCCAGAGGATTACAAAAAATACTTTGCGCTCTGGGCTTTAGCAGGGCGTCGCAGTGTTTTTGGTAAGCTGCTGGGATAATAAGTAAAATATTTTTTACCACAGAGGACGCAGAGGACACAGAGAAAACCCCATAATTACCCATAAAATGGCCGTTCTCTGTGTCCTCTGCGTCCTCTGTGGTGATAAAGAACTGCGACGCCCTTTTTCACCTCCGAAATATCGACTTCTCAACCGTTTGCGGCTATCCTACCGGCGCTTTACTGGTCGCTCTAAAGATACGGTGAGACCGGCGGCCAAAAAACAAGCTACTGAAAGAGAGATTTAAGAATAAACGCATGACGATCTCAGAAAGCACCAACATGAACTCTATCTCTAAAGTATTAAACTCTTTAGCACTGGTTACTACCGCGCTACCGAGCGCAGCGTTCGCGTCGTCTGGTCACGGCGAGCCATCCATTGGCGATCTGACATTCTACTGGATTAACTTCGTCCTCTATATCGGTTTAATGACTTACATCCTTCGCAAGCCGCTCGCCAAGGGGTGGGCCGCGCGAGTCGCTCGCATCAAGCAGACAGTGACTCAATCGGGGGAAGATGTAGATGCGGCAGAGCGCGAGCTAAACGCAATCGAGGCCTTAATCAAGGTGCTCCCACTAGAGCAGGATAAGATTAAGCAGCAGTTAGTAGAGCAGGCCAACGCGGAGGCTGATGATGTGATTAAGCAGGCGCAGCAACGTGCCACGCGAATTAAAGACCAGGCACGTGAGCTATTAAAGGGAGAGACGAGATCCGCGCAGGTATCGTTTAAGCAGTCGCTTGTATCGCGCGCTCTGCAGTTAGCTAAGGAGCGTTTTGCCTCGGGAGATTTCGCTGGACGAGACAGTGCTTACCAAGCGGCGGCGGTAACTCGCGCTAAGAGCTTAGTTCAGAACTAAATAACGGGGATCGAAACAACAAAACTTTAGAGTAGGGGCGATTAGTAGATGACAGCGGCAAAACACGACAGAGTTGCAAAGAGATACGCGAGAGCGCTCTTTGAGGTCTGCCAACCAACTGAGTTCGACGCAACTGCGGCGCAGTTAAAGGTGTTGGCCTCAGTATGGAGCGGCTCCCCTGAGTTTCGTCAGAGCATGCTTAATCCTAGTGTTCAGGATAATACACGTGCTGAGATAGTTGATAGCTTGGTTAAGTCTTTAAGCTCCGTTAGTGGAGTTAATGGTTGGGCGAATCAGGCGACAGAGCGCACAGTGCAGACCTTAGTTAGCCTGCGCAAAGCGGCGATATTCCCTGCCGTTTCTGAATTTTTCAGCGCGCTCGTTAATGAGTACCGTAAGAGCTTAACGTTGTCGGTAAGCGTCGCTAATCCTGTTACACCAGAGGTTATCTCTGATGTTAAGGCGCGGCTCTCTCAGTCTTTAGGCGGAGAGGTAACGGTAAGTGTTAAACACGATCCGAGTTTGTTGGGTGGTATGACGATTCGGATTGGCGATAGGCTTTTAGATCGTTCCGTAGCTGGAACACTACAACGCCTCGCGTCGCAGCTAGCTTAAGTAAATTTACAGATAACAATCGAAGAGGAAAGGAACGCTATGGACATAAGAGCAGATGAGATTAGCAGAATCATCAAAGAGAAGATCGGTGGCGCAACCACCAATCAGGATCTCAGCGAGGTCGGCACAGTGCTGAGCGTTGGAGACGGAATCGCCCGTGTTTACGGCCTAGGAAAGGTCGGGTTGGGTGAGCTCGTGGAGTTCGCTAACGGCACAAAGGGTTTGGCCTTTAACCTCGAAGAGGATCAGGTTGCCGTGGTTGTTATGGGTGAGAGCACCGAGATCGCCGAGGGCGATACGGTTAAGCGCACCGGCAAGATCGCCGCAGTTCCAGTAGGCGATGAGCTAGTTGGCCGCGTGGTTGACGCTCTTGGAAATCCGATCGACGGACTTGGTGATATCAAGACAACTGAGACTCGTCGTATCGAGATCAAGGCCCCTGGAATCGTTGGTCGTAAGTCCGTTCACGAGCCGATGCAAACCGGTCTAAAGGCGATCGATTCGATGACCCCAGTTGGTCGTGGTCAACGTGAGCTTATCATCGGTGATAAGAAAACCGGTAAGACCACTGTAGCGATCGACACCATCATCAATCAGAAGGGTAACGGCGTAATCTGTATCTATGTAGCTATCGGCCAGAAGCGCTCATCTGTTGTTCAGGTGGTAGAGCGTCTTAAGGAGCACGGCGCTATGGACCACACAATCGTGGTTGCCGCTACTGCTTCAGAGCCGTCCCCGATGTCGTTCTTAGCTCCGTACACCGGATGCGCGATGGGCGAGTATTTCATGGGCAAAGGCAAGCATGCTTTGGTGATCTACGACGATCTAACCAAGCACGCAGTAGCTTACCGCGCGGTTTCGCTCCTAACTCGTCGTCCACCAGGACGTGAGGCTTACCCAGGAGACGTGTTCTATCTACACAGCCGCCTCTTAGAGCGTGCTGCTAAGTTAAGTGACGCTTTGGGTGGTGGATCTTTAACAGCTCTGCCGATCATTGAGACACTCGAAGGCGATGTGTCAGCATACATCCCAACCAACGTAATCTCGATTACAGATGGTCAGATCTTCCTAGAGGCCGATCTCTTTAACTCAGGTATCAGACCAGCGGTAAACGTAGGTCTCTCGGTATCGCGTGTAGGAGGAGCAGCACAGGTTAAGGCGATGAAGAAGATCGCCGGAACTCTCCGTCTCGATCTCGCTCAGTACCGTGAGAAGCAAGCGTTCGCGCAGTTCGGTTCAGATCTAGATCCTGCTACAAGAGCGCAGCTCGCTAAGGGCGCTCGTCTCGTTGAGATCTTAAAGCAGGGACAGAACGTGCCGATGCCGGTAGAGCTTCAGGTTCTCTCGATCTACACGGTCGCTAACGGATTTACGGATAAGCTTGAGGTTTCTCAAGTTCGTCCTTTCGAGGATGCTCTGCACCGTTACATGTTAACGAGCCAGACAGATCTTATGAACGATCTCCGCACTAAGGCTGAGCTAACCAAGGATATTACTGAGCGCTTAAATAAGGCGATCGGTGGATTCCTTGAGCAGTTCATCGCTGGAACAGCGGTTAGCGCTCAAAAGGTCTCGACTAACGGAAACGGCGCTCACGCCGGAGCCGCTAAGGGGCAACAGACTCACGCTACAGCGGCATAAAGGAGCGATAGCGCATGGCAGGCTTAAAGGAGATTCGCCGACGCCTTAAGTCGGTGAACAACACAAAGAAGATCACTTCAGCGATGAAGCTGGTGTCGGCCGCTAAACTGCGGAAGACGCAGGAGGCGGTAACCCGTTCGCGCGCCTACACAGATTCCCTAAAGGGTGTGTTAGCGCAGCTACAGGGTGGCACCGGCGAGTTCTCGCACCCGCTCTTAGAGGCGAAGCAATCGGTGAAGAAGGTTCGCGTGTTGGTGCTTGGGGCGAGTCGTGGATTGTGCGGCGCCTTTAACACAAACGTAAATAGACGCTTTGAGCAGCTCTGCAAGGAGCTAGCCGAAAAGCATCCAGGATGCGAGATATCGAGTGTTCTATTAGGAAAGAAACCGGCTGAGTATTTCCGCCGTGTGGGACGTCCTTATGTAGAGGCGCTTGAGAGCTTAAGCGATGATCCATCTGCTTGGCCGCTTCAAGATCTCTGTCAGAAGCTAGAGATCGATTTTATCAAGGGCGAGTTCGATGAGCTGCACGTGGTTTATACCCGTTTCCGCTCAGCGATTTCGCAGACCGCAGTTGCAGAGCGACTGATCCCACTAAGCCGCGATGCCGTTACGGTGAGCGCTGTTGATGCGGGCGCCGCGGCAACCGGAATCACCCTCTTTGAGCCAAATCCACAACGTGTGTTCGACGCTGTTGTTCCTCGTATCGTGCGCGCGATGACCCGTCAAGCGGCCTTTGATACAAAGGCTAGCGAGCATGCAAGCCGTATGACAGCGATGGATAACGCTACAAAGAACGCCAAAGAGCTGATCCACTCATTGACGCTTAAGCGTAATAAGCTGCGTCAGAGCGGAATTACCAGCCAGCTACTCGATATCGTAGGTGGAGCTGAGGCGCTTAAGTAGATAAGAAGTTTTGTATTCAGGAAGCAATAAAGGGAAGAATAAGATGACACAGACAATGGGACGAAAAGGAAAGATCGTACAGGTTCTCGGCGCGGTAATCGACGTTGAGTTTCCACAAGGCGCTGGGATCCCCAAGATCTACGACGCTCTCTTAACAACTAACCCAACGATCGATAATCAGGTTAACAACCTAGTTCTCGAGGTAGCTCAGCACTTAGGTGACAACGTAGTTCGTTGTATCGCCATGGATTCGAGCGAAGGCCTTGTTCGTGGACAAGAGGTAGTTGATAGCGGCGCCCCGATCTCTGTGCCAGTTGGTCAGAAGACCTTGGGACGTATCCTTGATGTAACAGGACGTCCGATCGATGAGCTTGGTCCAGTTGATACCGATACCCGTTGGCCGATTCACCGTCCAACTCCAACCTATGAGGAGCAGTCAACATCAAAGCAGATCCTTGAGACAGGTATTAAGGTAGTAGACCTAATCGCCCCATTCCTTAAGGGTGGTAAGATCGGACTCTTCGGCGGCGCCGGAGTAGGTAAGACCGTTATCATCATGGAGCTAATTAACAACATCGCTAAGGCGCACGGAGGATTCTCTGTATTCGCCGGAGTAGGTGAGCGTACTCGTGAGGGTAACGATCTCTGGCACGAGATGAAGGACTCAGGAGTTATCGATAAGGCGTGCCTCGTATACGGTCAGATGTCAGAGCCGCCAGGAGCTCGTTTCCGTGTAGCTCTCTCGGCTCTTACAACCGCTGAGTACTTCCGTGATGAGGAGAACCGTGACGTTCTTCTATTCGTTGATAACATCTTCCGCTTCTTGCAAGCAGGTTCTGAGGTGTCATCGCTTCTTGGACGTATGCCGAGCGCGGTAGGTTATCAGCCAACTCTAGCGACCGACATGGGTCAGCTACAGGAGCGTATTACTTCAACGAAGAAGGGTTCGATCACCTCGATTCAAGCCGTATACGTTCCAGCGGACGATTATACAGATCCAGCTCCAGCGACAACATTCGCGCACTTAGACGCGACGATCGCCCTAGAGCGTTCGATCGCTGAGAAGGGGATCTACCCAGCGGTTGATCCACTCACTTCTAGCTCAACGGTTCTTGAGCCGAGCGTAGTAGGAGAGGAGCACTACCGTGTAGCGCGTAAGGTTCAACAGACCCTACAACGTTACAAGGATCTCCAGGATATCATCGCGATTCTCGGAATGGATGAGTTGTCAGAGGACGATAAGCTAACGGTAGCTCGCGCTCGTAAGATTGAGCGTTTCTTCTCGCAGCCATTCCACGTAGCCGAGACCTTCACAGGAACGCCTGGTGTTTACTGCAAGCTAGAGGACACCATTAAGGGCTTCGGTGAGTTGGTTGACGGTAAGCTAGATGATCTACCTGAGCAGGCTTTCTACATGGCAGGAACGCTTGATTCAGTACGCGCTAAGGCTGAGAAGTTAGCCGCTGAGTTCGCTCAGGCCGCGTAAAGACATTCTTTATCATAGTGAGTGAGGAATAGATGACTGACGCCAGTTTTCAATTAAAGGTCTTTTCTGGTCGTGGACTAGAGATCGAGGCCACAGTAACAGAGGTTACCGTACCAACCGAGAACGGCGAGATCGGCGTCCTGGCGGATCACTGTGAGTACGTAGGGTTGCTTGGCACCGGGTTAGTTTCTTACTCGGTTAGCCAAGCGACTGGAGTTAATGCCACCGCTTCTGTTAAGAGGTGCTTAGTATCAGGTGGAATCTGCACATTTAAGGGCACTACCTTAACACTCTTAGCTGATACGGTAGATAACCCTGATTCGCTCGATACAGCCCTTGTTAATCAGGACATCTCACTTCTAAAGACACAGTTAGAGACATTAAGCCTATTCGATCCTGAGTGGGAGGCTTTAAGCCAGAAGGTAGCCCGCATCGAGGCGCTTAAGGTTTTAGCCGCTAAGTAAGTAGTATCGGTGGCGATGAAGGTATCGATAGTCACCACGTGCTTTAATTCGCAGGCCACTATCGTTGATACGATAGAGAGTATCCTCTCGCAGAGTGGTGATTTTGAATTAGAGTACATCATCACCGATGCCGGCTCTAAAGATGATACTTTAAAGATTATCTCACGCTACGGTGAGCGGATTAAATTAATCGACGCCACCGGAACGAATCAATCACAGGGAATTAATCTAGGTTTACGCCACGCCACAGGGGATATCATCGCTTTCTTAAACGCCGATGATGTTTACCGTGAGGGTGCTTTAAGTAGTGTGGTGACTGAGTTTAAAAACAACCCCGATAAGCTCTGGCTAGTAGGTCAGTGCGCGATTATCGATAAATCAGGGGCTGAGTTTCACGGGATAATTACTCGCTACAAGAATTTTCTTCTAAGAAATTACTCTTACAGCCTCCTATTAATTGAGAACTTTATCTGTCAGCCCGCTGTATTCCTAAGACGTGATGCGCTTACACGTGTTGGATATTTCTCAGAGCGTGAAAACCTAGTGATGGATTACGAGTACTGGCTAAGGATAGCCAAGGTAGCTGGAGCGCCGATAGTTTTGCCGCGAGATATCGCTGGATTTAGAAGGATCGAGGGGACAAAGAGTAACACCTCTTACGGAAAACAGTTTAGAGATGATATGCGAGTCGCTGTGGCGTCGGCGATAAAGAGCTTTAAGTATTGGTGGACGATTCCGCTAAAGGCGCTGTCGTATGCGCGGACTATGGTTATTTATCCGTTTTTGTATAGGTAGGGTGGTAACCCTGAGCGAGTGATTCAGGCTGGGTTTACTTAATTACTTTAGCTTCTTATTGACTGCTCGCTTAAATTGCTCGATATCTCTTAGCTCATCTTTGAGAGCTCTGTAGACCACCCTTCGGTCGATCTTCATATAGTCGTGAACTAAAATATTACGGAAACCGACCATGAGTCTTAATTTCTCGTATAGTTTACGAGAGATAATTTTTCGTTCAACAAGGATCTCAAACATCTCTGTATTGGACTCAGGTCTCTCAACATCAAGAACGATTAAGAGTTGCCTGGATATATCAATTACGATCTCAATCGATAATTGCAAATACCGCTCAGCTAGCCCGTACAGCCTGTAGTCCTTAATAAATCGATCCTCGGCGAAGCGACCGAGCTCCTTTAGATATCCGAGGTACTCCGCCAACCTAGCTAATTTCGCGACGATAATCGCCCGTGCTTTCGTAGACATTAATCTCTCTCTCTAATAAACACAGCCTCATCATGAAGAGCCAGAACTCTTGATTCGAAATTTAGCGCCACTAATTCATCCGGGCAGTAGACCAATCCTCGGCTGGCGATAATTGAGAAGTTAAATATCGGTGACTCGATGTCATTTAAGACAACCACATCGAAATCCTTGCGGTAGCGATCGGTTAGGTCGGCGATTAGCCCTAGCCGTTTTTTAAAACGGGCTTGAGAGCTAAGCTTTCGCGGTAACATAACAGCGAGATCGACATCGCTGTTCTTTAGCCGATCGCCACTGGCGGTCGAGCCGAAGATATACGCGAGCTCTACTTTATGTCGTCTTAAGATCGCGTCGATTCCAGGGAAGCCGCGCTTTAATCGAGTTTTTATTAACATGCTGTATAAACCAATCCGCGGAAAGGATACCATGCCCAGAGCGGTCGAAAAAGTAATACGTAGGCACTCACTGGAAATAGCTACCCCAGACCTTTAACTTTATCCACAAGTAGTAGCTGAGAGGGGAGATGTATTGGTAATAATCTTGGATTTAGTTCAGTCCTGCCAGGCAGCACTCAACCTCTTTTATACTTCCTCCCTCTTTTCTCTCGCCGCTCTCTTTGTACAAAAAGGATCCGCTGAGGTTTTAATTTAAACAAAGAGGCCAGCGAGAACGGACAGAGGGGGGGGATACTGACGGTGCGGCTTATACCTTCCCTTCGCTGGCCTAGTTGTGAAAAAATTGCTTAGGATTAACGAATTGCTCATTCTTTACAAAGAGTAAATGAGAACGGCGAGCTGGGAAAGAGTTTTACCTACCTATTGTCCTGAACACTCTCTGTGAAGACTTATCACCGAGGATGTGGGTAATAGTCAGCTCTCGTCCCTCGGTGTCATCGCTGGTCTTTCGAGTAGTTACAACTTTACTTCACCATCTCAGATGCTATAACCACGGTCTCTTATGACGATACCAGCATACAGATCCGACGGGCACTCCGGAAAAGGGGGCGCTTTGGCGCGCGTAAATAAACGGATCCGCTTGCGTCAGCAGGATCTAGCGCGCGCAAGCGATCTAACCGATGAGCTTAAAGTAAGTCCTGTAGTTGGAAGGGTATTGGCAGCGCGCGGTTTTTCTCCGGGAGAGGATCTAAAGAACTACATCGCGCCTACTTTAAAAAATGGGCTTCCCGACCCGAGTCGCTTAAAGAACTTAAAAGAAGCGGCTAAAGCGATAGCGGAGTGTCACCGGGCTGGTGGAAAGATCGCTATCTGCTGTGATTTCGATGTTGATGGCCTCTCGGGTGGCTCGGTTGTCCACGATTTCTTTAACGCCGCCGGTATAAAGTCAAAAGTATTTGTTCCTGATCGTTTCGCTGATGGCTACGGACTAAATGAAAAAACCGTTCAAGAGATAGCTACTTCAGGCTTCGCGTTACTGCTAACGATAGACTTCGGAACTACTAACGTTAAAGAACTAACGATCGCTAAGGAGCTTGGATTAAAAACCATAGTGGTCGATCACCACCATATGAGCGGTGAGCCACCTCCTGCGGATATCTTTATTAATCCGCATCAAAAAGGATGTGGTTTCGCTAACGGCATAGCTTGTGCGGCAGGGCTCGCTTGGTATCTGGTGCTAGCGTTGACAAAGGAGTTTGGCGATCGCGGCATAGACGCGAAGGATTATCTGGAGCTCGCCTGCTTAGGGACCATCTGCGATATGGTTCCGTTAATCGGGGTAAATCGTGTCATCGCCAAGCGTGGCTTAGAGAGCTTAACCGTATCAAAGCGTCCTGGCTTAAGAGCCCTTAGAAACGTTATCGGAATTAAGGGGGCGGTTGGGTGTAGCGATGTCTCCTTCGGTATCGGCCCGCGACTTAACGCGGCGGGTCGTATCGTTCATGGTGAATTAGTAGTCGAGCTCCTAACCACCAGGGATTCGATCAGAGCTGACAAGCTAGCCCGAGACTTAAATGAGCTTAACGCCGAGCGCCAGACTATTGAGGGGATCGTAAAAGAGCGCGCCATAGAGCAGGTCGAGCGCGAGATTGAATCTAGCGCCCAGCGGGGAGAAGGGAATGAGTTATCTGGGTTAGTCGCGTGGCACGAGGAGTTTCACACCGGAGTAATCGGTATCGTCGCGCAGAGACTGGTTGAGCACTTCTATCGACCTGCGGCGGTAATGGGGATGGATTCCCCGGGAATATGGAAGGGCTCGGTTCGTGGGATTCGTGGATTTAGTGTTGTTGAGGCTTTGGCCTCGGTGAAAGAGCACCTGATAAAATTCGGAGGCCACGAGGGAGCGGGAGGGTTCTCAGTGCATGAGGATAACGTACTAGCTTTTAAAGCGGCTTTTGTGGCGGAGTGCGCCAAACGGCTAGAGAAGATCGAGAAAGAGCCCTTTGTAGATGTTGATACTGAGGCGAATCTTGAGGAGTGCACCCCGTTGTTAGTTAAACAGCTTGAAGGGCTGGCTCCGTTTGGTATGGGGAATCCAGCTCCAGTAGTTTTACTAAAGGGGCTTACAGTTAAAGAATCTCGAGTGTTAAAAGACGCGCATCTAAAAGTTCTACTAACCGACGGCAAGCGCTTCATTACTGGGCTGATGTGGCGCCAGACATCGCATCCGGCGTTGCAGGTAGGAAACAAAGTAATGATCGCGTGCAAGCCTGATATAAATAACTACGGCGGGAATCAGGAGTTGCAGGCTACTTTGTTGGCGGTTGAGGGGGAGTAGAATCAGTAATTGCCTTGGATTCCGGCGCTAGATCAGAAATCGTTCAGGAAATCGTCCGCGGCATATCCTAAATAATCGACGATGTTTAGATCAAGCTGTTTAAAAAGGTTTCGGCAAGTATCTCTCTTGTCGCTATACCAGATCCTAATTTGGTCATCGCTGACGATCCGAGTGGACGAATCATCGCTCGAACTCGCCAAACATGGGTCTTTAAAAATTTCGGTTATACTCATTCTTTGTTGAGCGATAGCCTTCACTGCTTGATTGTTTTCAGAGTACAGCAGATTAATCTGCTTATCCGCTTCTTTCGCTAACTCATCGCTGCTTGGAATGTAAGCCCATTCGCTAATATGAGGATAGAGTCTCTCGGCTATTGGCTTTAGCGCCTGATCGTTAAGTGAATCGTCCTGTGCGAGCTTCTCTCTAATATCTAAAAGCACTGCCTTAGATTCCCCCAGCTTGCGGCGCTTATCCTCAAGCTTCTCGATTACATCTAATGCATTAACCGCACGTTTAAGAATACTAAATTGATATAGCTGATTTTTGAGATTGCTCAAGATAACGGGTAGAGGCTCATTATTTCGGAGCTGCGCTAGATTACCATTACCGTTCTCCTCGGCTAAACAACTCAATAAGGTTTCGTCGTTTCGCTGCCGAGTGCCAGGATTATCTGGGATTGTGCATAACTTCATAAAATCACTCCCTGAATGTAAATCTCAATTCTTTGCAGATCTATAATCTTAACGTTAGGAGTCGATTAGAAATTCGCCATGGAGAAAAGATTGGGACAGGGCCCTTAATACGCGGCAGAAGGCTACTAAACGCAACGATAAAACACCCTCTGTTAGGACTAGCTAACATAAATCTAACAAAATAGAGTCCTCGAAAAGAAGAGTAGCCGTGGTGTTTGTGAGAGATTCAGAAAGGTTATTATCTAATCCGAGTATGGACACTCTAGGCCCTACCAACAACAATCCAGTCGGCGATCGACGAGCCGGACCTGACGCATCCTCTATTGACTGGGAATCTTTTGAATCGCGAAGTCGCCGAGACTTAGAGAGCCTGTTGAAAGAGGACCAGCAGGTGAGTCCGGCGATATTTCAGAAACTCTCGCGAGATATAGAGCTTTTTAAAAAACTGCTTTTAATACCTGGGGGGATTAGTGTATCTGATCACGTCCTAGGGCTACTTAACGACGCCGGTGAGGATGCGCTCAACGATGCGATTGAGAGTATCGGCCTAAGAATAGCAAGGAATGAATATCGACAAGCCGAACAGTTCGACGTCAAAGCTCGAAGCGCGCTGCTGCGAATGTGGCTTGTCCTTAGAGAGGACAAGGCGGAGCAGCTGCGGAGCTTTCATAAAGAACACGAAGGAACGATGGGATTTTCTAAAAGAGCCACTTTTATAACCCAGCACATGGACCTAAAGATTGTAAGTAGCGCGCTTGGGTATGCTTATCAGTCTCTTGTTGTGGGCACAGAGAGCGTGGCTCGGCAAAAAATAATAGAGAAAGGATGGAGGATTTCGAGCGAATCGAAAATAGGCCACGAATTTTTTATCAATCTGCTTTTTACATTTAACGAGTCTAAAGCCAGTCAAAAACGAGATTACCTTGATGATAAGTTCTCCGTTCCTCTATGTGCACAGATACTGGAGTATTCTGGGCGCCTTAATAGGGGTGGGGTGATTGAGCGTAGAACCATAAATAATTACACCGGCATCTCAGGTAATGGAAAAGAATATAGTTTTATTGACAAGATCCCCGATAGCGGAGCCTCCTTGCCCGAGGATGAAGCTATTGGCCGAGAGGAGAGAGAGGAGAGAGAGGATAAGCTAAGAGAGATAACCAAAGCGCTGGAGCTGTATATAGCGCAGGCCAAAAATGATCAAAGTAGAGAGCATAGGCTAAAGTGCGTGGAAATATTTCAAGCGTATTGGGGCGTGGGAGATGGCGTATGTAATCAATTTGGAACAATGAAAGCTATTGCGCATAATGAACAATGCCCAAGCAAGAACGCTGAACGGATGCTACGCGAACAAATAGCTAACCATTATGGAATCACAATGCGTCAGGTTTATTATATTAAGGAGCACGTTCGGGAATTCATTAAGAGCATTGTGAGTAGTGCCAGTGGCGGTCCAACTGAAGATAGGATCAACGAGACGCCTGAGGAAGCCGGCGATCCTTGGGAAATAGCCGACGCCTTAACAGATTTCATAAGTACGGGGGATTGCACTGCCGCGAAAAATAGAGGCAAATATGTTCAGGCGTACCTACTGAGCACTGAGCTCCCTATTAAATTGGCTTCCTTGAGTGGGAGCCTCAAGGCGATCGTGGCATCAGAAGAAGTTAATTATAAAAAGCGACTAAATGCAGAGGCTATAGCGGAAGAGATTGGTACCAGGGTGCGAGATATCAAGCGTGCAATAAATAGAGTAGCCCAACATGTAGAGCGCTACCAACAAAACCTCACCAAGAGCCAAAACTCCCTTATCGCCGACCCTGACGCCTCTCAACACTAAGTATCCTGCTTGGGCTCTCAACCACGCTTCGTATCTTGTCTTCCAGAGAATTTACAACAGTCGACATATTAGCAGCGGCGCGTTGGATCGCGCTTAAAGCCTCTTCAGCCACCGGAGATAATCCAGTGCTTGAGGTGGCGACAAACGCCATGGCTACTATCTCTTGCAGTGGGTTATTCAAATCATTTCGAAGATCCGCGCCCAGGCTTGATATCTGAGTGGCGCCGCTCTCTTTGCTAGCTACCGCATACGGCTTGCTTGATTGAACTCTGCGGAGCTCAACAAAACGGTAGCCTGGATGCGAGCCGAGATCGGCTCTAGTTGTAGTTAGATCGCTTAAGATCACAAGCTCTGGAGGGGGTGACATCACTTCTAATGATTCATGCAGCTTGCTTAGGTGGCCATCAGGCAAAGTCGCGCTCGATAATATGATATCAATAGTTCTTCTTTTTAGGATCCAGAGCGCTAGTTGCAGTGTCGGCGCGAAGAGAATCGAGCAGCCAGGAAGTGTGCGTGATAACTCTAGGGTTATCTCTCTGGCGGTATCTTGGCTGGCGTTAATGACGAGCACATTGGCGCCGGTTTGAACCTTTGCGCGAGTTGATTGATTGTCTCTCTGTTCATCGTTAACAGAAGAGTTCGGTGGATTAGCAATCCGAGTTTCTGATATTGGGGTCTTGGCAGCGCCTAAGATCGGATCTTGATAATCGATCCTCGGTTGTTTTATCGGCTGAGCGGCGGATCTAATTACCCGTACCTCAGATAATGAGGGAATATCTTTGATAATCTTATCGTGAGTAAGTGTGACTGTTCGACGTCTTACTCTTGGGGTGTCAAAACTGCTGGACATACAACGGGTGCTCACTGCAAAAGATAAACACGAAGCTTGAATCTTAAGATGAGCGAAGGGTCGGGGAGGGTGCGGGAAAGTAGCTATTATCCTGAACAAAAAAGCGTCCTCTGTGGGAAATATTTTACTAATAATCCCAGTAGCTTACCAAAAACGTAGAGACGCCCTGTTAAATTAGTGACATCACCGACACAATTCGGGCAGATAATTCTCTTGCTTTACGCGAGATAGCCCTCAATTTCTTAGCCGCTAGTCTCGCCCCATAAAAATCCGGCGAATCGCCACAAAGTCATCGTTGTAACGCCCATCGGCTAGATCCGGAAAAGTCCACGGGAGAGGCTCGAATCCACGCCGTGAGTAGCGCAGGGAGAGATCGGCGTAGATTCCGTCTGCCAGATAGATCTTATGACCAGCTCCCTTAGCGCTGGCCAGCACAACCTTATGGTGATCTAGATATCCTATATCTAGATTTACTACCCTCTTTAGCTCGCCCGAGCCGTGATCGACTGCGCAGCCGCGCTCGATCTCATTGCACGCACGTTTTGCTTCAGGAAGGATCTCCGCATAGTGAGGGCCGGTGAAGCTAATGATACTTCTAAGAAGCCCTGACCCCATCTCATCTTCATAGTAATTAGTGCAGTCGAAGAGCTTCCTTGGGCCAGCATAATCAATTGAGCCAAAGACCTCCGCCAAAATGGCCGCGGTCTCGCTGTGGTCTATCTCCGGCCGCGCGAGGATAGCGACGAATAATTTGACTTTGGGAGAACGTGATGAGTTAGGCACCGTTTCAGTATCTACTAAGTGGGGAGCGGGTGTCTATGGGGGCAAGTAGAGCGTCGCAGTTCTTTATCACCACAGAGGACGCAGAGGACACAGAGAACGGCCATTTTATGGGCAATTATGGGGTTTTCTCTGTGTCCTCTGCGTCCTCTGTGGTAAAAAATTTTACTAATCGTCTCAGCAGCTTACCAAAAACACTGCGACGCTCTGTCTATGGCGGCAAGAGAAGATTTTACATGAAGTGACGGGGAGCGGAGAAGCTCCCTGTGAACAGCTATCTCCTCTTCTTCCTAGAGTCTACATCGAGATCACGGAGGGCCACAGAGCGATGAATGTTGACGAAATGAGCAAAGTAAAATCTTCGCGGCTCTCCGTGACCTCGATGTAGATTATATTTTGTAGCAAGAGGATAAGAAGGATTAGGGGGAGAAAGAAGGGAAAACATGCCCCCCGATTTATGGCTCACCCCGCCGCCCAACAACCCTCCCCAGCAACTCCCGATCTATCCCAGTAAGCTTAGCGCTTTCAAGAACTAGCTCTTCTATCGAGAAAGTTTGACGCTTTTTTATCTCTCCATCTCTTACTGTTATAGTGTCTTTTTGAATATAGATATGCGCCCCACCGCGAGCTAGAGAGATAACCGGGTACTCCATCATCTCAAATGCAAAAGAGCGATCCCACGCTGAATCAAAGAGCGTCTCTTCAATCGGCTCAATCTTGTAGGTCAATCTATAGCGCGGCGATTCGGCCGCGGAACCGATACTAGTAAAGAGATCTACTCTCTTATCTCTACCGGTGTGGCGTAGCTCTATCGTGGTAAATCCTAGCTGATAGCGAACGCTAAAGTTCTCAGAGGGGAGGGCGCATGGTGAATTGATCAGATAACCAGGATCTACTATTCGCCAGGGTGATTCATTTTGGCGAAAAATAACCGCGCAGTGGGTATCTGATCCATAGCGTCTATCGGCTAAGATCGGATGCGCCTCGTATCCAAGCGAGTTTAAAAAACGTGCTAAAGTTAGAGTCAGCGGGAAGCACGTGCCCCCTGTGCCTTTAGATATGTAATTAGAGATCAGCTCCTCGGGGGTGTGCTTCGCCGATCTAATTCCTAGCTCATTAAAAGAATCGATCTTAGAGATATTTTCGTAAGGTATACGCGAAAATGCTTGAAGGGTGTAGTAAAGTAGCTGCTCATCAGCGCCCGTAGTTGGGAGGTGAGAGTTATCTAATAATTTTTTAAGAAGAGGATCGTTCATTTAAGGCGATAAGGGGATAGTAGTCTCATTTGCCAAGCGGCACCAGGGATCTGCAGAGGAGATCCTCGGTGATTGGGGCCTTTGTGGTGAAAAATCGCGATAACATCGATCCACTTCCAAAAGAATCACCGAGCTCCGGAAATACGTGACTGGCAAAAATCTTAAGAGCCCTACCCTCGGGCTTTTTAAACTCATTGATATGCTCAATCCATTTGGTCCGATACTCTGGATCGTTCATAGCTTGTATCCAGAGATCGAGTATTGTGACTAGCTCGCGATCTGGTTCTATTCCCCCTTTCTTTAATACTTCACACAACAGCCCCACCGCACGAGCACGGTTTATTATAGCTTCACTTTGATTTTTGAGCATAAACTCGAAATTGCCTCCGAATTCATCTGAGTCAAAAGATGACTTGCCTGCTGGCTGATTCGTATATCGTCGCTCATTTTCATTTGAATTCAAGCTCATTTCCCATTTATCTAGCACCTCCGCTTTAGTAACCCGCGCTAGCGCTCCTCTAGATTGAACCGTCGTGGTTGGCTCGTTTGGTTCATTAGCCGGCTGATCGTCTTCGAGCTTAGCCGGCTCAGGCTCTTCATGAATAACCGAATCCGGCTGCAGACGCTCTAGTATCTTTGTCTCCCTTACCTGCGCACGCCTCTTTAAAAAGGCCACGAAAAGTCCTGTTAGTCCGGTCGCTACAGCGACTGTAGCTGGTAGCTTTAAGTCCTTTAACGATATTCCGTCACGCTGTTCACGGACCGGCGAATTGACATCTGCAGCAGCGCCGGTCGCGTCCATAATAACCGGAACTATCCTGCCCTCCCGCGAAAGGAGAAAAACCAGATTAGTCGCGTGACCCCCACTCGTTGTGTATGAAACACCATCTTTTTCAGGTACGAGTGCCGAGACGATGGCGCTTGGTATGCCGGCGTGCTTGAGAGCCTCATCGTAGATACAGGCGAATTGTCCGCAGATGCCCCGGCCGTTTTTAAAGATCAGCGCTAGGTAGTCGTGGAATGAGCCGGAAAATGTGTTGTACTCGGGTGATTCCTCGTACTTTATGATCTCGCTTACCTTTGTTCTGAGGTACCCAGCGGCCTCCGCCGCCGTCATCTTACGAGCCGTTTCGATATATTCGGCAAGCTGTGGGCTAAGCTCTTTTACAGCGCTAAACGGTAAGCGGGGTTTTGATAGAGGGAGGTGTCGCTGGCCAAGCCTATTCCTTATAACCATTGCTTCCGCATCTAGTAGTTCAGGGATTCCGTCGGGTATTGAAAGTCTTACGGGTAGCTCATTTGCGTCCTTCAAAGCGCTAAAGCGCCCATCTCCATTCTCGATGATAGTTCCAGATGGATCAATTATTTGAGCCCCTAGAGGAGCGGCTATCAGAGAGCCCTTTCTAACTTCGTTGATCAACATATCAATGTTACGATAAGGCCGCCCCTTTCCGGAATCGGCGATTATCTTATACAGCTCATCAGAGCCCGGATAATTTAATGGCGGTTGTGAGGGGCCAGCTGAATCGGCACCAATAAGTCTTCGCACTAAATAGCTTTGCTCCCTAGATGGTAATGGAGAGTTTGTCTTAGCGAGCAGTATTCCATCTGAAGGAACTCGTCCGTTCGGTGTTAGGCCATCAGGGGAACTCGGATCTGAGCCTATGTCACCCGGCGAAGTGTTGTCTGGCCAAATTCGACGTGAGGCGTACCAGGCTGCTGACACTGCAATAAGCGCCCCCGCGATCCGCCATTTATTTTCGAAAAGGGGTCCCGTTAACGCCCATCGCTCACTTGAGTGGCCAAAAAAAACTTTTGAGACGGTTAGCCGATGGGGGAGTGGTAGCTCCTTTTGAAGCTCATGTGAGTATCTTTTGAGGAGATTTTGAAGGGTTCCGGCGGGTCTGGCTACTACATATTCTGGCTTCGGCTCTTCCTCTAAAAAGTGTCTCTTAGGAGCTGAGCATAGATCCGGTTTTCGCGACCGCCAGCCCATATCTTTCTTGGCTAGGGCGTCTGATAACAGTTTCATTGGCGCGAATTCAATCGGAGGCTTTATTCCAAATTTAGTCAGGTAGAAAGCTGTCGCGTCCGCTGGGTTGATTTCGTGTTTAGAGTACTTGATCAGGTCCCGCTTAGCTAAACGTCTCCTTACATTCTCTAAGGTGGCCCCGTTTTTATTGGCATCAGAGATAATTTTGACCGCTTGGATAAGCTTTTGTATAGCACCCTGCTCGCGATTTAGGTTGTGGTCAGTAGAAGCAACGCCCTGAAAAACGTTCTTTTCATGAGCGGTCCAATCCTGAAATAACGAGTCGTCGCAGTAGACAAATGGGGCGTTCTCAAGATTAAGACTAGAGAGGTGACGTCCCAAGCTGTAATTTATTTTTTCAGCGAGCTCTTTGTAGTTGGCAGGGAATGATGCGAGTTCCTCCGAGGAAAGCTTGAGTGAGCAGATATACGAGAATTTACCGGATTCCTGATCGGCCGGCTCCAATGCCTTTTTTGGGGAGTTTCTGTATAACAGTTTCATCGTTTCTTCGAGAGGACGACCGCGGGTGAATCCTTCATCGATGGCCCGAGTTGTGAGTCTCTCAAGAAGATCTTCTCTCAAATTTACAAAGCGCTCGTCTGTGTTGCTAATCTTGGTTAGGGCGTAAAACAAGCCGCGACACAGCTCGTTGTGTGAAAAATACTTTGTTAGCCCGGGGATTGTCTCTTTAGACAACCCATCTTTTAGGGCTGGTTGCCAGACGCTTAGAACTTTCGCTATCTCGTCATATTCACTAAAAAGCGTGGTTCCGAACGCGAGGATGGTTCTATACAGAAGTTGATCAGGCCTCTCGGGTAGGTGCTCCCACTTCGCTAGACATGGGATTGAAAACTCAATTGATCCGACGAATGAACCTTTAAGCTCATCGAATACCTCTGATGGCTGGGTGTTTCTAAATAAGACGCCCAGTAGAGTTTCCTTGCAACGCACATTCATGAAATCATCACCCCTACCGCGAAGGGTCTCTGTGACTAGGTACTGAGGCTCAATTTTTCCGGCGGCGAAGAGAATCGCAATCTCCGTTAAGGGCAAGATAGCTGACCTGACCTGATACGGTTTTTTATTTAGGACACACTCAGCAAGCTCCTTTATCGGCTCCAGATCATAATCTTTTTCGAAGCTTCCCAGGTATTCGAGAACCGAGTAGATCTCCGCTTGAGTAAACTTACCGGAAGCCATCAGGACCTTCTCTACTTCTGAGTTAGCCTCAGCGACTAGCCGGTCCTTATTCGCAAAGAAATTATTCGAGTCGCAGTGATAAAAGCGGCTAGAGAACTCCTCCCATTTCATCAAGTTATCGATCAGGTGCTGGCGGATATAAACAGCCTGGTCTCTCTCCCTCCTTGGCTCGCCATTTTTCTCGCACAGCTCCCAGTTAGATGTGTCCAAGCTCCTATTAGTTCCGGCAGTGGCACCTCGGATGGCGTCTATTACGTTGTCCACCAGTCTGAGTGGCAGCGGTTTCTCAATATCGCGCAGGTAGCTAAGGACCGGCAGAAGGCCTGGGGTCCTTAGTATAGATTTCGATTCATACAAGTGATTGCATACGGAGATAGATTGATCTGTTAGTTCGAATTCAGATGGTGGCTTTCTAAGCTTTAGCGCCGCTCTCACACACGACGCTGGTAATTCGATTAGCTCACCAAGGGGAGCATCTCTTAGATAGTTCGCGATAATATCAGGGCCTTTAATAAGAGATTTTTGCCGTGGCTCAAGGGTCGCCCAGAGAGTTGGTTTAATCAGGCATCCCTGAATTAGTCCCTTCGCGGCCCGAGACCAAACGGCCCCGTTGCACTCCGATTTATAAGGTTGAAACTTGAGAAAGTTAATCTCTCGTAGCGTCTCCTTTGGGTTAAAAACAAAGCATAGTGCCACTAGCTCATGCGGAAGTGCGTGCGTCCATGAGTCTCCTAGCGCGCGCCAGATAGCGTGTCGCAAAAGAGTGGGGGAGAAGATCTCTTTTAAAGCCTCTCTGGACTCGGGATTATTGGGTAACCCTTTCGAGTCTATGTGCTTGAAGATCTCCCTTGAAAGCTGGGTTAGTGTAATACCGATCGGAAACTTATTGTTTTTGCCGCAAAGAAGCTGCTCTACAAAGCCACAAGGATCTAGTTCAATAAGCGGGCCGGAAGCGTTGTCGCGTTCAACCAGGATTTTTAGCACTTCCGGAGAAGCGTAAGTGCCGGCATCCAGACGGCCATCCCGAGTCGGATCGGCCGTGCCTTGTTGCCTTGTATTAACCGCGGTGTTTCGCATACTTACTAGTTATGGAAGGGTTTGCGGGGAAAGTAGCACAAGGTAAATATCTGAAATGACGATGCGGCTAATCATAATCCAACGGCAAGATCTGATTCATCGGAAAAGCTCTGCCTGAGTGCGGTCCAAAGTAGAAACGCAGCATAGTGCTAGCGGTCCATGCGTGCTCTCCGCTCATATTGGCGTACTCAATTCCGGTCATGAGCTTTAGCCTGTGCCTGGCTATGTGGTAGTTAACACCAAAGTATCCGGCTTGATAGAGATCTCCCCTTCCTAATCCGGCCGGGCTCTCGTAACGCCTCTGCGCGTTTAAGCCGTCAGACTCGTTTGATGCCGCCAGTTGATATCTTAAAGCGAGCTGCCACTCGCGAGTGATGAAATAACTTGGTTGAAGGTTCATTCCGTACGCGTTACCGCGATCGCTTCCAAGTCCAGTAGTTAATTCATTTACTAAGGCGAAGTGGCCCTTAGTGACTATCGCGGCGGCAGAAATTCCATTGTCGTATGTGTTAAAATTAGTGGCGTTTTCGTTAGCATCGCTATGAACATAAGTTGAGTGAAGGGTCAGGTTATCGGCGCCTAAAACGTTTCCTAAGTCATAATAGGCCGCGGCTAAGTATGAGTACCCGGAGTTAAAATCGGTAAAAGCCTTACCCATATTCTGTCCAGTGGCATTGGTGAAAAATCCAGTATAGTAGGTGAGCCCCTTAATCCTTCCTTGAAGAGTAATAGCGGGTGTGTAGTCAACGCCAAACATATTAGTAAGCATGCTTCTCTCAAGATAATTGATGTACCGACTCGATACGTTTCGGTCGTGAGTGAAACGGTGCTTCTGCTGTCCGATCGTTAGGGCGAGCTCTGGTGAGAAGGCCCACTGCGCCCACAGCTCAGTAAACCCGTTATAGAAGGGATCGATATCACTACCACTTACCATCTGGGCGTGGAGGGTGGCTTTCTTAAACATCTTTGCCTGACCTCCGAGGCGGAAGCGGCGGGTCTCATATCCAGTGTCGCTGCCGGTCGAGGCCTCAGTCCAGTGGTACTGGCCGTGAAAGCGCCCTAAGAGCCAGAGCTCCTGGAGCACCTTGTTCTCATCGTTTTTGTATACCCGACCGAGATCCTCTAGCTGGTCATCTAGAGATGCTGTTTTTGCCGTAACTTGAGCTCCTGTCTTGGCGCTCTGAGCGAGGGCAGAGCTAGTAGTTAAAGTTAGAGCCGCTATTAGGCAGAGGAGATATTTTGTAGTTGAGAGTGTTTTCATGGCTAAAAGCGACTGTTAATCCAGGACCGCAACGAGCCTGGATATTCGCATATTAGGACGAGCTAACAATACTCTAATGGCTGGCTAATGTGAGTTTAACGGAATTCTGGCAATGGGGGGCTGTGGGCTAGAGATCCGTGGGCCCTAACGATAAACCATCCGAGCCATGATCTAGGTCTGCTGGAGTTGTAGCTTCGAGGAGCATTGGAAAAAAATTAAGTGCACCTGACGATTGGCTAAGTTTAGCCAATAGAGCCTTGGCCTGAGGGTCTTCTTGATGCAATTGCTTGTTACTGGTTAGCAAGCGATCAATAAATTGAAGATTACTTGGGTGCCGCATCTTAGTGTTTAGAGAGTTGGCTAAAAGCGCGTACCAGAACTGCGGCTCTTTGGTTAATTCTTGGAGATCCTCGAATGCCTCTGTTGGGCAGTTCTCAATCTTAAGCTGCTCAATATGCTTTGCGAACCTGATGTACTTTGCGGATTCAGGATTGCTAGGGGTATCTGTGCGCCTATCTGTTTCTACTAATAGTTCGGCTGTTAGAAATCTTTCAAGGGGTGAGAGTCTCGGGCTCAGTATTAGTCTTTTGAGTTCTGTGGAGAGTTGGGGGAGGTTTTTTTCATGTCCTTTTTGAATATCGTCTATCTTCCTCCCGATCTCAATTCGCAGATTCAGCAAGGGGTCTTTTTTTGGCGAATTCCGATCTAGAGAGTCGTATTGCTCGGCCAGTCTGCCACCTAATGGGTCTACCTCGCTGACTGAATTATTTGATCTAGAGTAATCAATCAGCTCTTTAACAACTGTCGCTGCGGGTGATTTGCTTAAGAATCGTGGAAGCAAGTCTCGCAGACCCTTTACCTGCTTAAGTTTTTCGATTTTATTGTCTAGTTGGGGAATACTAGGACTGTTTTTAGATAAAATTTCGTCAACGTTACCTAAATTACTCTTATGAATATTTCCTGCTAGGGTATGAGCAAGAAGAGCGGACCAGAAGCGAGGCTCCTCGCTGGTCAATTTATCAAGCTCTTTTATGGTGGCCTCGGGGCATCTTCCGATCTGTAGGAGTAGAAGTCGATCAACAAAAGTTATGTGGGGATTTTCAGTTTCGGCGCCTATTACGTCCCTGATCAGAGCTATTGCGTTGTATACCTCTACCGCGGTTATGCGGCTTCCTAAAATCAATTCATTAAGACCGCTCGTATATTTTTCATTCCTCTTGGCTCGGTCTATTATTTGCGCGGAATCGTCGCCATTTAATATGGTCGCAGTCACTGCCCTCTTGGCGACATCCAGGCCGGTCGCAAAACTAAACGCAGCATAGTGATGCTGTTCGAGAAAACCCAAGGTCTCTTCTACTGTTTTGTCTTGCAGAGGAGATCTATTTCTCGTTTCAAGCCCACCTGCCATTCAATCACCTAAATACTAAAAGTTTACCAACAGCCCGTATTTTAACCATCCCCCCAAACCTAATCAAATCCACCCCTCAGGCATACACCTAATTCAACTCACCCCAACTCAACCACCCCAATAGCCGCCCGGGCCTCCTTTAGGGTGGCGCTAGCGACAGCACGCGCGCGCTCTGTTCCGGCTTTAAGTATCTTCATAACCTGCGCTTTATCACTGGCGTACTCGGCCCGGCGCTCACGTATCGGCTTTAAAAAGCTCTCTAATACATCGATTAATCTAGCCTTTACTACCCCGTCAGCTAGTCCGCCGCGTTGATAGTGCTCTTTTAGCCTGGCCACTTCAGCGGTGTCAGGGTCAAACGCGTCTAGATAAGAGAAGACAACGTTGCCCTCAATGTGACCGGGGTCCTCAACCTTAAGGTGTTGAGGGTCGGTGTACATAGATTTAACTTTCTTCGCCACTACATTTGGCGGATCGGAGAGATAAAGCGCGTTGCCAGCAGACTTGCTCATCTTGCTACTGCCATCGGTTCCAGGAAGGAGCCCTGAGCTTGGAGTTAATGCCTTACACTCTTTAAAGACCTGGCACTTATACGTGCGGTTAAAGTTACGGATTATATCGTTACCTAACTCAAGGATCGGGATCTGATCTGGGCCAACTGGAACTATCGTCGCTTTAAACTGCGCGATATCAGCAGCCTGATTTACCGGATAGGTCCAGAATCCCGCCGGAACCTCATCTCCAAAGCCTCGCTGCTGGATCTCATTTTTAACTGTTGGATTACGCGAAAGCCTTCCAACGTTTACTAAGTTCAAGAAATACATCGTCAGCTCAGAGGTCTCGGGGATGGCTGATTGCAGATAGATCGTCGCGCGTTCTGGTGAGATCCCCACCGAGAGATAATCAAGCATCACCTCAAGTACATTGTCGCTAACCTTCTGTGGATTCCCGGCGTTGTCGGTTAAGGCTTGCATATCAGCGATTAAAACGAACAGAGAGCAGACGTCTTGTAACTGAACGCGGGCCCGAAGCGAGCCGATATAGTGCCCAAGATGTAGGGGGCCAGTTGGTCTATCTCCGGTAAGTATAACATCACGCGCCGTAACAGCGCTCGTGTCGCAGATAATTTTAGATGTGTCTCTTTCGCTCATAGGATTAAAAAGGTAGCACGGTGGGCTTGTTATTGAAATCGCTCTATAACTGCTTCGCATCTAGAGACTATCAGATCCGCTATGTCAGCGCCGTAATTTAGGTTGCTCCGGAGAGTTTTTGTCGCTAGCTCGATCGCGTGTGCCAGGTTAGTTAATCTCTCTCTAGTCAGGGTTCTGTTTAACCCACATTCATCGGCTAGGCGGTCTATCTCTCGCGGATAGATCTGATCAAATATCGCGGCCTTACCTATCTTCATCGCCATCTTGGAGGTAAGTTCCGGATACGCGGCGGTGCAAATAAGATCATAAAGAGGCGCCAATCGCGTTGTGTTGTTTTGGTGGTGAATAATAGAGAAGTTTTTAGCGTGGGCGTCGTTATTTCCGATTATTAGATTAAAGATAAGAGCCTCTAATAGAGCTTTAAGATCCGCGGCTGGATTGTTTGATGTCGCCCGAATAAGCTTAAAGCACTCCTTTAGGCCGGGACCTCCCTCTGATTGATATTTATGCTCGGGAGGGTAACCCAGCGCTTGACAGATATCTTCTTGGTGGATCCTTGCAATCACTCCGTTTTCATTGATTGTACGGTCAAAGCGCCTGACCAAGAGAAACTTTATATCTTCTATCTCTCCGACTGAGACCTCCGCCACCGAAAGTCCCACGGCCGCGGCTAATTTCATGCAGAATGCCTCGTTCTCAACTAATCCAGGAAACCTCGTGATAGCAGGCTTTATAATGTGCGTACTAGCGGCGCCATTTTTAGGGATCGATATCCTATCTCCATTAACTCGAACAGCAATCTTATCTTGAGCGCCAGCGAGCGATAGGCGGATGCCAGTATCACCGGCCAAAAGTGGACGCTTAGGCAAGGCTCTTAATATCTCTAAGAGCTCACTCGAAGAGAGTTCTTGATAACTACCGGCCGCGCTAGAGGGGAGATCGACACCGGGGCGAATCAGTGTTACAGCCCCCGCGCATTCGCCACCGAGTTGCTCAAGCATCGCGAAGTCGTTCCGCGCGCTGATCCCGAGATTCTTGGCTATTATCTCGCGCTTCTCTTCCTCTGGAAGAACTCCGGCGAAAAATCCCCGACACTCGTTTCGTGAGAACGGCTCTTCTCTTAGTGGTAGAGAGTGCGATAGGTGGGTCGTCTCAGGATGGTGAAGCCAATAGTGTGAGTAGATAAACAATATCTGCCCATGCTCGTCCTGTATAAGCTGCCCGACGATGTGATCGCGAAGGTAAACATTTAATGTACGTCTTGCCACTTATCCTCGTGATAATCGAGACTACTTTGGTAGCCTCAGCTCAAGTTTAATTCCCAGGGTCTCAATCACGGTCAGCGCCTTCGCAAGTTGGCAGGTTGCTTTGCCACCCTCAAGGTCGATAATAAACCGCAGCCCAGTTCCTGATGTCAGTGCAAGCTCCCTCTGCGTGATCCCCAGCTTCTTGCGGGTTAATCTTATCGTTTCTCCTAGCTCGTAAGTTGTTAGTGACATATGCTCTTTTGGTAATTGTTCCCGTACGGTAATTTTATCATGGTAAATGCAATATGCAAAGGCTTTTATTTGGACTAGTAGGTACTATCGTTAAAGATTATCTTCCCGAGCGGGAATGTATTTCGGCTTAATTTGGCAGCGGCGATGATTTGTTCCCGATCGGGAATAAACTACCTCCCAGAGCGCTTTTGCCTCCGCTGCTTCTTCTTTCTCTTTAAGCTCTGCGGGCGCTTTAAGATAGTTGGCGTTACAAGCTCCTCGTCTTTGCCTTGTAGCTCGAGGTTACGTACCAGGACAGCCGGAGCTATCGTTGAGATCGGAAGCAGCCCAGACTCAGCTCCGCAGAATCCGTTATCAAGCTCCGGCGAGTCACCAACAGCGACTATGTTGCCTAGGCTCTGTAGCGGTGTGCCGACAAAGTTCACGCCACGTACGCACACCTCTTTGCCGTTTGGATACACTAGGGTCGCGTAGGCGATGTCACCGGAGAACGCCTGGAAGTCGTAGTTAGTGGTGTCGGTCTCTCCGCCGTTTGTCTCGTAGACGATCATGCCAAACGGTTTCTTCTGTCGTTTGATCTCCTGAATCAATTTGGTTTTTAAACGATCAAGCGGCTCGCCGTTTTTACCTTCAATAATCGTCACAGCCATGCGACTTATTGGCCGCTGGTGCTGCTTTGTGCGCGCGTGTCCATTTGATGTGTGGCGACCACTTTTTAAAGCTGCTCGTGTGGAGAGGAAACCTTTTAGTACACCATCTTCAATGAGCACCGCGTCCTGAGCCTTTACACCCTCGTCGTCGTAGGTGTATGAGCCGATGCAGCGCTTGCCGTTAAACTCGCGAAGCTGCGGATTGTCGCGTACCGTAATCGGCAGAGAGAAGATCTGTTTTCCCTCCTGCTCTTTAAATGTTTGTCCCTCACCTGATGAGAGAAGCCGGCTCCCCTCAAGTCGGTGGCCGACCGCTTCATGAAATAACAATCCGGCGGGGCCTGGATACAGCAACACTGGGCCAGAGAAAGCGTGGATCTTCTTGGCTTGGGCGACACGTTGGAGCTGCTCGTATTTCTGCAGGATTAGCCGCTTAAACTCGCTCATGTCGGGGAGCTCGCTAAGCGAGCCGCAATTAAGAACTACCTCCTGCTCGAGCCGTGAACCCTCTTTGGTGAGTCGGTGCAGATTAGCGCTTAGGCAAAACACCTGCGAGTTCTGCACAGTGAGAGACCCCTCTGTATTTACGAAGATCCTGGTCTCCTGTGAAACATCGAACTCAACCCAGCTACCTGATAGTCGGGGGAGTTGTGAGAGCCAGAGGGATGCCCTTTTGCAGAATTTACTCCACGCCTCGTAATCCACCTGGTCCATCCTTGAGTGGTGACGGAATGAGGTGCGCTTGGCGCGGGTAAATGAGCGCAGGCTGTTGTTCGAATTGCGAGTAGCGAGTCGCGCCGCCTCTTTTTGGTTAAAATCCGTGAGCGCTTCCCTAAATTTGCTCTCAAGTAGCTTCCAGACCGTGATCCTTAAGCCATCGTAGTCCTTATCATCAATAGGCACTGAGCTGTAAGAGGAGGACTCAAGCTCCTCATCTAACTCATGAAGCCCCCCTTCAGAAACCTGGTCGTAGTTATAAGAACCTACGCGGAGGTCGCAGTAGATGTGGCGGGTGCGATCTTGCTGCGAGCGACACTCAGATCCGCTGCTGGCCCAGGTGTTAAACCAATGGATATCTTTAAGTAAAAAGGAGCAGTAGTACGGTTTAGGGAAACCTGGCACGCACATCTTCAGAGCACGCTTTGTATCGTGCTTAAGGATCGGGATTAATTTTTCAACCGTCGATCGCGTGAGCATACTTATATTTTAGGGTATGGGCGGCTAAAGTTCAAATTGAGGAGGCGCTACTAATTCTTAATATATTAAGATACTTAAGATCTAAATTTGCTTCGCCAGGAAGGGCAGATTTTTTATATTTTTTTGCTAGGAGATAGGGGTTTTAACGGGGAGTTATCCACAGGTTATCAACAGCTTTTCTTGGGCTCGTGCGCTAGTCTGGCTATCTGCTTATAAAGACGCGGGATTTGGTAGGGGTAGGGGAAGTTGGGAGGGGGCTGCTTATGTTGAGTATAGTCATCGTTTGTCGTGGATCGGTCCCTAGATCTGCTCTCCCACGTGAACGTCTCACGTTTTTGTGCACGAGCACGAGAGACGTTTACCGTGCACGGTTGCTAAATGTAAAGCCTATTTAGGGATTGACCCATGTGGGATATCCAGCCGCACCCCCTCACTCCAACCCATACTCCTTTAATTTATAAAGCAGAGTCCGGTGGCTAATCTCAAGGATCTTAGCCGCATGAGTTCGGTTGCCTTTTGTCTCCTCTAGAGCGCGCTTTATTAGATCGATCTCCAGCACCGTTGTCCGCTCTTTTATCGAGAGGCTGGTCGATGATCTATTTACGCCCTGATTGATCGATTCTCCGGCTCTGGTCAGTACTTGAATAATATGAGGCGGAAGAGATTGCGCCTCAATCTCATCGCCCGATGAGAGAACTAGCGCTCGCTCAAGACAGTTCTCGAGTTCTCGAGCGTTTCCTGGCCATCGGTACTCGATTAATGCCTTAAGCACATCCTGAGGGACTCGCTTCTCTGGGATGCTTAAACGTTTGGAGTGCTTCTTTAGGAAGTGCTCAATGAGAACCGTAATATCCTCAGGCCTCTCGCGTAGCGGAGGGAGGTGAACTGAGATTACATTTAATCGATAAAGGAGATCCTCTCTAAATCTGCCGGCGCGCGCCTCCTCGTCTAGATTGCGCAGAGTCGCCGATACGATTCGTGCGTCGATCGATATATCAGCCTCGTCTCCGACCCTACGGATCTTCTGTTCTTGCAGGGCGCGCAAAAGTTTTACCTGAAGATGTAGCGGGAGATCTCCAACCTCATCTAAGAATAGTGTTCCCCCGGTAGCTTCCTCAAAGAGTCCCTTCTTATCGCGTGTCGCGTCAGTAAACGCGCCTTTCTTGTGACCAAATAGCTCTGATTCCATCAGCGCCTCTGGAATGGCTCCGCAGTTAATAGCGATAAAAGGCTTGCCGCGCCGCGGAGAATTCTCGTGGATCGCGCGGGCTATAAGCTCCTTGCCGGTTCCCGACTCTCCGGTAATAAGCACGGTTGTATTAAAAGGTGAGAGTCGCTTAATTACTTCAAAAACAGCGCCAAAGGCGGCGCTTTTAGCGATTATGTTATTAAACGAGTAACGCTCAGATAGTGACGCTTTTAAGCTTCGATTCTCACGCTTTAATCGTTCATGCTCCTCAAAACGGCGCAAGGTGAAGAGGAGGTCATCAGCGAAGATAGGTTTTCTGATGTAATCAAACGCGCCACACGCCGCCGCGTGTGAGGCGATCTCCTCATTACTGAAGGCGGTCATCAGAATAACAGGAACCTTGCGGGCGTGTTCAGATAAAACATCTAGACCTGATGCGCCAGGAAGTTTTAGATCGCACAGAACGAGATCGAATACCCGTGAGTTTAAGAGCGCCAAGCCCTCCTCTCCTGATAGGGCAGTAGTCGTTGAGTAGCCTAAGGTTTGCAGCACACCCTCAAGAGAGCGATTCACCTCAAGATCGTCATCGATCACCAGTACGCTTAAATCAAGTGGTGATTCGTTAACGCTCTCAGAGCTACTCACTTAAAACGCCCTCCAGATCGTGCCGCTGGTGACACCTCGAAGATAGTTAATCAGGTTTAGGAAGTTAAAGAGAAATAAAATAAAGGCTACGACTAGGTAAGGTCCAAACGAAAGGTGCATAGAGTACCTGTGCTTCCCAGCCAGAATCAGAAGGAGACCAAAAACAGAACCGAGCACCGAACCAACAAAGATAGTAGCCAGGGCGCACTCATATCCAAAGATAGCTCCCAGCATCCCAAGTAACTTGATATCGCCCAGACCCAAGCCCTCGCGCCGTCTGATTACTAGGTACAACCACCACACTAAGTAGAGTATTCCAGCGCCTACCGTGACCCCGGCGAATGAATCGGTGAAATTCTGCGCGAATGGTAGCTGTAGCGGAAGGATTCCTGAGCCGTTAAGGAGCGACGATAAAGCACCCAGTAGGAGTCCCAAAGCGATCCCCGGATAGGTGATCAGATCCGGGATGATCATATAGTCGATATCGATAAATGTAATTACGACAAGCGCTGATACAACGATAAGAGCCACAAAGGCTGTTAAGCCAAACCCGAAACGGAGATAGCAACAAACCGAGAGAAATGCCGTGAGCAATTCAATTAGAAGGTATCTAAATGGAATCGAAGCGTCGCACGAAGCGCAGCGGCCACGCAGAGTCAGCCATGAAACGATCGGGATATTATTGTACCAGGCGATCTGCTGCTCGCAGTTGGGGCAGAATGATCGCGCCGGGGATATTATCGACACGGGGTGATCTAGCTCTTTGATCCCCTCACGAGTGGGCTCGTATTTGCCCATCGGGATTCGATAAACGCAGACGCTTAAGAAGCTGCCGATAATGGCGCCTAGTATAAAAAACAGTACCGATACTAAGAAGATCGTTGCCATTAGTCTCCGACGGCTTTCTTTCTTGGGCTCTTAGTTTTCTTCTTATCTGTAGATTTAGCGTAGGTTTTTTTAGGCTTTTTAGCGCTCTCCTCTCCCGCTCCATCAGCGGCTGTTTTTGGGGCTCGCTTGCCACGCTTCTTCTTGCTTGGGCCTCTCTCGGCTCTCGCTTTAATTAAAGAGATCGCCTCATCGAGGGTTATCGCCTCAGGATCAACACCTTGTTGCAGAGTGGCGTTAATAGTTCCATCTGTGACGTAGAGTCCGTATCTTCCGTTCTTAATCTGGATCGTCTCGCCACTCTCAGGGTTTTTGCCTAGCTCCTTAATGGTCTTTGGCTGACTCGTTGTGCGAGCGGCTACTCGTGGTTGCTTGAGTAGCTCAAGTGCGCGCTCAAGAGAGATAGTTAATGGTGACTCGTCTGCTGGGATCGAGCGGCTATCAGTTCCGCACTTTACATACGGACCGAACTTTCCATTCGCCACCAGTACTTCTGTGTTGTTTTCAGGGTTAACTCCGATGACCTTTGGTAGCTCCAAGATCCGCAGCGCTAACTCTAGAGTTACGGATTCGGTGTTCATACCAGGGAGGATTGAGGCCATCTTAGGCTTTGTACCACCCTCGCCCATATCACCTAGTTGAAAATACGGCCCGAAACGTCCACTTTTAAAGTAAACGGGAAGGTTTGAAACCGGATCTATACCGAGCGCCTCGGCCTTCTTCGCTCCAGCCACAAGTAGCTTCTCCGCTACCTCGGGTGTTAATTCATCAAAGGGGAGTGAGTCAGGGACTCCAACCCGATCCTCTCCATTTGAGAGAAACGGACCATAGCGCCCGATGCGGACTTCGACCTTGCGTCCTTTAGAATCCTCTCCAAGTCGTATTCCGCAGACCTCTCTTGGGTCGATCGTTTGATCTCCCTCGGAAACGAGATCTTTTAAACCTTTAAGGGCTTGTTGCTCTCCGAAGTAGAAAGAGCGCAGCTTCTCTAAGTTGTCTAACTCACCACGAGAGATCGAATCTAGATCGTCCTCTAGTCTAGCGGTGAACTCGTAATCCACTAAATGCGAGAAGTAACCCTCTAGTAGCCCCGTCACACCTATCGCTAGGTAGCTTGGCACAAGCGCTGGGCCTTTTTTAAAGGCGTAATCACGCGAGAGAACTACATCTACGATAGTTGCCCAGGTACTCGGGCGTCCGATACCTAAGCGCTCAAGCTCCTTAATCAAGCTACCTTCAGTAAAGCGCGCCGGAGGTTGAGTTGAGTGCTTAACTACATCGTACTTATCTGAGTTAACACCATCACCAACTTTTAGTGGTGGTAAGTTGCGATCCTGATCGGCGAGATCGCCCTCTGGATCGTCTGAGCCCTCAACGTATGCTCTTAAGAATCCAGGAAACGAGATCGTCTTTCCGCTAGCCTTAAATGTGGCGTTATCAACGGCGACAGAAACAGCGACCCTTGTGCCCTCAGCATCTCTCATCTGAGATGCCAGAGTGCGTTTCCAGATCAGCTCATACAAACGAACCGCCTCAAGCCCCAGACGATCCTTAACAACGCTTGGGTGTGTGAACTCAACCCCCGCTGGTCTGATCGCTTCGTGCGCCTCTTGAGCGTTCTTTACCTTAGTTTTGTAGATTCGAGGTTGCTCAGAGAGGTAATCAGGCCCAAATTCACGCGAGATTAGGCTGCGCGCCGCGCTTAAAGCCTCTTCTGACAATGTCGTTGAGTCAGTACGCATGTAGGTGATGAAACCGTTCTCGTAAAGAGTCTGCGCGACGGCCATCGTGCGTTTCGCCCCGAAGCCTAATTTGCGGTTAGCCTCCTGTTGTAACGTACTCGTTGTAAATGGCGCGTAAGGCTTCTGAGTAAATGGCTTGCTCTCAACCTCTGATACTCTAGCTTGAGTCTTCGCTAAGCTCTCAGAGAGTTTAGTCGCCGCGGCCTCATCTAAGAGGACTACGTCGCTCTTGCCATGCAACTTGCCGGTATTTGAGTCGAAGTCCTTTCCATCCGCTACGCGTTTATCACCTACATGAGTAAGGGTCGCGTCAAATGGGATATTTGGGTTTTCAGGTGATACAAATGTAGCTTTTAGATCCCAGAAATCAGCGGATCTAAACTTAGCTCTCTCGCGCTCTCGCTGAACTAGTAGCCTAATAGCCACGCTCTGAACGCGACCCGCGCTTAGACGGGGGACCATCTTCTTCCACAGTAGCGGGCTGACAGAGTATCCGTATAAGCGATCAATAATTCGGCGCGTCTCTTGAGCGCGAACTAAGTTCTCATCGATTGTGCGGGCATGCTGTAAGCTCTCCTCAATCGCTTTCTTGGTAATCTCGTGAAAGACGAGCCTTTTAACCGGAACCTTTGGGTTTAAAAGAGATAATAAGTGCCAACTGATCGACTCTCCTTCGCGATCTTCGTCGGTTGCGAGATATACTTCTGAGGCGTTCTTTACGGCTCTCTTTAATTCATTAACCCGCTTCTCTTTGTCAGCCGGAACGACGTAGAGAGGGTTGAAATTATCATCGACATTTACTCCAAGTCGCGACCATTTTTGCTTCTTTAAGTCAGCGGGGATCTCAGACGCGTTGGTCGGCAGGTCTCTAACGTGGCCGTACGATGCCAAAACCTCGAAGTCGTTAGACAGGAATTTACTGATCGTTTTGGCCTTAGTTGGGGATTCGACGATGACTAGCCGCTTTTCCATGGTGTATCTTTGTCCGTGCTCTATATATATAGTATCCGATGCAAGAGGAGCTCATCTCTTTACAGGTTAAGGGGGCGATTAAGCAACTATCAACGACCACTATTTGCAAAACAACGTTTGCAGCAGGTTGGTGTTAGATCCCTATTACCTAGAAAGATGATGCCTAATTATCGGTAAAGGTATCGGTTAAGGTGCTTCGATAGGATGAAACGGCGTCTTATAAGATGTATAAATTTAAGTTTCTCAGATCACCCGCGGAGCACAGGCGGCAAATATTAGCGGCGACTGAATTTGAGCCGATAGCTCTGCACAAGGCAGTTAAGCGCCAGCTCGATATCGCCGCGGCAAACGCCGAGATCGATACCTCGCGGATCCGCTCAAAGCTCTCTTTATTTATCTGGGTGCTGCGCTCCCTGTCAGATCTGATCGCTGAGGTACTGGTCTGGAGCCTAGCTAGCGCCCTTTTAGTCCTCTCGGCCACTCTTTTGGCGCGCGAGATATTTCAGGCGCGGGCGACCTTGTGGGTTGGAGTAGGTCTCGTTTCACTCTACTTCACAATAAAGGTCGCGCAGATTGCGATAGAGTATAGAAACGTCTGCAGGCGTCTTCAGATACACCGCGGTATTCAGATAACGCTCTATCATGTAATCAATCAGAAGTTGGCGCGTATCTCGCCAGCGGGGCGGATTAAGTTCTCCAAGGGTCAATTAAAAACCTTAATTGGTTCTGACGTTGAGGCGATCGAGGATTTCTTAAGCGCAGCACTACAACAGTGGACCCCAGCGCTGGTCTCTATATTTGTGGCGATCCCGGCTATTTGGATCTTATCTGGGCCAATAGGTTTGATTAGTTTAAGTGTTGGTCTTATTTTAATTCCGCTCGCGTCGCTCGGGATGTACGGAATTGAGTTTGTTCAGAGAGCTGTGCAGAAGCGGCAGGACTCTTTAATCACAGCGGTTGGCGAATGGGTAAAAAACATTCGGTTAGTTAGGTTCTTGGGGTGGAGCGACACGATTCAATCAGAGATAAACCAGCGTGCTAGCTCGTATGTAAACTTCGCGGCGCTGCGACACGGTATCGGATTATTTGTTTGGGCGATCTCGCATAGCTGGTCGATCGTGCCACTTGTTACTCTAATATTCGTGGCAAAGGCGCGTAATGTGGATCTCTCGGTCGCGGAGCTCTTCTCTTCATTTTGGTTAATTGAGCACGTCATGCTCAGCATCCAGTGGATCCCGTGGTCGTTCTCGCTCCTTGGTTCGGCTTCGGCTGGAGCCGGGCGGACGCTGGAGCTTTTAGAGCAACCTGAGCTTGATGATGAGATTCAAGGATTTGACCCAGCAGCTAACGGCGCGAGTAATAGAGAGGTAGATCAATGCGCGACTCCGGTCGCGGTGATAGTAAGGGATCTTCGACACGATTTTGCTGGGAGAGTCGCGCTAGATCGGATCTCGGTTGAGTTTGATCTAACTAAGCGCACGGCGATAGTTGGATCTGTCGGAAGTGGTAAGACTACTTTGCTAGAGATCCTCTTAGGTGAGCTACCTGCATCAGGTGGTGAGATCTCGATTAAGTTTAGTGATGGTAGCTTTGGGCCATTGTGGAGATCTGATGTTTATCACGCGTTTCGCTCTCACGTCGCCTATTCACCGCAACAGCCTTTTCTTTCAAACAGCTCGATGCGCTTAAATATAGATCTATCGGGCGCATCTTCAGAGCAGAGTGTTGCGCAAGCGATCGATATGGCGGAACTAGCCACAGATCTAGCGCTCTTCTCTCGAGGTTTAGAAGAAGAGGTGGGCGAGTCGGGGATAAATCTCTCAGGCGGTCAGCGGCAGAGAGTTAGTTTGGCGCGAGCGTTTATCTCAAAGCGCCCGGTGATGTTTCTAGATGATCCGTTAAGTGCCGTAGATCAAACCACAGAGCGAGCATTAATTACAACGATCTTAAATGAAGCAAAGGGGCTTTTATTGGTGTCGCACCGTTTGGCTGAACTGGAGCGGTGTGATCGTGTGGTGGTTTTAGATAGTGGACGGATCGTTGAGGATGGAGATCCTAAGCTCCTCGCCAAGGATTCAGACTCGCGGTTCTCTAGCTATCTTAGAGCAGTGGAGGAGCACGGTGGCTGATACCTTTACTACTCAAGAAACCGCTGGTGAGATTAAGGGAAACTTCACGTTGCTTCGGCGCTATCTCCGCGAGGTTCCGTTTATTCGCTACATGTTGATACCTAATCTGATTATCGGATTAGCTGGATCTCTAGTCCCTCAATTAGTGACCTGGGGGTGTGGCGCTCTGGTTGAGGGCGGAGGAGACTCAGCGGCTGTTAGCTTCGCGGGTATTGCCGTTAATTTAACGATATACACACTCGCTGCTTTAGTTATATGCGCGTTTATCATTCGCGCTATCCAGTGGATCTCTTTTGAGTCGGGCGGCCAAGTTTTTGCCAAGAGTTTAAGTCAGAAGATGGTTAAGGGTTTAAACGCAACTCGAACGACATTTTTTGATGAGTACCCATCGGGAAAGATTATCAATAGGGTCGTTAAAGACGCTGATAGTTTAAGGATGATGCTACCGGTAAGGTTGGGAGATACATCATCGGCGGTTGTTGATCTGATGGTGATTACAGGGGTTGTGGCGTTAGCGAGTCCAGTCGCGGCGTTAATAGCGATCCCAACATTTCTATTCTTCCTTTACGTGCAGCGAAATATAGCACCGATCTTACAGAAGCTAATTGTTTTACGCTCGGCGCGTTTTGGTGAGGTGCTTCACCGTGAGACTGACCTGATTGAAGGTGTTAGGTGTTACGCGATCTACGGCCAGTTGCCAGCGCTTATGAGAAGGCTAGGTGACGCCGCGCACGGATTTATGCAGATGCATTTCTTGCGCGGGCGTATAGAGGCGTGGGGGCAGTGTATCGCGGACTTGGGTGTCGCGGTCTACGGTTCGGTTATCCTGCTCGCTGTCTACCTAGGAATTCATTCCGGATCGCTTTCACCTGTGGTAGGTGGGGTAATAATCACGGCTTCGTTTAAGATCTCGATGGTCTTTAAGTGGCTAACATGGTCCCTTGGAATGTTGTTCGAGACTATTGGCCACGCAAGACGTGTATTTGAATATGTGGATCTTCCATCAGAGGAGAGCGCCGATGGTGTAAAGCGTGATAGTGCAGATGAAGTCGTGAATAATCTTGTGTTGGATGAGCATCCGGGAGATCTAGAGTTTAAAAATTACTCAATGAGCTACCGTGAGAACACTCCTGTTATCCTTAATAACCTAAACCTGACGATAAAAAGCGGCTCTAAGGTCGGACTTGTTGGTAGGACTGGCTCCGGAAAGACTAGCTTTGTACAGGCTCTTTTTAGGATGGTATACGTTCGTGGTGGAGATATTACTGTAGGTGGCAGGTCGATTTTGCAGATGCCTGTCAATCAGGCGCGTGATCTATTTGCGGTTGTCCCGCAGGATCCGTATCTCTTTGAGGGAACACTGCGGTCTAATATAGATCGTTTAAATCACCACACAGACGAGCAGGTGCGTGAGGCGTTAATAACAACAGGGCTTTCATTTGATCTCAATATGCCGATCCTTGAGGGAGGTAGCAACTTATCAGTAGGCCAGAGACAGCTTGTGTGTTTAGCGCGGGTGGTTCTGTCAAAACAGCCCTTTGTCTTGCTCGATGAGCCAACAAGTGGAGTTGATACGATCACTGATGCGGCGATTCAGTCGGTATTAAGGGATGCTTTAGCTGATAGAACTGTAATCACGATAGCGCACCGTCTAGAGACCTTGGCTCGGGTTGATCGGGTTGTTGAGTTGAGGGGAGGGGGGGGGAATAAGGCAGGATGAAGAGAAGAATTAGGAGAAAAACATGTAAGCCTATTTAGGGATTGACCTCTTTCTCCTGCACCTACACCTATCTCCTCCTCTTCAGATAGGTGAAATAAGCAAAGTTCAATCTCCGTGGCCCTCCGCGACCTCAATGTAGAATTTATTCTAAGATAGTTCTACAGGCTCAAGGGAAGAGGAAACCACAGAGGAACACAGAGAGGGGAATATAATTTAATCGTGGCCTGGCTGACTCTTTGGATTATAACCTCTGTGATACTCTGTGTACCTCTGTGGTTTTCTCCCTATCCGTAACATCTAGAATGGAAACACAGAGGAACACAGAGGATCACAGAGGCTAGGATTAAAGGAGCATCTTTCGGAGCGCGGCGCTCCCGCGCCGCTTAGTGTGGGCTTGCCCTAGGCTTGGTTATCGCTATTCCCCTGTAACAGCTATTCATCGCTCCGTGGCCCCCTTACCTCAAAATAGCTTATTTGATGTAAACTCTATTTAGGGATTGACCGTGCAGAATGAGGACAAGGAGAAGGAGGAGGAGATAGGTGCAGGATTAAGAGGTCAAGGCTCCAGATGAAAGCGGTGAAAGATACGATGAGCAATCGGTGATAGAACCACAACAGCGACTGTTATAAATGTTAGCCCACTAAAGAGAGCGTAGATTCCAGCGAAGATCTTTCCCTGTCGGTACTTAGTTGATTTAATGGGCCCATACCTGAGAGGATCATCGCAGCGTTGGCGAAGGAGTCGATTGCTGAGAGCCCCTCAAAGTAGTGGTATCCGGCGATGCCTCTTCTGAGGTTTTAACTATTAACCTTCTTGAAAAGGTCTGGGCATGTTTTAGCCAGCACCTTAGATGCGGGTGTCGTCGCGGTTGGCACAGAGATCTTTTGGCGCCTGGCTATTATGCTTTTCGCGTCTTTGCACGCGGCAAAACTAGGTGATTTCATCGCCGCTTTTGCCTCTCTTAAGCAGGCAGATAGTTCTGTTAGTGTTTTGTCAGCCTGGCAAGATGCGATCGATTTATCAAAGTCTTTTCTAAACCGAGCGGTGCACCGAACTGGAAGCTGCTTAATCGCACTCTTAGCGCAGTCGTTACGGTCAGAGGTGCAGATAGCGACTAGATCAGTGTTTTTATCGCCAAATTGAGCATCGAAGCTAGCTGATGCTAGTCCCATCACAGTACAGAGGCTAAAATGTGACCCGCTCAATTTTTATACGACCATCAATTTGGCGCAGCTCTAGTAGCGTTCTGTTTTTAAGTGGCTCCCAATCCCGTTCTTTATCGATTGGCTCTGAGGCGAGGCAGGCCTGGTCCGGACGGTCACGAAGATAGAGAGAGTAATAGGCGTCCCTTTTTTCGAGATTCCTCTCATTGGCTCGGTAACAGCGCCAAGCAAATATGCTATTCTGCGTGAGTAGAAGGGCGCTGATTGAGGTGTAGTCCCATGAGTCGGCGGCTTCAGCGAGAAAATCTTTAAGGGCGCTGAGGGTCAGCGAGGAGATGTTATTGGCAAGGCGATTAATAAACACCCGAGAATCCGCTATTCTATCATCCCGCGCCTCCTCCATGAAGCTTTTGATCCCTCCATTGTGACAGAACGCGATCGATTCGCTACGGTACTCCATTTGATAGGGATGTGACATCTCCTGGTTGATCTCTAATCCTGTAGATGCTTTCCGGTTGTGCGCAATTAAGGCTCTGGTTGCCAATGAATTGATGCGGTTTTCAAAATAGGAGTCCCACCCCGAATTTGGACCTCTTTTATCTAAACGAATAGTTTCACCCTCAAGCCACGCCACTCCACAGCCATCATTATGCGGTCCCTTTTCCCCATTTATCAGGTTGGCGCAGTACGCCTGCTTCTTAAGAGAGTTGGGCGCAGATAGAAGTTCAAATGTTGGGGTTTCTTCAACCGTAGTGAGTTTGGAGAAACATCCTACACATACTATTGTTTTACATCTAGGCGGGTGGCTAGTCAAACAACGCCCTAAAGCCCAAGGGCGTCGCAGTTCTTTATCACCACAGAGGACGCAGAGGACACAGAGAACGGCCATTTTATGGGTAATTATGGGGTTTTCTCTGTGTCCTCTGC
>JBIKWQ010000120.1:0-4420 GCA_044356215.1 Bdellovibrionota bacterium | reverse complement strand
AGAGTTCCTAGCCCGCGTGGTCAAGAAAGACGCAATCTCCCTACATTCTATTCTCGCGTGGTAGCCCATAAATAATACACAAATAGCCCAGCCGGCCTCGTGGCCGAGCTTTCCATGTATTATTCGAACTACTGATCCTGAAAGTTGCTGAGGAAGAGATGTGAACAATCCCAGAACAAACCGCGCCTTACAACTCAGGATCCGCTTGTCTCTACATCTGAGAGTTCATGGGCAAAAAAATATCTCACTCCTCACCCAAAACCCGCAGCTTCTCCTCGGCGCCCGAGAGCAACGCTCTTAGGTGCTGCACAAGCTGTGTTCCACGCTCATATGAACCTATCGCTTGGTCTAAGGGAAGACTCCCGGATTCCACCGCGGAGACTACGCCCTCAAGCAAAGTTAGCGCTTCCTCAAACGAGAGCTTCGCTACCTGCTCAGTCGTGACACGACCTTGCATAATATCCTCTAGCGAGATCTTATCATCCACACTCCCTACTCCCTTTCCTCTAGCCATCAGCTATCTCCTTTCCCACTACTCCTGTAATTATCCCGTCAGCTACTCGTACTTCAATGGGATCTCCTCTCTTCACATCGAGCACGGAGCGTACATGCGCCCCTTTTGAGTACAAAACACTAAAACCTCTATTCAGAACTGACTGCGGACTGAGCGCCTCTAACCGCGAATTTAACGCCTCTAATTTATTAAGCCGATCACGTTTATCACGTCGCGCCGCGTCGGATAGCCTCTTCTCAAAGGCAAGCAGCTTTAACCCCAGCAACTCAATGACTCGATCCGGTTTTATTCTACTAAGAGTTGCCTCCGCGGCTTTCACTTTAAGCGCTGCCTCTTTTGATACAGATACAAGGCGAGATTTTAACCGTAAAGAGAGCTCATCAACTCTTTGCACCCTGGGTTGATACCACCTGTCAGTATCCCTTAGGCGTCGATTAAGCTCAGAGATATGAAATAGGAGATCCTCTAAATGTGGCACCACCATCTCAGCCGCGGCCGTTGGGGTCGGCGCGCGAACATCAGCGACTAGATCGCACAGAGTCACATCAACCTCATGCCCAACACCTGAGATAACCGGCTTCGAACAGGCAAAAACAGCTTTTACCACTTCTTCTTCGTTAAAAGCCCAGAGATCCTCAAGAGAACCACCGCCTCTCGCCACTATTAGCACATCGACTAGACCCGAACGGTCGAGCCTTCTTATAGCTTGAGAGATCTCACTGGCGGCCCCCTCGCCCTGTACTCTTGTATCCGCGAGATACACCACCATAGCTGGAAAACGTTCCCGTATCTTGACCATCATGTCGTGTATCACCGCGCCTGTACTCGATGTGACGATTCCTACGGCCCTTGGAAGAAAAGGTAATGAGCGTTTCCGCTCCGGAGCGAAGAACCCCTCACTCTCTAGCCTCTTTTGCAGCTCCAGGAACTTGCGCCGAAGCTCACCTTCGCCATCCTCAAACATCCTGTGCACAACAACCTGAAAACGCCCCGTCTGTGCATACACATTTGGACGGCCGTGGCACCGAACCGTCATTCCGACTCGTGGCTTAAAAGCAAGAGTACGAGCTACCCCCGCCCACATGGCGCAAGATAACTGCGCTCCTTCATCCTTAACTGTAAAGTAGATGTGTCCACTTTGCGCCAAAGTTAGCTGCGAGATCTCACCACGAAAAAGAAGCTGCGGAAATTGAAGCTCCAGGATATCGTTAACTAGACGAGTAACGTCTGAAACCGATAGGTACGGATTCTCAGGGACAATGGAGTCCCCCCGGGCCGTGATGGAGTTAAATCGTTTATTCACTAGCACACGCTACTACGAAGGACTCGTGATTTGAAGGGGAATAGAGAACCAACAAAGCGCCGTATCGGGCCTTTCTCACGCCTATCAAAGGCATGGAGCATCGTGTTCGCCTCCCTCCTTCTAGATGGCTTATTGGCGTTTCGCCAGATAGCGATAATTCCTCAGGATCGGGCACATCTAATCTCGATCATCTGCCTTATCATTACCCTTCCTTTTCTGAATCAATTGCACGTATCTCGCTTCTTAGCCGGGATTAGAGGGCTTCAGGGAAAAAACAGGGACACAGGTAAAAGAGGCGTAAACAAGCTATTTATTGGATTCACAGTAGCTGGCTTGGTTTTAGCTAAGCTCATGCTGCTACCGTCATTAAACAATGTCGTCTCGCTTATTGTGACTACAGGTCTGATCTTGGGCATTGTCTTAAGCGCACGGCACTTCATTCAGGAGGCTAACAAGCACTCAAGCGATCTCAGAAAGTCACCCTGGCTGTACATTCAACTCTGGGAACGACAGATGGTAATCCTTTACTGTTTGCCGATATTCGCCGCCCGCGCTGTCAGTTTAGTCGGAGCTCTTTCGATAAATTCAGAAGGCCCTCCGATTGACGGAGTTGTATATCCACTCACTAGCATAATACTTCTACTAGCTCTTAAGCCCTCACGAGCATCATTTATTGGGTGGTGCAAGAGGTGCAAAGCACCGACTCCGATAGCTTTTGCTGATTATGGAAGCTGCCCCGCTTGTGATGAGATGCTGGCTAGACGCGTTTAAAAAGCCGTCCCAGAAGACCCCTAGAGCTTTTGCCAGATACACCTGGCGACATAAATTCATCGTACGCTACCGCATTACCTGCCACCGACGAGGGGTCCGAGGAATCAAAGTCCGCGGCGTTCTCATCGGCTTCAGTCAATACACTGGCTGTCACCACAGGCTGACGAATCACACTTAATACCTCTCCGCCGCGCGAAACTAACGCTGCCTCTACGGTTATCGAACTTAAATCGTCTCCCGCTCTTAGGTCACGCTCACACTTTGTTAGGTATTGGCACAGCCCAGATACCGGCCTGGTCCATAAAGCTCCATCACTCTTACCTACAACACTCTGTCCAAGCGATTCGCGTCTTCCCCCCGGCCAGCAAAGTGCTAGTGATACACTAGCTTCACGATCGACCTCTTCTCCTGACGGGATATTAACTAATGTATGTAGCGAGATCCGATCTCCACGAGAATTCAAACGGGCAGCGCAATCTACGATCGCCGGAAGGGGCTCACGAACCTGTACAACCTTCCTTCCCGCAGTCGCGAGCGGCTTAACAAAGATCTCTTTAGCATCTGAAACCAAAACATCTCCCGCCAAAGTCAACGCGGTAACGCGCGCGAACAATCTAATCTTCGCACCTATTCGACCACCATCAGCCCCTACCGACCAACCCAGCACCTCATCCTTGGCGAAATTAGCCACTACCGCGTGCACGGCCTGTCCAGCGTATCCGTCAACACAAACCGCGCGGGTTACCGGCTTAAAGCTCATACCAAGAGGATCCGTGTAAGCTTGCAAAAGTACATGCCCATCTTCCCGCTCAAGCGATATCTCGACCCGATATGGAGCAAATAGCTCACCCACCCTACCGGCCGCCAATTCAGCTAAGTGACGCGCGCTGTTCCGTGGTGAGAAATTCGCCTGAACTCGAATCGCCTCATCGGAACCGAAGACCCAACTAGGATCGATCTCGATTGACTCTAATTGAATAGATGAGCCCGCGAGGTCCCACGTTGATAGCCCCCTCCTCTGGTTCGCTTCAGTATCTCGTAGGCCAGAATCGGCTCTCTTGAGATCTCTGTCAGGAACTTGCACCACCACTCGCCCCATGTCCCCGCACAATATGCGCTCATCCTCAGCAACTATCACTAGCTCACAGGTGATCTCATGGGATCCAGCACTTAACAGTAGAAACTCAACAGGGATATCAATACATAATCCCTGGTAGAGCGCCCACGCGCCACGCGGATGCAGCACTCGCCTGTAACGGTAAGACGACAGCGACTCAACTGCTACGTTTGATTCGGCGGCAACAAACGGCATACCCAGGGATGACAACTCAACTATCGCTCCACTTGAATTAACGAAACGACATTCGAGCATCACGCTCTCACCTGCGTGCATAAAAAGCGAAAGGTCAAATGAGACCGAGATAGAATGCCGCTCCCAACCCGCAACCACCTTGAAGCCCGACCTAACCGATAGGTCAGAGACACGATCTCCAGACACCACATCGTGAGGCCAGATACCGAGAGAATGCGGAGCCGGAACAGGATAACGCGAGATCTCTTGACTAGGTACACAGATACTCTCCAACCGAGTGGCGCTGAGAATCTCCTTACCCTCTCCATCGATCACACTTATCTGAATATCGACGTCACGCCTTCCTGAATTTAATTGGAGCGCTCCGTATGGAATAAAGGCGCGAAGCTCATCTATAATGAATAGTGTTGAGCCGCAGGTGGTGGCGACTGCGGCGTGAGCGAGCGGATGGAAAGACTCCACCATCTGCGGCTCAACAGCACGTTGAACTAACCCGCTTGCCCAGACTCTTTGGAATTAC
>JBIKWQ010000077.1:0-15178 GCA_044356215.1 Bdellovibrionota bacterium | reverse complement strand
CGGCTTTGCGTTTCATGAAGCCAAGAGTTCCAGTCGCGCCAGCTAACAATGTGAAAGGAACAAATGGAAGACCCGGCAGGAGCGCTAGAGCCATAGAAACGGCGGATGTTAATAATAACGGCCTCGCGCTCTGTCCAAGCTGACCTAAAACCTCACTTCCGAGATCATCGCCTGACGCCGCTCTAGCTACGATCAATCCTGATGCGGCTGATATGATGATCGACGGCAGCTGCGCCACCAGCCCCTCTCCGATAGTTAGTATTGTGTAAGTCTGCGCGGCCGCTCTGAAATCCATATCGTGCTGAACTATTCCGATTAACAGCCCGCCAACGACGTTTATCGCGACAAGAAACAGAGCCGCCACCGCGTCCCCCGCCACAAATTTCGCCGCTCCATCCATCGCCCCGTAGAATTCAGCCTCCTGGGTCAGCTCTTTACGACGCTGGCGGGCCTCTTTATCAGTTATCAGACCGATATTCAGATCTGAATCGATCGCCATCTGTTTTCCAGGCATCGCGTCCAATGTGAAACGAGCCGCCACCTCAGCTATACGCGAGGAACCCTTGGTTAGTACCTTTAGGTTAACCAGGTTAATACAAATAAACATCACCACTCCGATAATGTAGTTGCCGCCAACTACGAACTGACCGAATGCCTGAATCACATGGCCGGCCGCGTCCATTCCTGAGCTTCCATTGAGAAGGATTAATCGAGTCGAGGCTACGTTCATCGAAAGGCGAAAGAGTGTAGTTACCAGGAGGATCGCCGGAAAAGACGAGAACATTAACGGGCGATCTATATAGAGGGAAGTAAAGAGAATGATAAGCGAAATGACGATGTTGATGGCTATGCAAACATCTAAAAGAGCTGTTGGTAACGGGAAGATCAAGATCGCCAGTACACATACTAGCGCGACCGGAATGAACAAACCCTGCGCGCTACCTATCTTTGCCTTAATACCACTCGCCACCGCCGCCATCGTAAGCCCTACCTTTTAGCTAGCCTTTCTTAATTACTCGCGCTGGGACGAGCCGTCCTGCCGCGTTTTAATCGGTACACATAAGCCAGTACCTCGGCTACCGCTCTAAACAACTCTCTCGGAATCTCGCTACCGACTTCTGTCGAGGAGAAAAGCGCACGCGCTAGCGCCTTACGCTCCACTATTGGAATCGAATGCTCTTTCGCGATCTCTCGAATTCTCATAGCCATAAAATCCGCGCCTTTAGCAACGACAATCGGAGCGGCGAATCTATCGCGGTCGTACTTAAGTGCGATCGCGTAATGGGTTGGGTTGGTTATAATTACGTCGGCTTTTGGAACACTGGATTTAAGTTTATTAACAAGTCGTTGTTGACCTTTAGCGATCATCTTACGGCGCATCGACTCGTCTCCCTCAACTGATTTACGCTCGTCTTTAACCTCTTCCTTGGTCATCTTGTTTTTACGGAGCCACTGAAAACGCCCCCAGGCCATATCGAGCAGAGCCAGCGCGAACAATACATAGATAATCTTCCAGAAGACCGACCGCATGGCCGCTCCGGTCGTCGCCAGTACGTCGTGCAGCGACATATGAACTAACCTGACTAATTCCGGAGCAAATCCTTTAAGAGCCCAATATCCTATCGGAAGAACTAAGACCATTTTGACTATGGCTTTAATCAGGTTGACTAGGCCGTAGACCGATAGTACTCGTTGAATCCCCTTAATCGGATTAATAAAGTCCCACCTAAACTTGATCCATTTGTCCCGTTTACTCCAACCGGTTTGCGTTAAAACGCTCAAGGAGGCGATCAGAGCGACGCACCCTGTCACGATCATAAGGTCAGGGAGTAGCAAAATAGTCATGCGGAGAAAACCTTCGATCAGATCGTTAGCCGCTAGCTCCCTGCGCTCGGCGATCATCTTGAAAGATCGCGTCATCATGTGGCGGATGTCGAAATAGAGGAGATTCCACGAGAAGCTTACCGCCAGGAATCCCGTCACCAAAACAAAGACGTGCTCAAGATCCGCGGAATGAAACATCGCTCCCTCTTTGCGAATCTCCTGGAGCCGACGGTCAGTCGGCATCTCAGTGCGCTGTTCCGGGAGGGAGTCCTTTGCCATCAACAAACCTAATCAAAAACTCCGCGCTAGCTTCTTGCCGGCACGACAATCTGTGTCGAGGCCACACCTGTAACCTTTGGAGTTCCTCGCTCAGGAGCTACTTGCAATGCTCATGCCTGGCAATCGGGCCTGTATTCAGTTTGTTATCAGGGGCTAGTGCGTCAAGGTAAGGGCGATGTCGGATATTTGGCGCGAACTCTTTTATCTACCTAAGCAGCGTCCTAATTACATCCGGTATCCCAAGCATCTCCCGCTGTAATAACAACGCTACCTCTGGAAGCGCTAAGATAGAGATCACGAAACCTACCCCGATCGTTAGCGGGAAGCTAACGACGAATATATTCAGAGTAGGAATAGCTTTGGATATTATGCCCATGACAAAGTTGGTAAGTAGCAAAGCAACTATTACAGGAGCTGCGATCAGGCAGCCCACCTGAAATATCCGAGCACTTTGGTCAATAAGTGTATTCAGTCCTATGTCTGACAGGACAAAAGCTCCTGGAGTAATCTTTCCTCCAAGCCCAGCTAACTCAGCGATCGCCACGTAATGGCCACCGATTAATAGAAATATGAGGACCGCTAAATCACTATAGAACCGTGAGAGATCCGATAAGGGGGCTTGGCTTGTAGGGTCAAATAGCTGTGCTCCATTAAGTCCCATCGTCCCACTCGCCATGTGTCCAGCGACCTGGGCACCTGAAATAACCATTAGAGGTATAAGCGCTATAGCGGCTCCGAGGCAGACCTCGCATGCCATCTGAGCGACCATCAGCGCGGCGTTTGATGGAACAGCAGCTAGCGCCGCCGGATTGACGGACACTAGCGCCATCAGGAGAATAGCAGGATACCTAAGAGCGATTCCCATAAATCCCCCTCCCACTCCGGGGATGAGGAGAAAAAATACCATGAAACGCATCGATAATAGGAGAAATGTCCAAGCGTAATCCAGGCGGGTTAGTAGATTCTCAGCCAGCTGTTGTAATTGATTAATATCCATTCAAATTACACTCAGGCAACAACGCTAGGGCGACTCGATCAGTGAACACCGACAGTGGCGATCTGACTCATCACATGTACTGTAAAGGAAACCAGGCGATTAATCATAAAATTCCCGAACAATAACATCCCAACAACCGCTGCCCCAATCTTAGGGATAAAAGCCAGCGCAGGATCACTGATCTGAGTTGCCGCCTGAAATATACTTACAAGTAAACCCGCTACCAAACCAAACATGAGTATCGGCGCACATGTGTATATAGCGGTCTCAATGCTGATCTGGCCAAGCCTTAAAAAATCATCTATTCCCATAATCACCTCGATCGGTCGCTAAACCTGATAAGTCTTCACTAGTGAGCTAATTATTAAGTGCCAGCCATCCACCAACACAAACAACATAAGTTTCAAAGGCAATGAGATTACAACTGGTGGCAGCGTGATCATACTCATCGAGGTCAATACAGATGAGACCACCATGTCTAAGACAAGAAATGGAAGAGCTATTAGGAATCCGATCTGAAATGCCGTATTAAGCTCACTAAGAACGAAGCCAGGAACAGCGACAAAAAATGGAACGTCCGCCGGATCTTTAGGAAACTCAGTGCGAGTAATCTGCAAGAATAGCGCTAAGTCCTTCTCGCGAGCATGCTTAACTAAGAACTCCTTCAACGGCGCGGACGCTTTCTGAAGCGCCTGAGCCTGATCCATTTGACCTTCCATAAAAGGTTTAACTCCCTGGTCATAGCACTTCTGAAATACAGGGTTCATAATCGCTATCGTTAGAAACAAGGCCAAACCGGTAACAACCATATTAGGTGGCAGTGATGTAGTGCCAATCGCTGTTCTGGTCATTCCAAGAACCACAGCTATACGGGTAAAGCAGGTCATACAGAGGATCATCGCCGGAGCGAATGTCAGCGCGGTGAGTAAAAGTAGAATCTTTAAGCTACTTGTTACCCCTCCAGTGTTGGCCAACTCACTTCCCCCAACTGAAATTGAGAGATCCGGCAATACAGCCTGCTGGGCGCTAGCGGAAGACGCTAAAGGCACAGATAGCATGGAGAGAATCGCCGCTAAGCTTACTAATTTGACGGAGATTGGGATTCGAGGGCTATACATGAGCCTCTCCAGATTCATCGCAAAGTTCATCAAGTGACTCTGAGAATATAGGCGTGGTGATCGAATGCGCCGGCTGAATACTTGTATGCTCAGAGCCGCTTGTAACTAAGTACTCTCGATTATCAACCGCGATTAGAAAGATCGCCGACTTCGAATTTAGCGATATTTTCTCGCGGATCTCTAACCTACGTCTTCGTGAAGTCATCGGAGTTGGCGCGAACCTACGCGCCAGCTTCACTCCTACCGCGAAAATACCCAGACAGAAGAAGAGCGCCCCAACCATCTTGAGGCTCGAACTGAGCATACTTGCTCCTAATACAGGCGTAATGGCCTGTGTTTGCGCCTTTGAGATTGCTTCACTACTACCTATATCCGCCGCGGCCTCGCTCATTACAGAGGCAATCAGGACCGCACACGAGAGAAATCGACTTATAACGGACGAACAACTAACTACCATAAAAACTACCCTTCCAATCCTTCGATCCGGTCTTCAGGTGATATGATGTCTGTAAGTCTGACTCCGAATTTGTCGTTAACGATAACGGCCTCTCCCCGCGCTACAGCTTTGCCGTTTATGAAGATATCGAGTGGTTCACCGGCCAACTTCTCAAGCTCAACTACTGATCCCTGTCCGAGCCTCAATAGGTCTTGAATAGTCATACGTGTCCGCCCAACTTCAACAGTCACTTGCAAGGCCACATCGAGTATAAACTCAAGATTTCGGCCGATCTGCTTCTTAGGAGCCGGCCCAGCCTCGGAATTAACCTGTGTCGCGCCATCCTCCGTGGCTGCCGCCGCCGCGCTAGCCGCCGCCGCTACGTCGGTCGCAGCCTTAGCTAGATCCTCTAATCCTTGCTCAACATCACTATCTGCCATTGTAAATGAACTCCTCTCTATTTCTGATATTAATCAGGTCACTCCTTGAGATGTCACGAGATATCCGAACTGCTCGATTACCTCGCAGACTTCCAACACTTCCGTAAAATTTAGGTACGCCCTCAACTAATATGCGCGCGGGCTCTGTAGGATTTGTATCTAACGTCATCACATCGCCAGGTTTTAGCGCCAGAAAATCGCGCGTTTTAATCGCCCCGCGAGCTAGCTGCACACTCAAAGAACACGGTGTCTGAAGAACATTACCCTGCATACGTTTAATTAAACTGCCGTCCACCTCTAAACGCGTACTTTGGATACTGGTCGATAGCTTCGAGCGTAATGGCTCCAAGGTCGAGTAAGGCATGCATATAGTCAGCGTTGTGCACTCTTGCTCTAGCTCGATCTCGATATTCACTACTATCACTACATCCGAGGGGGGCGCGATTGTAATGGCGAATGGATTAACCTCAGCGCGCAAGTACTCGAAGTTTATAGGATATACTGGCGACCAAGCTTCTCGAAGCATATCAAGAGCGATCATCACAACCTTTCCGATCAACCGACTCTCAATCGGAGTGTACTCGCGACCTTCAACTTTAACTCTACCCTGACCACGACCACCGAAGAGTCCATCGATCACTCCAAATACAAGGGGCGCGGATACGACTACTAATGATTGCCCACTAAGTGGGGACATCTTAACAATGTGCAGAGATGACGGAAGCGGCAACTTCTTCATAAAGGAGCCGAATTTGACCATCTCAAACCCGCCTACATTGGTAAAGCAGGTGCGCCCAAGGAAACGTGACAAACCAGTGCGGAACTGACGAGCGAAGCGCTCATGAATCAACTCAAGGGTCGGCATGCGGCCGCGGATAATCCGCTCTTGGCTGGCGAGATCGAAGCGTTTGACGTTCTGAGAAACCTGGGTCTCTACCGAACCGTCCTCGATATCTCCCTCAGAGAGTCCCCGCAGAAGCGTGTTGATCTCCTCTTGGCTTAGCACCTGGTTCATAATCACCCTACTGAATCACAAACTGCGTGAAATAAATCCTGCGTACATCTTGTCTCTTCAACTGTTCATTGATGAAAACTTTTATCGTCTTTTTTAGCTCCTCTTTGCCCTGCGAACTCTCGATATCAGCCGCTGTCTTCTCGGTAAGCATCGTAATAATTCCGTCTCTTATGGGAACTATTCGCGAATAAAGGCGTCTTGGAATATCCGGTGTTTCCATCTCAGCTTGAAGCTGCAGACGAAGATATTTTCCACCACTTAGATTAACTAAGAAGGTATCAAAGGGGACGATCGCCCCCATGGCCTCCTCTCCTTCAAGAAGCGCCAGCTCCTCATGAGCACCCTCTTCCTTCTTGTCAGCTTCAACTGGTTCTGGTTGAGCTACGACCTCCTCCACCTGTGGCTGCTGCTCTACAGGGGCTTCTCCTGGCTTTAAGAGAAAGTATCCAACTGGGGCTCCGACACCTAAAGTAACTAACGATATGCCAGCGATGAGTAGAATCTTCTTCTTACTCGATGGAGCCTTTCCATCCGGCTTATGCTCAATCTCTTTTGGACTCTCTGACTTATCAGCCATAATTCTCTTTAGCTCTTCGCGAAATCTAGGACCGCGACTAATCGCCGCGTCTCATCTTCTTTGGCGCTCCATCTTTTACAATCGGCGCCGACCTCAAAACTCAATAGAGAGGCGGACTTTCGATCTTCCCCCAACTCCCGCACAACCGCTTCAAAAAAAGCCCTTTCCAGAGACGCGTCACACAACTTAACAACCACCGCGGCTTGGGTTGAAAGAGCCTGCTTAACCATCCCTTTCCAATCAACGCCCTTGCTGAACTGATCGGGATTTTGCCGCTCACTAAACTCCGCCGTATCTATCCACACCGGAACATTAAGTGACGAACCAACACTTTGCCCTATCGGACCCGGAGCAAGCATGGTGCCAACTACCTTTAATCGATCGCTTGGGGTGCTAACCGCCTGTTTGGAATGACTTTTACTTTGTGGTGACAAGTTCTGAGGCGTCAAAACTAGAAAGAAGCAAACCAATAGTGTCAAAAGATCGCCAAGGCTTATAAACCACACATCGCTCTGAGGTGATGTAGTAACTCTACGGCTAACTGACTTCATCAGCTATCTCCATAGACTCGAATACCGCCAGGACACCTTGATCGCTACCTGTCCGCTGGGTAAGCACTACAGAGAATGCAGAGGAAGGGAGATTTTGAGACAACATCCACTGTCTAACCGCGCTTGCGCGCTCAAGCGCGTATGCTTGATTATTATCTAGGAGGTTAGAGGAGGAAAGAAACAGCTTCGCTCGTATATCGTGATTACGCAGAGTTTCAGCTATAGCCTCTAGCTGGCTGGTGTCGATTATTTTTGCGGAGTGTTCCGTTTCAAACAGTCGCCCGACAGAGATACTTCCAAACTGCTTTGGTGTTGGTTCATAATTTACTGCTCCAGTCGCGGACAGATCTCGCGGGAACATCCCGCGGGAAGAGCCGATAATCAGCACGAGAATGATTAGTAGAACCGCTACATACTGAGTATAGAACGCTCTTAGTATCTTTCTGTCCGGGGTGCTACTCATATTATCCATTTACTAGCGCGCTCGCGAAGCTCTGCAGCCTTTGAGCCAACATAATCGGATTCTCTAAGCGCGATATACTTAACAGGCCCTCGAGAGTAATGTTCTTGCACTCCTCACGCTCTTGAGAGACAACCCGCAATTTCCCAGCGATCGGAAAGAAGAAAAGATTTGCTCCAACCGAGCCGTAGAGTGTCGCGACTAGCGCCATAGCCATTGAGGAGCCGATAGAAGATGGATCGTGGAGAGAGCCTAGCATCTGAATGAGACCCAACAACGTTCCAATAAGACCCATCGCTGGCGCGAAGTTTCCCATGGTTTCCCAGACGTGAACGGATCTCCAAGCTCGTTCGCGCGAGCTCTCCATCTCGGTCTTGAGGATCCGCTTTAGATCATCTATCCGACGACCATCAACGATCGCCATTAGGCCGAGCCTAAGGAAATCATCTCTCTCTCTCTCTGCCGCGTCCTCTAATGCCAAAATTCCTGCCTGTTTGACTCGTTGGGATAACTCCAGGAGGTACTCAACACGTTCACTTGGGGACTGCGGGTTCGTCGATGCCGCCTGTCGTAGCGCGACGAGGGCTCCTCTTACATCAGCGATCGAGTATTGAATCAGAGTACTAGCGATGGTTCCGCCGAAAACTATCAACAACCCTTCAAGGTTCAGAAATCGCGAGGGCTGAGAAGAGAGAGAAATCGCGCCGATTATGACCAGCGCTGCCGCTAATAGGCCAATAAGTAACGAGCCGTTTAGAGGGGCTCTGCCGCCTACTCTTGGCCTACTCGATCTTAGGTCGTAGCCACTGATCTCTAAATCACTCATCTCTTCCATTTAAACCTTTGTTTATCCAAACTGGGGTCATCCAACCGACACACTGTCTCTGAACAAAGCTAATTTGATGCCAACCAAACAGAGTGAATCACAGCTAACTAGCTGATCAAACGACTCATAAGAGCGCCAAGAAGTCACTTTTTTGGCACTTACCAGACAGAGCACCATATTGAGATGTCAACAACCTGACCCTTGGTTTCGGATATTTAAGGAACGCCGCTATTACTTAGCGCGCGAGTATTCCATCTCCAGGGACTTAAATTCCCGCCCCTCTGGAGATCTGTCTAGCATAGAAAACGTGTATGAATCGGGCGAAGTGATCTTGATTCTTGAATAGACCGTCTTTACCCCGCTGACTAGTGGATCGTAAACCTCGCTCTCTAGCTCCAAGCTATTTCGCTCTGGGTCGTACTTACCAACTGATGTGGTCATAGCAGTATTGAGAGAATCAGCCCAAACAGTAGTAAAGGCACGAGAGCCGTTGTCGTATCCAATCAGTCCTAAGCCGATATAGCTCTCTCCAGCTATCTTTCCTTGGAAATTCTCCTGCAAAAATCGGCCTCCTAAGATCCACGATATCTTTGATCGACCAGATGATGATTCCCCCTTCGCCTTAGGGTCACTCCAGAAAGTAACTTTAACGTCCCAATCCCCCGCAAAGCTCTCTAGCAACTTGTGTGAAGGCCCGGGCTTGCTTAAGGATGCCCATTCACTCGGGGTTAGGCCTACCGCGGAGACCCCCTCTGTTCCAGATATACGGTTGGCGCCGAAGCACCCTAAACAATTAAGCAAGAGCGTCATTGCTAAAGCAAGGCGAACACCAGATCTCATCGTTGACTCCGTTACCTTTTATAAGTTTGACCAGATTACCTTAGTGCTTAAAATAGTCGCAATATGACACTTGCTCTTCTGACAGGCTAAGGGGGAAAATAGTTGGTATGAATCTAGTATCGCCTCGAATTGTTCCCAAGCTAACTAAGCCACCTCGTCTTCAATCTGGCGACAAGGTCGCTATAATTGCGCCAGGCAGTCCACCGGATTTCCCCGATGTTATCGAGAAATCTGAGAAGCTGCTGCGGGAGGCGGGATTTGAGGTAGTTCTTGGGGAACACGTAAACGATCGAAACGGGTTTCTCGCCGGAAGTGATAGGAATCGTCTAAAAGACTTATCAAGCGCGATTACTTCTGTAGACATCAGAGCCATCTTCTGCGTGCGCGGCGGGTACGGTACAGGACGAATCGCCATGAGGACTCCATTCGAGGCCCTTAAAAAAACCCCGAAGATTATCCTGGGTTCTAGCGATCTCACGAACCTTCTAAATGGAAGCTGCCTCGAGGGCGAGATAGTTTCTTTTCACGGCCCTACATTACAATCGCTCGTAGCCGATGATTGTCCAGATTATACCAAGAGATCTTTTATTCAAACGATCAGAGGCGATCAATCTTCATTGGGATCAATCCTTAAAGAGTACCAACCAGCAACACCGATTGAATCTCTACATCCAGGACGGGTAACTGGCAGACTGATCGGAGGAAACTTATCTATACTTCTCTCCTCTTTAGGTACCAAACTCTTCCCCTCTTTTGACGACTCCATTCTATTTTTTGAGGATATAGGCCAGACGCCATTTCGAATAGATCGCGATCTCACTCACCTACTTAATATAGGAGCCTTAGATAAGGTAAGGGGCTTTGCCCTTGGTCTATTTCACAACTGCGAGTATCCACCACACCTAGCTACTACTAAACAATCATTACGAGATGTGGTTATAGATAGATTAGCCAGCTTAGGGAAACCTCTTGTTATGGGCTTACCATTTGGACACACACCGATTAACGCGACACTCCCTGTAGGAGCCTTAGCAACGCTTGATGCTAACACTGGAGACTTAATTATAGAGGAGCTACCTGTCGCTTAAGGAAGAGCGGTAAAACCTAAAAACCAGATCAATCAGCTACTCTCCGACCTGTGTGATCATACTTTCGCAACTCAGTCCCGCGCGATTTAGGATCAATTATCTTCACCGATAGTAAGCTCCCTAGGCGACTCTTCGCGGCTGGATCCTCGACTACGTTAGATATCGGACGAGATCCCTCGTTCGGACGCTTATCAGCCAACCCGCGAAGCCCAAGCGATATCTTTCCATTTAGAGAGGCGAGGCTAATTCGTGCCGCGTCTCTAGCTGTTACAAGTAAAGTCACTGTTACCAACCTATCTCCCTGGTTTGGCGTGGTCTTAACAGGAGACCACTCTGTCGCCTTGTTCGACGCGAGAATTCGAACCGGGCCAGCCAGCACAGCGGCTGTTTCCTTTCCAAAAACACCTGTCAGCCAAACCACATCGACATCTGTGCCCGGCTGCGCCCAGCCATCAACATTATCAAGGAATGGGGTTTCTACTTGAATCGCTAATGCTCGATAATTCTTCGGTATCATCGCCGTTAGAACGTGTACGGGCTGACGATTAGTCAAAGCACCCTTGAATATCGGTTGATTCTTTATCAGCACCCCGCGCGCATACATCCCTTTAAGCTCTTCGAACCCGCGGATCATATCTCCGGTTACGCTCTCTTCGTTCTTCAGCTCTTTCCTAAACATTGTAGGTTGCAGCGCGACTCCAACGGCCACGGTTTCGATCGGAACTAAAATTTCAGTGCGGAGCACCTGCGGCTCCATCATTTTGGGGGCGTTACTAGCCTCGCTAGGGGACCTCATAAGATGTAGTGCTAAGAATATCAGGACGACAACGACAAGGGCGCCAACACCCCCCAGCACCATCACACGTGGGTCTGGCTGCGTCTTCCTATTGTTTCTTCGCTTATTTATCGCGCCTCGAGCGGCCATCTTTTCTCCCCAAACAACCCCCAACACTAATAAGATGGTGTTTCTCTCTACAAGCGACCAAGAAAATTTTTAGTATTTTTAAAACTTAGTCATAGATAATATCGGTCGCGCGTCTTATTTTCTTTAGAGTTTCGATATACCATCGTAACTATCTGGTTTCTCCGGATATTTGCAGGGTCTGCCCCAATAGATACAACAGCGCGATCTCAACACGGACAACTCGGGGTCCAAGCCCCTTACTTACAAATCCGATAGATTCCAGCCTCTTTAGCTCTCGATCACTCCATCCTCCCTCGGATCCGATCGCCATAACTAATGAGTTAACACCGGAGAGCTGTTCGCCCGTTACTAAATCTCCTCCACTTTGGGCAACTATCTTTAGCGAGCCAGTATCCGCACTTAATAGCGCGGCGCTGTCTGAGATAAATCTATGAAGAGAACGGTGGACGTGAACCTCTGGGTAGAGCCCTTCACAGATCTGCTCCAAAGACTTCGAGATCTCCTCTCGCAGGTCTGCCGGTCGCAGAATATGTGAGTCCAAGTAACTAGGCTGTCCTGACTCAAGATGGACAAGATGCAAGGAACGAACTCCTGACATCACAGCCGCCTGAATAACTTTTTTTGTCGTCTGCGGTCGCGAGAGTCCCACGACCAAATCGATCGGCCTAAGTTGCAGAGATGACTCACTACTTACTAACTCAAGCTCTATCGCCTTATTATCAAATCTGACAACCCTCGCGACCCCTTTGTCTCCCCCGAAAAGAAACACTCTAATCTCTGAGCCAACTTCATGAAACTCAGCGCTACATACGGCCTGAGCGCGCTCTCCTGTAATGACGATTCGGCCCTGCTCCCACCCCTCATTTTCAAAAATCGCTAGAGAATTCATAGGCCTCTTAAATATCACTTAAGCTACTTGATATTCCTCTATTCGGTTCAAGCTCACTTGTAAGATACTGCCTCCGTCTCTCTGAAAAACAAATGGAGATTCCTTGAGAAAAACGCGATCCTGCCAGGTCACGAAAGAATCACCAACCCACTTACCCAATTCTAAACTCATTGTCTCGCCGCATTCAATGCTACCGATACAATCTGACGCTAAATCCCTTACTGCATCAAAAGGCAACGATAGCCGCGCTCGATCCGGGTTCAAATCGACATCGCTCCACCACCTGTGACCGAGAGCCCTAGCTATCTCCGCGATTAATCTGACACCTAAATACCGCTCAAACAACTCCCACGCTAAAGCGCTTGATAAGTCTAAAAGCTGGCTCACTAAAAGCAACGCGTCAAATGGGTGGATCCTAAGCGATCGACACACCGTCTCTAGCATTCCAGAACTGGGCAGTGTCCAAGTAGATCCTCCTAGATTCTCAAGTTCAGGTAATTTGGCAAGCTTCTCTAGCTCCGCCATGCGCGGAATTTCACGAGATTCGACGATAGGCAGAGCCTCGCTCATAGAGATTAAATCAAGTAGGCTCCGATAATTTTCATCGGCCAATTTAAGCGCCGGATGTTCCGAAAGAGGAGTAGCCGGACGGAACCAACCCACTACTGGTCCTAATCTCAGAGATAATTCCTCACGTTCTCGCTGATTAAGCCCAACACTTGTCTCGACCTGGTGCTCAAGCACTCCCTCACAAACAAGGATCAGAGCCTCTAATAAAATAATCTCCTTTGGGCGTAAAATATCTTTGGGACTAAATGAGGCTTCCGTGGGATTAGCCGCAGCTAGTCTCTTCTTTAATTTGACCACCCATTCAACTAAATCACTTGATATCGGCGCTAAATCAAGGGGTATCGGTATGGTTTTGACTATCCCCTCTGGCAACTGAACTTTCCCTCCTAAGCTCCTAGTGGCTGCGGACGCTAATCTGGAATTAAGATACGCGGCCACTCGATTATCATTGGAGAAGACACCTCCAGCGGCGGCGCGCCCAAAGCTAACTCCACTCTCCTTTAACCTTAATCCTAGATTGCCATTAGCGAACCACGAATAGACCCACCCCTCGGAATCTCGCCACTTCTCGCTCCGTTGTCTGGCCAGCCCTCCACCTAGAAAATTCTCTTCTCCATTTTCCCAATTAATTATCCAGCTATTAAGCCCAGCCCAGCGGGAATAGCCTCCACCTTTACTGTGCAATCGCCAACCAGCACGATTATCTGGTGCCTGCCAAACATATCGGGTGAATTTAGCGTCATCACTTGTTTGAACCCCCACAACTACCCGCGCCTGATCTGACACCTGCTGATAGAGCTCCGCAAATCTCTTTGGAAGGCCGCCCGCAGTGAGAAGTACCCGCCCTCCGCGCGCCAACTCTGATTGTCGGATCTTCGCCACACATAACAATCCATCTGGCTCAGTAACACTTGAGCGCAACCCCCTGCTCTTCGCGTCCCTACCTGATATCTCCGAAAGGTTGACGTAAGAAAGCTCATGCCCCGCCGATGGGCGACCTCTGCGACCTATTAGGATAGAAGCTTTCATTCCATCGTGCAGCTCCGACGCCGCGTCAAAAGCCCGGCTTCCCAATTCATAAATCCCGTCAATCGCCAATTCACCAAAAAGCCCCTTAAATTCTCCAGCTCCATTTCTTAATCCATTGTACCCATCCAAGCGGATCCACTTATCACTAGTGACTAAACCTAGTACCCCGTCCGGATTTACCAGCTCTACGCACCTCCACATAAACGCCGCGCAAAGATCAACACTGGCCTCAGGATAATCACGATCTAAAAAACTGCGGAACGCCATCGGCAACTTGCGTTTTCCTAGATATGGCGGATTGGTAACTATTATGTCAAAGAGCTTTGGGTCGTTAGGGAGAGAGAGAGATCGATCTAACGATCCGTACGGTGAAGGCACCACTCGGATACGCTTTCCAATCTCCTTCCACAAAGTGAGAGGCTCTACTCGCGGATTGATTCTTACTAACTGCGAGAATAGCGCCGCGCGGGTTAAGATCACAGCCACAGGATCGATATCTCGTCCGTATATGGATCGCGCGATCTCATCAGGGGCAAGTCCTCTCTTCGACAAGGCATCGATCGCTGCGATGAGCATATGCCCCGTTCCTACCGCCGGATCACATAAGGTGAATATCTGCCGTTCGGTAAACCCCGCTCTCTCAATAATAGTCAGGCATCGGTCAACTAAAAAATTTGCTATATAATCATCTGTAAAGATCTGTGTAACAGCGGCGATATTCACCACCTCACTCTTGTTATCACTCCTCTTACTAATTGCCCAAGAGTTCGCGTCACGCCCCGACGAGTTTAAGAGCTGATATGCCCTTCCTAAGTTTGTTGAGTTCTCAAAAAAGGTCTCTGGCAACCTATTAATCTCATCCGGCAAAATTAAAGACTGCTCAGCTAGTATCTCGCGCTCTATCTCACCTAGGATGCTCACGCTTTCAGATGATGCCAGCGATTGCCTAACTAACTTCGCGGCTAGGCCACGGAAAATCCGCTCGCGAGCCGTATCTTCGGCTAAGGCCTCCTGAACCGTCCTTGTGTCCCGAAAATCACTGAGTAGCTTTAATAATCGCTTCATACTCGTCGCCGTTTATCGGGGACAATCATATTGGACCCTGGCACAAAGAAGCTAGTCTAGAACGGATAACAGGGAGTCGCAGTGTTTTTGGTAAGCTGCTGGGATAATTAGTAAAAGATTTTCTACCACAGAGGACGCAGAGGACACAGAGAAAACTCTATATAGCGTTTTCCAAAAGTCCGTAGCGATTGCAGGGTAACCAACCTACGCTAAAGCTACGGTTGGTATAGTCTTTTCTAAAAGTTTCTA
>JBIKWQ010000014.1:0-50962 GCA_044356215.1 Bdellovibrionota bacterium | reverse complement strand
CGAGAAAAAATCCTCAATGTATCTCAGAGGATACATCTGCGGTTTTTTCTCATCACGAAAATCAAATATCAACTCAATCTCCACTTTCTCGCTACGGGTAGGTTTTGCCTCGCTTCCCTAGGGAAGCAAAGGCCTCGCTTCCCTAGCTGTATTTATCGGCAGATCACGGAAAATCTAAATGGATAGATTTAGTTGCTGGCTAGCACGCCGGATTGCACGTTCTTCTGCAAGTTTTGCTTAAGCAGAATGAGCAGCAGACTGCGCCTGTGATTGGGGTATTGGTAGGGGTCGGCGTGTTCGTGATAGTAGGGGTAGCTGTAGGAGTTGGCGTATCTGTGGGTGTATGAGTTGGCGGAATCGGAGTGCTTGTTGGAGTAATTGTAGGTGTGTTAGTTGGCGTAACGGTTGGAGTCTCAGTAGCGGTCGGTGACACTGTAGGAGTATCGGTGGCGGTAGGAGTAGGTGAATCTGTTGGTGTATCTGTCGCTGTCGGAGTAATAGTCGGGGTATCTGTGGAGGTGTAAGTAGGAGTAATAGTTGGTGTTGGAGAAGGCGTAGGAGTATCGGTTGGGGTTGGGGTATCCGTCGGCGTATCTGTAGGTGTATGAGTTAAGGTGAAAGTAGGTGTCGGAGATGCTGTAGGGGTATCAGTTGGAGTATTAGTCGGTGTTTGTGTTGGAGTATCAGTCGGCGTATTTGAATGAGTATGTGTTGGAGTAGCGGTAGGCGTAACGGTCACGGTTGGTGTATCTGATGCTGTTGGTGTAGGCGATACAGTTGGAGTAGCTGACGCCGTTGGAGTATTTGTGGGGATTTCAAGAGGGGTTCTTGATGAATATCCGATACAATAAATCGGATATGTGCCTGCGCACGATAACGTTTCGCTCTTAGCGAACCATTCGGAATCAACTAGCGCTGGGTTTCCCGTGCGGATATAATTATACGCCGCGTTACGTGAACTCCAATCGAGACACATGTTAGTCGAATCTGACGATACTTTTATTCCTGTCGATAAGCTGCCAGTGGCGGCGCTGGTTTCGGCGCTTACCTGCTCAAACTCATCGTAGCGCACCGCGTTTGATAGAGGAGCGCTCCGATCCCATAGGTGCTCACGAGAGAGAGCCACCACTTCGCCGTGAGTATTAAATATCGTGGCCGATGACGGCAATGCACCTGTCACTTCCTGGGCGTCGTATGTTGAGCTCGACATTAATGGGAACCACTGTCTGCCTGTGTCGGCTAACCCAGCAGCGGCGGCGCGGATCTGACAGAACTCGCGCGCCGCTCCGAGGCCACCCTGTATGCCGTTGTAGGATTGAGTGGCATCGAAATCAACGGAAGATACAAAGATGGTAAGTGAGCGTGCTGGATCGTTTCGCCAATCAACCACCCAAGTAGGGGTAGCGGTCGGGCTCATTGTTGGTGTGCTAGTTGGAGTTACGGTGGCTGGATAGCAGTTCGCGTATGTGCATGAGCGTCTGCAGGTCCTGCTGGTGCAGTAGAGGCAGCAAGGTCCGTTTAAAGGGGGTGGATTGATGACAACGGGAGTTGGCGCACCTCCCGCTGATGGTGTGGTCGCAGGTGGCCTCGCTAAGCAAGCTAAGCACGCGTTTTTGCAACTTCTACTTCTGCACAGGTTTGGATCGCAGCAGCCTGAGTTAGAAGAGCCACCGCTAGAAGGCAATGACAGAGAGAAACCTGGAGTGTTGGTGGGTGTGTATGTTGGAGAAGGGCTAGGTGTTGGAGTGACTGTTGGGGTTGGGGTTCTGGTTGGAGTAAAAGTATAGGTAGGCGTCGCTGTCGGTGTCCTTGTGCTTGTAGGGGTCGCTGTTGCACCTGCGCTTGGGGTCGGACACGCGGTTAAAGCTGCTGTAACTGCTCCGTAAGCATTGGCTACGGCTGACGTACTGACAGAGGCGCTTAGATTGCTGTGAATAGTTCCATTGTTTAGTATGAGAGCTCGAATCTGGTCGTAAGTTAGGGTATTGCCACATGCCGCGGCGGCTAGAGCCGCTATGCCTGATACCTGCGGAGCTGCCATCGAGGTTCCGTTTAGGGTCGAGTATGTACTCGCCAGGTATGTGCTGTATATCGAGCTACCAGGAGCCGCTATGTGCACACTTTGAGCCCCGTAGTTTGAGAAGCTTGATAGGTTGTTGCTCGAGTCAGTTGAGGCGACCGTAATCAGATTCGCCAGGTTGAAGCTAGCGGGATAAGAAGGAGAAGAATCAATATTTGTAGAGAGGTTGCCCGCGGCGGCGACAAATAGGATCCCAGCGTTCATGGCGCTCTGGATCGCTGATTGCAGCGCGGCTCTGGTAGAGATGTTGGTAATCTGTCCACCCCATGAGTTGTTGCTCACTATAACAGGATATCCAGCGAGTCGCAGGTTGGTGCCGTAATCGATCGCTTTTATCGCATTAGCTATTGAACCGGAGCCGTTGCTCGCTAGGAACTTTGCGGCGATCATTTTAACGGTCCAGTTAACACCCGTAGCGCCAACGCCGTTATTACCTTTGGCGCCGATAATACCGGCTACGTGAGTACCGTGACCGTTATCGTCCGCTGGGTCTCCGACGTTAGTGATCGCGTTGATCCCGTGGACATCGTCAATATATCCATTGTTATCATCGTCTATTCCGTTGCCCGCGGTTTCTCCCGGGTTAGACCAGATATTAGCTATTAAATCTGGATGGGTGTACTGGACCCCCGTATCGACGATCATTACTAAAGCGTTCGGGCTGCCGACAGTAATGTCCCAACAGAGAGGGAGATCCATGGTGACGGGCGCGTACAATGAGGAATAGTCTGGGTCGTTTGGAACAGCGCTGGCGAAAACGGCGCTATTTGGTGAGCAGGTAGCGTGCCCTCGGATCTTTTTCAGTACACGGCGAACGGTAGCCCGGTTGCATGGATCGTTTTTTCGATTGTAAATCCGAAGGTTCGCTGAACTTGGTTTGCTTTTCTTAGGGCGATCCTGAAGCAGCGTAACACCGCGAGCGATTCTTTCAGTGGTCATGTTTGCGGGTTTGACAGTAGCCAATCCGGAATCAACAGTGCTAAATGCCGAGGATTTACCCCTAACGCTAATGATAGCTCCGGGATACACCCAGCTATCCGCAGCGCATTCGCGTATTAAGCTAAGCAGTGCTGTGACCAGGACGGCTACTACTAAGGAGACCAGCCTGGGTCCGTTCCAACTATACCTCATCACCTGGTACTACGGCCTAAATTTCTCAAAACTTTAGAGATTGAGGGATTTATGTTAGGTTTCGATTTGTCCCTAAACTTAGTCAATGCTAGTAGTTGTGGCTCTTAGGGGCCGACGGTTAGGATCTTCCATTAGGGAAATACGATAATTTATCGTAGCGGTTATAATTATGCGTACTGAAATAGTTATTGGAACGAGAAAAAGCGCGTTAGCGCTCTGGCAGAGCGAATACATCAAAGCTCTCTTAGTGGCGCGCTATCCGGAGCTTGTTATAACGCTTAAGCATTTTGTCACACAGGGAGATCGCACTCAGGACGCCTCAATTCCATTGCCAGAGATCGGTGGTAAGGGGCTTTTCACAGCGGAGCTAGAGCAGGCGCTGAGAGATAGAGAGATAGATCTCGCGGTGCACTGCCTTAAAGATCTCCCAACCGCGCTGGCCGGCGAGTTTGTATTAGGTGCAATTCCAGAGCGCGAGGCGGTCGAGGATGTAGTTATTTCTCGAAGTGGCTTGAGCTTGATGAACCTTCCACAAGGTGCTGTTATCGGCACATCAAGTCCACGGCGTTCTTCTCAGCTTCTTAAATTGCGACCCGATCTGAAGATCGCCCACATTCGGGGGAATGTTGATACTCGAATTCGTAAGACAAGAGATATCGCTGGGCAGTACGACGCGGCCGTGCTGGCTCGTGCAGGGCTTAATAGGCTTGGCTTAGCGCACGAGGCTTCGGAGATCTTAAGCTGCCACGATATGCTGCCCGCTCCCGGCCAGGGGGCTTTGGGAGTTGAATGTCGCGCCGACGATGAGTGGTTGTTAGGAATTTTGAGAGCGATCCATCACGTCCCAACTGAGGTTGAGGTTACGGCCGAGCGCGCGTTCTTGGCCGCGCTTGAGGCTGGTTGTAATACTCCGGTCGCCGCGCTAGCTCGGATCGTGAAGAGAGATGGAAGTGAGTATGTTTCTTTTGTCGGCCGGTGCGTTTCCTTTGATGGCACTCGTACTATCGAGGTAAGTGGAGAAGCTGATCTATCCGGTTCCCGCCAGCTGGGAATCGCAATGGCTGAAGAGGTTTTATCACGAGGATTTAAGGATCTGTAAGAAGTGCAGGTAAAAAGAGTTGTTATCACCCGCCCCTCTGGGCCGTACAGTGGCTCGAAGCGTTTAGCGGGCAAGTTAGAGGCCGTGGGTATTGAGGTCTTTGAATTACCGCTTCTTAAGTGCGTGCCGCTTGATCTGTCCGCGCGCGATCGGTCGTTAATCATACAGTCGCTGCAACAAGACCCTGGCGGATGGCTTGCCTTTCTCTCGCCAACGGCTGTCTGGGTCTGGAGCGATCTGATCGCGGGTGACTCCGTACTGGCGAGCGCTACACAGAGAGCGATGATAGCGGTACAGGGTAGTGGAACCGCTAAGGCAGTTAGCGAGTGTCTCAATAGGGTCCCGGATTTTACCCCTTCAGTTTTCGTGGCTGAGGAGTTCGCCAGAGAGTTCGTTCGTGCGCTTCCCCCTAATAGGGCAGTGATAGTACCTCAATCAGCGGACGGCAGGGATCTTTTCGCGCCTATACTGCGGGTTGCTGGATTTGGTGCTAGTGGTATTGATATCTACAGGTTGGAAGCTAACGGAATTAACAAAGAGTCTTTAGATAGTTACAGAAGCTTTGTACAGGAAGGTGCAGCTATTGTCTTTATGAGCCCTTCTGCGGTTGCTGCAGCGGCAAGGGTCCTTCAAGGGAGCTTAGGAACCGACAAAATCGTGTCGATCGGGCCGATTACAACGCAGGCGATAAAACAGGCTGGTCTAACAGTCTGGCGCGAGGCTCAAGAGCATTCAGAAGATGGAGTCTTAAAGGTCTTAGTGTCTTAGTAAGGGCGACAAAACCTCGCTCACGCGATGTTTTGTTAGAAACGGCGCGTTCGCGCCGTTTTGCCCCGTCTCTCTTAGAACCCCTCGGCTTTATTGAAAAAAAATGGGCCCTGAGCTAGCATCAAACGTAACGGTGTATCCTGGGATTGTTTTATCATGATAGATCTTCATGACCTGCGGTCGCGGCCTGATGAGTACCAGAGGGCTTGTGATATTAAAGGTATTAAATTTGATGTTAAAGAGTTTCTGGATCTAGACACTAGGTACAGAAAGGCTCGTACCGATGTAGAGACTCAGCGCGCCGAGCAGAACGCCGTCAGTAAAGAGATACCCAAACTACAGGGCGCGGAGAAGGAAGCCAAGTTGGCGCAGATGAAGCAGCTATCGGAGCAGCTCAAGGAAGCCAACGCCATATTGAAAGAGCTGGAGGAGAATTGGACAAAGGCACAGCATCGTATTCCATCGATCCCACTATCGAGCGTACCAGTTGGAAAAGATGACTCGGAAAATCGTCCTGTAAGATCGTGGGGTGAGATAGTAGCGCGTGATTTCGATCTGCGCGATCACGTTCAGTTATCAAAGGGCTTGGATCTTTTCGACATAGAGCGCGGCGTGAAGATAGCGGGAACCCGTGGCTATTTTCTTAAGGGAGATGGCGCGAGGCTTTCGCATGCGGTGATGAGCTTGGCGATGGATCATCTGCACAAGCAGGGCTACACATTGATGGATCCTCCTCATATCGTCAGTTACAAAGCGATGTTGTCGACCGGATATTTCCCGGGAGGTGAGGAGATGGCCTATCACCTTGATCAACGAGATGATGGTTTCCATTTGATCGGAACAGCCGAGGTTCCCGTGGCCTCGTATCACTCTGACGAGATCTTGGCGTTAGATGAATTACCAAAGCGCTACGCTGGCTATTCGCCATGCTATCGTCGCGAGGCTGGGGCCTACGGCAAGGATACTTACGGACTCTACCGAGTTCACCAATTCTATAAGGTTGAGCAGGTGGTGCTGTGTAGGGCAGACGCCGACGAGAGTATGAAGTTTCATTACGAGCTTTTGGGCAATGCTGAGGCCGTAATGCAGATGCTAGAGCTTCCTTATCGTGTTGTGGATGTATGCACTGGCGATATGGGACAGGGACAGGTTTTTAAGCATGATATCGAGGCGTGGATGCCTTCACGTAAGGCTTACGGAGAGACTCATAGCTGTTCGTCATTCTATGATTTCCAGGCGCGGAGACTAAATACCCGTTACAAAGATGAGAACGGCAAGAATGTATTCTGCTACACTCTGAATAACACCTGTATCGCGTCCCCGCGAATATTGATTCCGCTTCTTGAAAACCACCAGAATCAGGATGGATCGATAACTATACCAAAAGCTTTACGTCCTTACATGGGTGGACAAGAGTTGATAACGCCGAAAAATTAGTTTGATTAATAAGGTCTTAAAAAATTGTCGCTCTTTATAGATACGTTAAAAGGTAAGAGATCCTCAGAGACGCCTATCTGGTTAATGCGTCAGGCTGGTCGTTATTTGCCGGAGTATCGCGCTCTACGCGAGCGTAACTCGATGCTCCAGATGGTAATGACACCTGAGTTAGCTTGTGAAGTTACTCTGCAGCCTCTTAGACGGTTTAAGTTAGATGCAGGTATTATCTTCGCGGATATCCTGACGCCATTAATTGGAATGGGCGCTAATCTTGAATTCCGCAAAGGCGAGGGACCAGTAATTGATAACCCTGTGCGTTTGGCCGCGGATGTAGATCGTCTACGAGTGCCTGATCCGAAAGATAATGTCGGATACACCCTGGACGCGATTAAGCTTGTTGTGAATGAGCTTAATGGCAAGACTCCTCTGATCGGGTTCTGCGGAGCGCCGTTTACACTGGCGAGCTATCTTATAGAGGGACAGAGCCCGGGGGACCTGCAGCACACCAAAGGGATGATGCTCGGCGAGCCTGAAGCTTGGCATTCCCTGCAAACAAAGCTTGCTAAACTTTCTGCTGATTATCTGATTGCGCAAGTTGAGGCGGGGTGTGAAGCGTTGCAGATATTTGATTCCTGGTTGGGATCTGTTGGCCCGAGGGAATACGACACTTTTGTGGAGCCATATTTAAGATCACTATTTGAGCAGGTCCGAGCGCGCACAGACGTTCCCGTTGTGTTTTTTGCCACTGGTGTCGCGGGACTTTTTCCAAGATTGGCTAAATTAGGCGCTGATGCTTACGGAGTTGATTGGAGGTTAACATTGCCTCAAGCAAGAGCTCTGTTGGGCAGGGATGTTCCTCTCCAGGGAAATCTTGATCCTCAGATATTAACTGGGGCTTGGAGTTATGTAGAGAGATCGGCGCGTCAGATCCTGGGTGAGGCAAAAGAGGTCTCGGGGCATGTATTTAATTTAGGACACGGCATTCTGCCCCATGCGCCTGTAGAAAACGTAGAGAGGTTAGTTGATTTAGTGAAGGGGGCCTAGCAGTGACTCACCTGGCGGCAGTTCTTAGCATCTCACTCTATCTGGTCGCCACCTTGTTTAGTTTGCTTAGGTTGTGGCGTCCAAGCCGCACTGGGAATACCGATAAGGTAGCAGCTGCGGGGGTGCTCCTGGGCTTTATCTTCCACACAGTTACTCTCTCTCTTGTGTTAAGTGAGTCGCGATTCTTCGCTCTTGAGAACGGCGCTGATTATTGTCTCTGCGTATCGTGGCTTTTGGCGTTTGTATTCCTCTTTTTTAGGCGCTGGTTTAACTATCCCCTGCTTGGGGCGTTCATATGTTCAGCGATAGTGCTCTTTATGAGCAGCTCGTCTTATCTGCTACATCAGGACGCCGCATCGCTTGTGGGTTCTGGCCCTGAGGAAAGGAAACAGGATCTAGTTGTCTCTCTGCTTCACGGAGTGCCGGCCTTGGTGGCAGTTGTGAGCCTAGTTTTGGCGCTGGGTGTGAGCGTCGCTTTCTTGATTGTTGAGCGCCGCTTAAAGGCAAGGAAAGCTCTCTCATTAGCTGGCAGTGGAGTAAGTTTGCAGCAGCTAGATCGTCTCAACGCTCACCTAGCCAAGATCGGATTTGTGGCGATATCGCTAGTAATTGTAAGTGGCGGATTGTGGGCGGTTTTGGAGCGCAAATCGGTGTTTACGGCGGACACATCAGTTGTATCGGGTTTATTAACTTGGGTATTTTTGGCGGCGATTCTTTTCGCTCGAATAGTTCTGCGGTGGTCCCCTAAAAGAGTGTCTCGGTTAACCCTTTGGGTCGCCGGATCCTTTATCATTTCAGTATTTATCGTATTGGTGGTCTCGGGGCGCGTGACCCACGCGGCGCTCTGGTCGTAGGAAGTTTATGGGAAGTGATTTAGTTCAGTCTCTCGGCGCGCCATCATATGAACCGGGCCTTCTTGTGACCGGAGTAAGCTTTAGGACTCTGAGCGTTGAATGGCGCGAGCGCCTAGCTAAAGTGGCGCCGACTCCTGAATCAATCGGAGACAAAATTGTTAAGCGAGGAATGGCCCGTGAGGCGGCGGTTCTATCGACGTGCAACCGCTTTGAGATAGTCTCCGTAGGAGGCGATGGTGGTGGAATAAAAGCATTCTTCGAATCTCTGCTAGGGGCGTCAGAGGATCTAGGAGATGCTTTATATCAGTATAGAGACGCCTCAGCGGTTAGGCACATCTATCGTGTTTCAAGTAGCCTTGATTCGATGGTCCTCGGAGAGGCTCAGATCCTCGGGCAAGTTAAGCGCGCATATCAGCAAGCGGTTCAGGCCGGGAGTGTTGGGGCTCACCTCCACCATTTATTTCAGAGCGCTTTCAATGTAGCTAAGAAAGTGCGCTCTCACACCGAGATCTCAGCTCACGGAGTCTCTTTAAGTTACGTCGCTGTTCAATTAGCTAGGCAGATATTCGCTGACCTGGCGGATGTTACAGTCGTTGTGGTTGGTAGTGGTGAGATGGCAGAGTTGGCGGTATTACACCTCTGTTCGCAAGGGTGCAGCAAGATAGTTGTAGCCAACCGCACATTAGAGCGTGCCGCGGCGTTAGCCGAGAGATTTAGTGGTTTAGCGGTGTCTTTGTCTGATGTCGATCGAGTGATTGATAGCGCTGACATCGTCATTGGCTCGATTAGTATCGACCGGCCGATTGTTAGCGCGTCAATGATAAAGAGACGCCGCTCGAGTCGGCCGCTTTTTCTGATTGATCTAGGAGTCCCTCGTAACTTCTCCGCAGATCTAGCGAATATTGACAACGTGTATCTCTATAATATCGACGACCTGTCTAATGTTGCCACGAGTAATATGGAGCTAAGAGAGGCCGCGGCTAAGGACGCGGAGATGGTGATCGAGTACGGGTTAGCTCAGTTTGAAAGGTGGCGCAGAAAGATCGCGGTGCAGCCGGAGTTAATTGATTTAAGGCAATCAGTGGAAAGGATCTGCGCCGAAGGTTTAAAAGAAGCGTTTCCTAACGGATTAAATGGTATCGGCGATAATTTAGCTCAGGAGATATCCTACTCCATTAGTCAGAAAATTAGCCATGAATTAACTAGGTTACTTGAGCGTCAAAATGGAGTCGACGCGGGATTGGGTGGTGATACTGAAGAAAGCCCATTCATGTTGATCCCTGTGGTCCCAAAAAGTGGGGAATAGTTGATATGGTAGCGAATAGTTCCAGCGCGTTTACGACGGTAATAGCGCTGGTTATGTTTTGGAGCTCGGTGATTATGGCGGAAGATACTAAAAATAAATCTGGCGATCTAAAGCAGCGGCTAAGTCCTCTCCAATACACTGTAACCCAGCAGTGTGGAACGGAGCCTCCGTTTAGCAATGAATACTGGGATAACCATTCCCCAGGGATCTATGTTGATATAGTTTCTGGTGATCCTCTATTTAGCTCACTAGATAAGTTTGATTCAGGTACAGGGTGGCCAAGCTTTACCAAGCCGATAAAGCGCGATGTGTTAGCAGAGAAGCGCGATGTCAGTCACGGGATGATCCGAACAGAAATTCGCTCAGCAAAAGCCGACTCGCATTTGGGACATGTTTTCCCGGACGGTCCCGGTCCAGAGGGTCTGAGATATTGTATAAATTCAGCGTCTCTTCGTTTCATCCCTGCCGAGCGCTTGGAGGCTGAAGGATACGGAGAGTACGTGCGGGATTTTGATAGGAGTGAGAAAATCGCTACAAAAGCTAACGTGTCAAAGAGTAGTGAGGTAGCTGTGTTAGCTGGCGGATGCTTCTGGGGAGTGGAAGAGCTTATCCGTAAACTGCCAGGGGTGATATCAACAGAGGTCGGATACACCGGTGGAAGAGTCCCTAATCCGACCTATGAGCGGATCTCAACAGGGGCTACGGGACACGCGGAGAGTATAAGAATTGAGTTCAATCCAGCTCTGCTATCGTATGCTGATTTACTCAGGTACTTCTTTAGGCTGCATGACCCTACTACCTTGAATCGACAAGGCAACGACCGTGGAACTCAGTATCGGTCAGCGATATTTTTTACTAGTGAGGGCCAAAGAGAGACAGCTGAGCGGATCATTCAAGAGGTCGGCACTTCAAAGAAGTGGAACGATCCAATTGTAACTGAGGTGATTGCTGCCAGCGAGTGGTATCCCGCCGAGGAGTATCATCAGGACTACCTTCAGAAGCATCCAGACGGATATACATGCCACTGGCTGCGCAACTAAATACCTGAGTAGGCAAATCTGTCTCGCCTCTATGGGTCATGAAGATAAGCGCAGCAGGATCCGCTTGGCGATCTCTCCAAAGATCATCTTTAGCTGGGCGGGATCTTCAGCTCCGTAGTATCCTCCCAGGTGGTATTTTGTGAATTTATGATCGCTGGGCGAGTATCCAAATGGGCCAGTCGCGACATTTGAGAACATAGACTCACTATAAGCCTCGCTGTATCCCAGCTCGACCGCTAATCCAGCGAGGGGATGATTAACGCAGTTGGAAAGAGAAACGTTACGACGAAATCTGAAATCACTCGTTGGTGACCAACTAACATCTTCGTTTGATGAATCCTTTAAGAACTGCTCTGGATCGCTAAGAGACTCTGGGGCGAGAGCTAATCTTCTCAGGAAACGATCCTTACGACTATTCGGATCTAGCGCGTTTTGCAGTGGATCCTCGCATGGCGTGTCCTCACTTTGATCGTATATGGAAGTGGCGCTAGGGCCTAAGCCAACAACGAATATTACAACATTATACTCTGATCTTAGCCAATCCGCCGCTCGAAGCGCGCAGTGGTATGGAAGCTCCGCTGTTTTTAACGCTTCTCCTCTGGTGTGAATAGTTTCCTCCGGGTTTGATACGAAGTTAGCTCCCAGATAGATATTCGCGGATGAGGAGAAAGGAATCTTAGCCGTTAAGTCTGTTAAGCATCCAGGGGAGTCGTCTGGATGCGGACGTAGGACGTGTGGTTTCTCGAAGTAGGCTGGGGCATTTTTAAGGTGGTCCTGACTTAGGGCGACCTTTGATGCCTTGCCTCCACTCTCATCAGTAACGTTACCCTCGGTTCTCCAATTCGCGTCGATGGCTCTCGAGGCGAAGTAGAGCGAGTGGTTGTATTTATCGGCTACGCGGGGAGCCTTTGTTATCAGAGATCCTGGATATTCCTGAGGCGTGGAGCGGGAACCTGGGCCGCACGTTATTGGGGCTCTTCCATTTGGAACATCAAGAATCCGTGGTAATCGATCGGTTAGCGAGAGCCCCCGAGGAATTATAAAGCTCGCGTGAGTAAGGTAACTCGGCCCATTCCAGCGGTAGGCGTCCGACCTCTGATAGTCCCGTAGGGTTGTGGTGCTCTGATCCTCAAATTTGAGACTAAAGCCCAGTTGAGAAATAGTGTTTCCCGCATACTCTCCGTCAATAAAATAGAACTCCCCATCCTCATTCAGGCGTAGATTGGAGGAGACTTCCGAGTATGTTAACTCCTGTTGGTCATTTTTAATTACTCTGGGGAAAGCCCAGACCGGATCGCAGCGAGAGATGCTAGGTCTATCCGGATCGATGTCGAATTCGTTTGACCCGCAGAAATCGTCTTGTACTCCGCTCGCCGGGCCCATCCTGAAAACAGACCTCTTATCCCATTTAACCGTCCAACCATACCATCCACGGTCATCCGAGGTGTTCGCGCCACCTTTTGTTAAAGCGGCATCTATCAGTGTCGGATTCCGTTGACAGTCGCCGTCTTTGCAAAACTCTAGGCGGTAGACGTTTGGGGCTCCGTCCGTGAATAGTAAGACAAATTTGGGCGTCTTGTGGTCATATAAAGGATCTTTTGTGGAAGTATCCGCTTGAATCGCTCTCGCGACCTGCAGTAGTGCGTCGCAAGGATTAGTCTGCCCACCCACTTTGAACCGGTCTTGATTTCTGATCTTATACTTATCTTCAAGATAGTCCGGAATACCTGGCGGGCTCGGGGTAATAAGCACCGCTGGCATAACCGGATCATCGCCATTATCAGCGGTGGTGGCGTACGGAATGATGGAGAACTTATCACTTAGAGGATTAAACATGTCTATAAACGTCGCGGCTGCCTCATCCAGAGCTGTCTTTTTAGTTTTTGTGCTGTTCTCAGATACCATCTCATTCATTGATCCAGAGACATCGAGTAGCATAAAGACATTCGCCGGCCGCATCTTGCCAGTCTTGCGATCTGGTGGTGACGAGCTTTCGACCCAACATCTTGCAGACGAATCGGATTCTGATTTAGAGCATGGGCCAGTGCCACCAAGGATCTGAGATATCGCGCCTAAAAGGTAAGTTTTTGCTGAGTACCTAAATGAGGCCTTTATGCTTGAATCAAGGAGGTCTAGTGCGCTTAAAGGCAGAGAATTCATGGCGGTTGCCCCGTCGTCCGAGTATCTTACGTATTGCAAATACTCGGGCAGAGCCATAGGGTCGTCAGGATTATTTACTGCAAAATCAGACGCAGGGTAATACTTCTTTAAAGCTTCTATCGCGGCGTTTCGCATCTCTTTGAGCACCGCTTGATTAGCCAGAGTATCATCTGGATTCGAGTAATCTAAATTGGCGGTTTTAAGCCCTAAATTCAGATCATCAGGAGAGGATAAAGGATCGGCGACCATCGCTCCCCAGCCACGTAGCGCCATCATGTTGAGCGCTGTCGCGGACGAGATCCTAGCTACTTTTGTGAGGCGCAGCTTCGCGAGATAAAGGTTACCAGAATCGATCGCGAGCGCCATCAGCCCCAGTAAGCAGGGAATGGTCATTACAAAAACGATTAAGATAACACCGGCTTCTATTTTTCCTGCTTTATCTCTCATAGTCACAGCATCGTCTCGTCTACTACAGTTAAATCTGAATCAGCGACACCCCCGGAAAGATTGAGGAATGCCGATGTCGGTTTAATTTTAAATGATATCTTCGCGCGTGATACGCGGTTTCTTACGCATAAAGCAGCAGCGCTTATCTGGTATGGTTGTGATGATGTTATTGTTGTGAATCGTGAAACCTTGCTCTCATCGCCAATACAATTATTCAAGGTCACGAAACTTCCTAGGTCATAGCGATAGACCTCTACGTCGATGGTAGGAGCGGAGTCGCTAGAGCTCGCCGATGGCTTAGCAATTGGCCAGAGAGCCTCGTACTTCTCCTTGATTTTTCCTAGGCAGTACTCGGTTGCTGCTTTAGTCTTAACCGCGTCTACGCACACGTTCGCCGACGCATCGCATGATGGGAGCTGAATTGTTAGGTCGGTGCACAATCGAAACGCCTCAGTAGCCGCTTCTCGACTTATAACCATGGCTATCTGATTAGCCTGAAGTATCTGAGTTAGCCGCAGCGAATAACCGAGGATAGTAAGCAGGATTGGGATTACAAGAATAAATTCTATGATCACCGCGCCAATCTCGTTGGCTGGCGGAGTAGGGTTATTAAAGACCCCCGTTGGCTCAACACTAATTGCGTGAGTTTGTGAGCTATCTGTTCGACTCATTCACTCTCCGGCTGTTGAACGAACGCGATAGCCTTCAGTTTTACCGCGATCTCTTGCCATGATATACCAGCTAGCTTTGCTCCGAAAACAGGTTCCTTAATTGTTATCGATATCGTAAAGATGTCGCCGCTTTCGGCTGATGCGGCGCAGTTCCAGGCTTGGCAGCCGCTTAGTCTGGTGGGTGAAAACGAGACCTCAGTACCTGATGATGAGGCGGGTTCAGGTGTGTTAATACCGATGTCCGCTGCGCGTGAATTGATCTGACTAACTAGGAAGTCCCTCCAAGTTGGGGAGGTGGTAGCTTCTGTCACCGAGGCCCTGCTCTCGCCATTAAGAATAAAAGTTTGCCTAGTTATATCGGCTACTTCGTATTGAAAGCGCAACATGTGAAAGCAGAAGATCATCACGTTAACAGTAATGAACATAACAATAAGAAAAAACGGTAGCACTACGGCGGCCTCAACCACTACAGCGCCAGCTTCAGTAGAACACTGATTTTTTTTGCTGTCCGAACACATAATATTAGTTACGCACCACTCCACTTGCTTAATCGGCCAAAATCACGAATAACTTAAAATATAATTAGCGAGTAATATCAAGCTCTTATATAGTTAATTGAATGCCTATGCACACCTACTGCCATATGGTTATTAGATGCTGATGCGGCCCAGATATGCGCTGCAACTTACTAAAATAGCATGGGTTTCTTCGTGGCTGAGTTGAAGCTAATCTAGAACGCATGAGTAACCCGTTAGGCAAGACAGTCCCGTACAGTGCCGAGTTTGATCCGAAACTTCTATTCCCCATAGACCGCGCCGAGGCCCGCGTTCGGATCGGTATCAAAGGCAGTTTGCCGTTTGAAGGAGTGGATCGTTGGACCTGTTATGAGATGTCGTGGCTAGATTCTGATGGTACGCCGAAGGTTGGAATCGCTACGATCGAGTATCCGGCAGACACTCCGTGTCTGGTGGAATCGAAGAGCTTAAAACTGTTTTTAGGGAGCATGAATTTTACCCGCTATGAAAGCAAGAGCGAGGTAGAGTCTGTTATCATCCGAGAGCTCTCCCAAGTTCTAAAAAGCGAGAGTGTTTCAGTCACTGTGGCTCTGCCCGACGAATGGATGAAAATGGGAATCGTAAATTATCTCGGTGATTCCATAGACGATAGAGTGGTAAACAAAGATCTCTCCACGCAGCTCAGGTCGGGACTCGAGATTGTAGAAGAGACATTATACTCTAATTTGTTGCGTTCGCTCTGCCCGGTCACATCACAGCCTGATTGGGGAACTTTAGTGATCAAGTATCGTGGCCAACGCCTTGATCGCGATTCACTTATGACCTACCTCACAGCTCATCGCAGTTACCAAGGTTTTCATGAAGAGTGCTGCGAGCGTATCTTTAGTGACGTAATCGGCGCGTGTGCCCCAGAATCCCTGTGGGTTGGGTGCTTTTATACGCGACGAGGTGGCCTAGATATAAATTCAGAGCGATGGTTACCAGGAACAAAAAGGCACCAGTTGATAGGAAGACTTCCGCGCCAATAGCTAAGCGTCCAGTTATGCCGCCACCTCGTGGTTGCAGGAGCCTGTCTCCATATAGCGCATGCCCAATCTCTTGAGCAGCTTATTATCGTGATTATCGCCTGGGTTTGGTGTTGTTAATAACTTCTCACCAGCGAACACTGAGTTCGCTCCAGCTACAAAGCACAACGCCTGCATCTCATCGGACATCTCCATGCGTCCCGCTGATAGTCGTACCGTTGAGCGTGGCATCATGACTCGCGCGGTCGCGATCATACGAACAAATTCGATCGGATCCACCTGCTCCTCTTTTGAAAGCGGGGTTCCCTCAACTTTCACCAGCATATTGATCGGCACGCTCTCTGGATGAACCGCTTGATTGGCGAGCTGCGCTAACAGCCCAACGCGGTCCTTCGGTCCCTCTCCCATGCCAACTATTCCGCCGCAGCAAACGGTCATACCGGCCTGACGTACATTCTCAAGTGTCTTTAAGCGATCCTCATACGTACGAGTTGAGATAATCTCACCATAATACTCAGGTGAGGTGTCGAGGTTATGGTTGTACGCATAACAACCGGCTTCCTTAAGGCGCTCTGCCTGAGATGGAGTCAACATTCCTAGGGTGCAGCAGACTTCCATTCCAAGACCACGTACTTCACGAACAAGTTCTAGAATCGCGTCGAAATCTTTTCCATCTTTAACCTCACGCCACGCGGCTCCCATGCAGAAACGAGTGGAGCCTGAATCCTTAGCTTGTAGGGCCTTCGACTTGACGACGTCCACTGGTAATACACCGTGACGCTCTACACCGGTTTGATAGTGAGCTGATTGTGGGCAGTAGGCGCAGTCTTCTGGGCAGCCTCCTGTTTTCACTGACAAGAGAGTTGAGCGCTGAATCTCGAGTGGATTAAAGAATTTTCTGTGGATCGTTTGTGCCTGGAAGATAAGGTCGGGAAAGGGGAGGGCATAAAGCGCCATCGCCTCCTCCTGAGTCCAGTTGTGGCGGATCTCAGGGTGAGCGCTTTCTGCTTTAACACCAGTTGCGCAGGAGGCGCTAAAGGCGTGATTATGACTATCTGTTGAGGCGCACGAATTTGGTCGAGAGCAGCAGGAATCGTTTTGCATCTTTTTAAGATCCTTTAAAAGTGTGCTCATTTTATAACCTATTTTGACGGATGGGTACAGCGGATGAAGAGAGTTGAGTGGGTCCTTTTTGATCTGGGAGGAGTGCTAGTGGAGGTCGATCAAGCTCGAATTTTCGCTAGCTTAGCTCACAAATCTGGGCGTTCAGTAGAATTAATCAGGGAGGCGCTTTTGCGCGAAGTTCCAATTAATTCGGATTTTATAACGAAAGAGTATCTGCCCAAACAGATTACTCAAGAGATTAACCACGCGCTCGGTACTAACCTAGCGGAGCTTGCGATAGTCGAATCGCTTAACGCGGAGCTGGGAGACGTTATACACTCAACCGCAGATATTCTGCCGAATCTGCGGAACCGAATAAAAATAGGGTGTCTATCAAATACCAACTCAATTCACTGGGACCGGCTCTTAAGTAGTTACTCGTTTATGGGTGAGTTCGATCGTCGTTTCGCCTCACAGATAGTCGGCCATGCGAAGCCAGGCGCGCAGATCTATATTGAGGTAGCCAAGCACTTGGGTGTCTCAGGCAGCGAGATTCTCTTTTTTGACGATAGAGAGGAAAACGTCAACGCGGCTCTAAAACTTGGATGGCACGCAAGGTTGTATCGAGAGCCCCGTGATTTAATGAGCGGCTTAGGTGAGTTTGGATTGGCCGGCCTTCCTTAGGCTAGCCCCTGCTTCCTCATTTTAGCAAAAGCCTCAGCGAAGTAGGTGAGGATTATATCAGCTCCAGCGCGCTTAATGCTGGTGAGAATCTCTACCATAATCCTTCGCTCGTCGATCCATCCGTTCCGCGCGGCAGCCATAACCATCACGTACTCGCCACTTACATTATAAGCGGCGGTCGGTAGCCCAAAGGTGTCTTTCACCTCTCTGATTATATCTAAAAACGCCAAAGCTGGTTTCACCATCAGCATATCAGCGCCCTCTTCGACATCAAGCGCGGCCTCTCGTAGAGCCTCAGCGCGGTTGGCCGGATCCATCTGATAGCTTTTCCGGTCGCCATACTCAGGAGCGGATTGTACCGCGTCGCGAAATGGTCCGTAAAACGCGGACGCGTATTTAACCGCGTAGCTCATCAGTGGAAGCTGCTCGAATCCATGATCATCGAGCCCCTGTCGTAGGGTGCGGATCATTCCGTCAATCATACCGCTAGGCGCGATTATGTCAGCTCCTGCCTCAGCGTGAACAAGCGCTTGCTTAAGTAGATTTTCCAGGGTTGGGTCGTTTAACAACTCACCATCCTTCATCACTCCGCAGTGTCCATGACTGGTATACTCACAGAAGCACAGGTCAGTGGTTACTAACATCTCTGGAGTTGTTTTCTTGATCGCCTTAATCGCGCTTGGAATAACCCCGCATGGATCCCATGCGGAAGAACCTATCTCATCCTTCGATTCGGGGATCGCAAAAAGGATCACTGACCTAATCCCTAGCTCCTGAAGATCGGCCACTTTGCGAGCGGTCACATCGACACTCATCTGGTATTGGCCAGGCATCGATTTGACCTCGTTCTTAACCCCACTGCCTGGAGTAACAAAGAGGGGAGCTACTAAATTCGCAACCTCAACCCTGGTCTCACGAACCATGTCGCGTATGGCTGGGTTTCTGCGCAGTCTACGAGGGCGGGATATCGGAAAGGTCATAACAGCGAATGTCCGGTAAAGCTGAAAAATTAAGAGAAACGGTAGCTTATCAGGGGATAAGATTCAAGCTTTCGACCGACCTCAAATGCCGGCTCTGAGGCACGAAAAACTTGTTTTAATTCGGCGCCGTTATGCAAGAATGCGCAGCGAAATTGATAAAATAGCCGATTCAGCGATGCTATGAATGCAACAATCCAAAAATCAGGAGAGTAATTACGCAACTTTTTTTAACGATCTATCGATTGGTTTCGAGTGTGAACGCGGGGATGTAAACACGGGATGATAGGGGACCTGCAGTATGTCGGTCCCAATTTTAAGCATAATCGTGGGGAGGGCTTTGATGTCAAAGGTAAGTGGAAGAAGTGTAGCGTCAGGCGATGATGTCGGCTGCCCAAGCAGTAAGCCAGACAATATATCAGTAACCGCTCCCGGTGATCGCGATGCGCTTGTAGAGGAGTACTACGATTATGTTAGTACCGTCGTTTACGGGCTGATGCGAACAATGCAGCTTCCGGGAGCGATGCGAGAGGAGTTTCTCTCCGCGGGTTTATTTGGACTTGTGGAAGCCGCCGGGCGTTTCGATCCAGAGAGAGGTGAGAAATTTAAAACTTTTGCCTTCTTGAGAATACGGGGAGCGGTGATCGATTATGTCCGGTCAACCTGTGAGCTTAGCCCGCGAGCATATCGACGACTGCGCGCATTAGAGGCCGCGCAGATGCTACGTGAAGATCAGTTAACTAGAAGAGGGGGCGCGCGAGGAACTGGTTCTGATACCAAGGATAAAGTGGCGAAGGAAGGTCTGGAGTACCTAGAGAGAGTCGCGGTCGCTTTTAAACTGCTCGGGTACGACGGGGAAGAGGAGGCGCGGATCGCCGAGAGAGAGAGATTTGACCCAGAGAGTAATCTTCAAAAAAAGCGGCGCTCCGAGAGAATAAGAGAATTAGTGGCAACTTTACCCGAGAAAGAGCGAATAATTATAGAGCAGCATTATTTCCATGACCGCAAGTTTGTTGAGGTCGCGGAGCAGTTCGCTGGTCTATCAAAGTCTTGGGTATCGAGGTTGCATGATAAAGCGATTGATATGTTACGGCAGAAAATTCAGAAAGTGGCGCCCGACCTGGCGGCATAGTAAAAAGTTAAATGAGGTCAACAGGGCGAAGGGTGTACTACTAGCAATTTTTCTAGCGACTTTCTTGACCGGGTGCGATGAGACGATACTGCACGATCTTACTGAGCAGGATGCTAACCGGGTGCTCAGTCGTCTCAGTTCAGGGAATCTCCGAGCCAAAAAAGTGATTCAATCAGACGGTCGGTGGTCGATCTCTGTTTCTAAGGATTCGGTAGTACCATCATTGAATTTCCTGGATTCAACCAGGGTGCTTTCGCCGCGACAAACAGGCGCGGGAGCTGGGAATAAAAGTGGCTTCGTGCCAAGCCGAGAAGAACAAAGATTCAGGTATGAGCGCGCGGTCGCCCTCTCTATAGAGGAGAGTTTAGCGGCGATGCGTGGCGTGTTAGAGGCACGTGTGCATTTGAATCTACCAGAGAGCGATCCGCTCTTTGGAACTCGCAAAGAGAATCTAGGTTCAGGTTCGGTTTTACTAGTCACAGATTCATCCCTGTTCGCTAAAGATGATGAGATCGCGGCCCTTGTCAGTGGAGCCGCTGGGATTCCAGCAGGTAAGGTTTCAGTACTTAGAAGTCAGGCGGCGGGGTCTTCGGCCGAGCCTGTGTTGGGGCAACCTGTAATAGTGGCGCAGCCGTCAGTGAGCAGCGCCGCCGTGTCCGTGCCTTTAACTAGTATTGATCCAACGCTCGGCCGGTATACGACAGAGATTGCAGCCCTGGCCGCTTTAGTCGTTTGTGTATTTAGCTTCTGGATCTTGAGGTTCCGACACAAGAGGGTTGTGTTCTCGCTTCCAGCGGGAATGGTGTCAGAGGATTAGAATGAGGTCTGAAATGGCGCCATATAAAGGATTCGTAGGAGCACTCATAACCCGTATTCAGCTGTCTTTAACCCGGGCTAGGATTGTCCCTACCAGTGAAGAGTGGGAGAGCTCGCGAAGTTCGGTGTTGAATCTGCCGCCCAAGGATGAGGACTTAGGCAAGCTTGATCATCGCGCGGATGAATACGCGGGCTCGCACTGGCTCACCGCTGCTTGTTTTTTAGAAGGTATCGATCCCACTCGATTGAGGCTTGAGCCGATATTGGATGAGCGCGTAATTCGGGAAACTAAGCGGCTCGAGGAGCTCGGACCGCTAGAGGCTTCGACAGTGTGCCTGGCTATCGCTAGGATGAGTGACGACGAGTGCAAGGACCTGGGGGCATGATGCTTGTCGTTTCCAATAAGCACGAGCTTTCTCAGGCTGCGAATGCGGTTCGGTTGGCTGAGGTATTGATCGAGACGATAGGTGGCTCAGCACCAGTTCAACGAGTGGATCGAGTGGATGATCCGGTTGGTAATTTTACGTCGAAGTGGATGTTGTTCGGCCAGGAAACGTGGGGCTTTGCGCTAAATATAAAACACTCAAACGGCCAATGCTCATTACTTAACGAGAAGCTGGCCTTTGTGCGCAACGCCAAATCCATCGCGTGTTTCCTTGATGAAAATAGTAGCGACGATCTGCGGCTTCACTTGGTTGATAATTACCCGTCTTCATGGAGCTCTTACCGGTTAATGTCCGATAACAGTGAGATATTTATAGCTTTGAATGATGGGGCCCAATCTTTATTGAATATCACGCAACCGGAAATTTATAGAATGGTCAGGCTGCCTCTTTACGCTCTTATCTCTTGGTCTAGATCGATCCATGTAGGGGCGGCCGTTGATCTGCCGGAGCTTGTAGTCTTGTGCCAGGAGCAGCAAATAGCCGCTAGATTTTTATTTTCAAGCGAAGGAGTAATATCTATGGAACAGTCAAACGAGATGAATTCAATGAGTGACTCAGTTATGGTTCAACTAAATCTGGGAGAGATAGAGCTTTCTCTCTCTCAGCTAGCTGCACTGCGCTCGGGGAGTCGAATAGAGCTGGATGCACAGATGCCTTTTAAGTGCGCGCTACGAATTGGCGCCACAACCTTAGCTACCGGGGAGATCAACCAGATAGATAATCGTTTGTCTGTGAGGATTCTGGAGATCTATTAGAGAAGCGAGACAAAACCTCGCTTGGGCGATGTTTTGTTTGGTCTCCGTAGGAGACTTTCTATCCAGCAACTTCTACTTACAGTGTCCCGATAATTTCTATTTATTTGGAGGAATCAAGATGTCTTCACCAATATCTATTACACCGATGTTAACTGGGCTTGGCCTTAATATTGGAGGATCCGTACTCGCCAGAGCATTACCAGAGCCTCGCAGTTCCTTGGCGCAGTGGGGAGAGGCAGTCGTTGATACAGGCATGGACGCCGTGGGATCAATGCTGGGTAGTAACAGCGCTGAGTTAACTCAGCTTCTTAATATGCAGATTCAGATTCAGCGTGAGATGCAGATCATTTCGATGGCCTCAAACGTATCTAAATCCCAACATGAGACTGAGATGGCGCCGATTAGAAATATGCGCGTTGGATAGTCATATAACGTGAGAAATGGGTGCTCGGGTTGATAAGTCCGGGCGCCCCGGTTTCCCCAACGGAGATATCCTTAATGAGCTTGCTGAACGGAAAGGAGCTGATCGTACCGATAGGTCTGATGCTGATCGTCGGATGCATGATAGTTCCACTTCCAGGTGCGGTCTTAGATGTCTTCCTCTGCTCTAATCTGCTTTTCGCCTTGCTGCTTGTCATCGGCGCTCTTCATATCCGAGATCCACTGAAAGTCGCGACGTTGCCGTCGTTGCTTCTGATGGCGACGCTGTGGCGGCTCTCGCTTAACATCGCGACCACACGAGCGGTTCTCAGTTCTGGACACGCTGGTCAGGCAGTAGAGGCGTTTGGCTCAATTGTTATTCAAGGCAGCGTGGTAGTTGGTTTCGTTCTGTTCCTACTGATAAGTTTGATTCAGTTTATCGTAGTGGCGAAGGGGGCGGAGAGAGTCGCGGAGGTGTCCGCACGTTTTACCTTGGATGCTCTTCCGGGAAAACAGATGGCGATCGACGCGGAGATTCGCAGCGGTGCCCTTGATCCAGAGGCAGCTCGTAAAAAGAGAGCGGATGTTCAGATGGAGTCACGATTTTACGGGGCTCTAGATGGCGCGATGAAGTTCGTTAAGGGGGACGCCATAGCGGGGTTGGTAATTACCGCGGTGAATATAATTGGTGGCCTAGCGGTTGGCGTGCTTGTGCACCAATTAGATCTCGAAGTAGCGGTTCGCAGATATACGGTGCTGACAATCGGTGATGGATTGCTCTCGCAGATTCCTTCGCTACTGAATTCGGTCGCGGCTGGACTTGTAGTAACTCGGGTACAAGTAGATGAATCGTCGACACTAGCGGGGGATCTCCTTGGTCAGATCGGACAGTTTAAGATCGCGAGAACCTTTGTGGGGGCGGCGGCGTTTATTCTGGGATGTTTGCCAGGGATGCCACATCTGGTCCTGTTCTCTGTAAGTATAGCTCTGATAGCTTCTTTATTTTTACCTGAGCCTATTAAGGCAGAGGCCTCGTCAGTAAGCTTAGCCCCATTTGAACCGAAATTAGCTCAATCGATTCAGATTGAATTGGCGCCGGATTTAGTGGCGTTGATACCGCCCCTCGAACAGGTTTCAAAGGTGATGGAGAGTTTGCGTGAGTACGCATTTACACGGTGGGGATTAGTCCTGCAGCGCCCGGGGATCGGTTTGTGGAGCGAACCAGAAGGTGCTTTTAGAGTGCTAGTTCGTGGAATGGAGGTCGTGCGGTGTGAGAAGGGTGTTTCGTCTGAGTTGTGGGACGAGGTTGAGATAGAAACTCGACGGATGATCGATCTCTACAGAGTTGAGCTGATCGATGACGGGACTACGCGTCGAGCATTAGATTATGTGGAGCGCGAGATTCCAGATTTAGTTAATGGTGTCGTGCCATCGGTAGCGAGCCTGACTCAGATTACCACTCTTTTGCGAGCGTTACTTCGAGAGGGGATTACCACTCGCCACCTTGATATCGTGATGCAGACGATAGCTGAGCAGGGGAATAAATTAACAGAGCGACAGATCTTAGCGGAGGTGCGCGCGGCGCTTGCCCCTGTCGTAAGCGCGTCTGTAGCGCGGGGAAGGGTCATCAAAGGGGCGGTCGTTGAGCCAGTTGTCGATCTCGCGCTAGGGAAATCTGAAGACAGTGGCTCTCTCGTGTCAGGCGAATTAGTTGACCTGATCTGCGATCAGGTAGAGCGACTTCTGGAGAATAAAGATATAGCTCTGGTGACATCGAAGCGATCACGCGCGTACTTACGTGATGTCGTTCGGACGAGGTGGTCGGATGTCCCCGTTATAGCTCATGAGGAGATCGCTCCAAGATTCGATTTCCAGCCGTGTGGTCAGATAGAGCTAAAAGATGACGAGCAGAGGCGGGCTTTATTAGAAGGGATTGTGTGACGACTAAGCAACTTTGTAACTCGAGGTCTCGATAACCTAAAGAGTAGTTATTTAGCATGAGGAATACTATGGCAAAGTTCATCGTATTTATAGGGTTAAGTCTGTGCATTCAGGTGCTTACGGGGTGTTTTAGGTCCGCCGATATCCCCGTGGCTAGGTATAAAGAGGCCCAGCGGCTGGTTGACCTTGGCACCTCGCAGATTCGAGGGGGTAAATTCGACCAGGCCAGGGCGTCATTTTCAACGGCAGAAGAGCTAGCGGGGTTGGCAGCCGCTATTGACGGTCAGGGGTGCGTGGCGTTGCTGCAGGGGGAGTTTCAAAGGGCAGAAGAGCTTTTTAACCGCGCCTATGAGATGGACCGTACTTACGATCAAGCTCTGGCTAACCTTGCGTTATTACAGGATATTATCGGCAATCGGGAGCTCGCTAAGAAGCTTTATAATGAGGCGTTGGAGGCGCTGCCAGATAACGCATCGTTAAGAAATAATCGGGTGGCACTTGAGTATGATCTGGGTCGGCCTAAAATAGAGGTGATTCACGAATTAGAGAAAGCGATTTTAATAGCTAAGCACCCAGTGGTAAGAGGCAACTTGATGGGGCTTGGTTCCGTGGATGAAAGAGGGGGGAGTGTTCAGCCTGTGGCTTCCAAAGCCGGTTTTGGCTCAAACCAAGATGCAAAAGTCGGAGGTCTAAAATATTAGGCGAGAGCGGCATTTTTTTGGGTTTAGTAGTTCAATCTGTGGTAAATTCTGTGGGTATCGGTTGGAGAGGAGAGCAAAATGGTTAAGAGCAAGACGAATTTGAAGGCGTTAGAGAAGCCAGGAGTCAAGTATAAGGGGCGTCTTACTAACTCTCCAGCTAGATCCGCAGAAAGAGGCGCGCAGGCAGCTCCGGCTCAGCGTCCAGAAAGTGCAGTACAGTGCCAGGTTTTTAATTCAGAGGACCAGGCGATTGAGGTTCTGCTCTCGCAGGTTGTAGGTCGCTTGGAGGATGATCCTGCCGAGCAAGCTGATATGAAAGCTTTCCTCGCAGAGCTGCTGGAAACAGACCCTGTTTTACGCGACGAGATACTCTCTGAGGTCACGATTAGGAGCTGCTAGACTCGGCTGACCATCCTTTTTTAGAGCTAAGGCATCTTAACGAAGCTGGGCCAGAACATATTTGGCCCCCTTTCGTAGGATATTATGAGCGCCGAGCCCCGCAAAAGACGCATATTGATCGTAGACGTCGATCCGGAATCGCGGATCATCGTAGCGAGTGTAATCTCTGTTTTGGGTCACAGCCCGGTGTTAGTGCAGAGTGGTCGCGAGGCAATTGAGGAGTCTGAGCGGGGAAATTTCGATCTAGTGGTGCTGGACTACGGAATGCCCGACCTTGGCGGTTTTGAGATCTGCAAGTCGATTAAAAGTCGGCACGTCGGAGATTTCTTACCCGTTTTGATGTTAACAGAACGAGACACGGTAAGGGACAAGGTTACAGCTTTATCCGAGGGTGTTGATGATTACATCACTAAGCCGTTTAATTACGAGGAGCTTCAAGCGCGAGTCAGCGCCTTGCTCCGGATTCGCGACCTTCATCACGACCTTAGAGTAGCTAATGAGGAGCTGCGACGGGCGCAAGATAGGTTAGTAGAGCAGGAGCGTCAGATCGCGGTAGGACAACTAGCTGGAACGGCGGCGCATCAGCTTGGGCAGCCACTTTCAGCGATCTTGCTAAATTGCTTCCTAGTTGAACAGCTACCGAAGAGTGATCCCAAATTTGTTGGCGCCGTCGCCGCGATTAAGAGTGATGCCCAGCGCATGTCAGGAATGATCGATCAATTAAGAAGCGTTAAAGCTTCGGATCGAGAGGCATATCTTAATGGGGCTGAGATCCTGAAGCTAAGAAATTGAAGCGGAGATCGACGCTTCGGATACAGGCTCCTGCTTCGCAGAATCTGACATATCAGCTAACTGAGTTCTTAAAGTAGATAGCAGGAACGCCCCTGGAATTCCGATTACCGCGTACTGAATTATATGCTGAGTAAGAACCATACTGAGAGCCAACTCCGGGGTCGCGACACCGGCAGATACCAAGACGCTCTTAGCAATCAGCTCAATCACACCGAAACCACCTGGAGCCGCTGGTATTAGCGAGCTAAAATTAACTGCGACTAAAAATAGAACAGTTCCAGAGAGAAATATCTGACCACCGAAAGCCTTGGAAATGGCCGCGAAAGCAACGAGTTCAACGCCCCAAATGACAAACGACCAGACGGCGATCTTAACCGCGCGTTTGGGTTTGCTAAGCGGGCTAAGCCCATCAATAAAGATCTGAACTCTGGATAGCGCGTATGAAGATGAGCTTTTCCCTATCCTGGAAGCGACTCGCTCAAGATTTTTTATGATTAGATCGCGGCACAGAAGCACAGCAATCACTCCAATCGCTACCGCCGCGAAGAGATACGCAACGTAAAGTAGATTCTGGGAGATCTCTGGATCGAGGCTCCCTCGACCGATAAATCCGACGATTAGAACGAAGAACAAGCTGATTGTTAGGCCGTCAGCAAGTCTCTCGCTGGCTATAGTCGCCAATACTAAGGTTCTAGCAACGCCCAACACCTTAGCTCCTAGGTGAGCACGCACCAACTCTCCAGCGCGAGCTGGAAGGATGTTATTCATGAAAAATCCGAGGACTAAAACCTTCCACGAAGACAAGAGTGGAAGTGATACCTTCGGAAATAAGAGTGGCCAACGAAGCGCGCGCAGCCAATAAGACGCCACTGTTAGAGCGACCGCGACCAGTATGTAGAGCGGCTTTGCATTGCTAATGTGACCGATCAGCAGATCCCATTCTACCCCTCTAAAAGCTAGATAGAGGGCTCCGAACGTAATAAGCCAGGGGAGTATTTTTTTAAGTATTAAGCGCTTCATCTTGTGACTAGGGGGAGATTAGCTTGATAGAGAGAAAAGGCCAATAGATCTAAGGATCCCCCAATAATAGCGATACGAGGCCCGATCGTGTAGCCGTCCGCCGTGTTCTATTGGCCCCCATTTAGCGACCGCGGCCTTGCTCAGGATCTCACGAGCCTCGGAGATCTCATCTTTTGTAGGGGTCATCCCCTGAATAATCGGCTCAATCTGATTTGGATGAATACTCCACATCCGCATAAACCCGAATTCCCCGCGGGCTTGTCTGGCATCAGATAGTGCGATGTTGGGATCTCGGAAATCTACGGTCACGTTGTGCGATGGGATCTTGTTGTATCTAAGTGCAGCTAAAGAGATCGCTGTTTTGGTCTGTCTAATAATCTGATTAGAGAATTGCCCGGGGCTTTTCATGCAATCAGAGGAGACTGCGCCCCCCAGTTGGCTTATAAAATCCATCAGTCCAAAGTCTAACGTGGCGACCTCAGGGATAGCCGCCAACTGATCTAGGTTGGTTAGCGCCTCTGATGTTTCAATAAGGAGATGAACAGCGATAGGCGATGTTAGTTTTACTCGTCGGGTGAAATGCTTAATCAACCCGATACACCAGAGCACTTCACGTGGGCCTCTGACTTTAGGGATGGTAACATAGCTCACATTTTGTCCAGCCTCAGAGAGGACCACCTCCAGGTCTCTTACGCAGTGAGGCGAATCAGTTGGATGTATTCTGATGCCGGCTTGTTTCTTGGTGTTCTCAGGACTGTTTAGCAGTTGTGCGCAGAGCTTTCTTAACGGCTCCTCGTTGCCTACCGGAGCCCCATCTTCCAAGTCTAGGGTGAGATCAACCAGAGATCGGCCGTTGTCGGATATGTGCCGCTCCTGCAGTGCGAATCCTTTGATGATAAATTTCTCATTACCAGCGATATGCTCACACGGAGCTAGTGCTGGGAGCGCGGGGATACAATCAAGGGGCGGGGTGATTTCCATGCTTATAGAGAGATACCTGATAGATCTTTTGGAGGAAATAGGTAAACTCCTGGTAGCGGTCAAAGAAAAGGGGAATCATGAGCAAGTTAAAAGTAGGAGACAAAGCGCCAAAGTTTAAACTGATAGATAAAGATGGCGAGGAGCACGGGGTTGGCCTCGATAAGAGTGATTACCTAGTCCTTTTCTTCTACCCAAAGGACAATACCCCTGGGTGTACTTTGGAGGCGCAAGGATTCTCAGCATCATTAAAAGATTTCACGCGCCGCAAAGCTAAGGTTATCGGGATCTCAGGTGGCGACCAAAAAACCAAGGATAAATTCTGCGCTAAATACGACTTAAAGGTAGCGCTTGTCTCGGACACCGATTTTTCAGTCGCGAAGGCATACGGAGTTTTTGGTGATAAGAAATTTATGGGACGCGTGTATAAGGGAATATTCAGAACCACCTTCATCGTCGATAAATCAGGGAAGATCGCTCATGTCTTCGAAGATGTTAAGCCAGATGGTCATGCTGAGGAGGTGCTGGGGGTTTTGAAGGGGTTGTAAGGCCCTCCCTACGGCTCCTCCGGATCATTTAGCATATCCCGCGCGATACACTCAGACACGGTACCAAGAAGCTTATCATTCCAATAGATATCAGGTCGGCGGTCTGTTAGACCTACAAAGCTGCTTGTCTCGAGCATATCTGATCTGTTCGTATACACTTTTGAGCTGCCGTACCAGATCGTTGTTCCTGAATCGACCTCGATAATCTTGGTGTGTACTATCCAGGTATCAAGCCTCGTTATCGGCTCAAGATATCCGACAACGATCATGTCGTACCCCGCGTCTTTGGCGAATTGGAGTGCTCCAAAATTCCCGGTGAAGAACTGCTCTTTCTTGCGTGGCCAGTCCTCTCGGTTAAACACCTCTATAATTGGAAACACCTCGCTAGCTAAGAGATCACGGTGAACCGCCCAAGCTAATTGATTACCAAGCCCCGGCATCTGAGCGCTTCTTGTGGAAAGATTTGCCGGAACATCAAACGGGATGATTCCAACACGGACCGGGCTTTTAGGGGTAAATCGTTGATCTATATAGGCCGGGATGTCGGTTCTTACGTAGGCCCGAGTATTGCACCACTCTCCAACGTGATTACCGAGATAGGCGCAGCTAGTCATGCTGACTGTGCATGTCAAAAAAATGACGCTACGGATAGCGTTCATTAAGAGCGTTGAAGATCTCGGGTAGCTAGCTAATTGCATGAGGTTACTATGATTACTCCCTGGGATTCTATTTACCGCCAGCTTATATCCAGCTTTAAGGCGTGTACATTCACTAAATCGTTCAAGCATACGGTTCAAAGAGCGTGCCATTCGCTAGGAATAACTGTGCTTGCAGGTGGAGTCCTCTTGGCAGGCTGTAGCCCGCGCTATCACGATATGCCTGAATATTGGCCGATCCCCAATAAGGAATACGACAATTACGGCCCGGGAAGGTTTAAGACTGCGCTCTTGGCGGCTCAGATAGATCGATACTACCGCAGCGCGGCGCCGGGCCCGATCGGGGTAACTACATTTGTGAACATAGACGACCTTTATGCAAGCTCAACTTTTGGCCGCATGGTAGGCGAGCAGCTTATGAGTGAGTTGGCTATGAAAGGGTTTGATGTAGTTGAGCTAAGGCACGCTGATGCTCTGCAATTTCTCGACACCTCTGGAGAGTTCGCGCTCTCGCGCGATGTGAGAGCGGTGCGTGGTCACCGGAATCTTGCCGCGGTGGTTGTCGGAACTTACGTCGTCTCTCCTGAAAGAGTTTATGTAAACGCTAGATTAATTGAGCCATCAACTTCTCTGGTCCTTTCTGCCGGATCGGTTGAGATGACCAAGACCCGTGAGTTAGCTAAGTTAATTCGCGGAGGAAGTATGCCTGGCTCTTTAGAGCGGATCCCTGTTAAGCATCTGGGATACGCCGAGAGTAATCCATTCGACGCTGTAAGGCGTAGTTGGATGATGGAGGAGTCGGGGGTTGATGGAGCCAATCGTTTCGGATCGATGATGAATAAGCATCAGACTGAGCCTCTTTTGCCTACTACACCTGAGCAGGCGGTTGAGACAGAGGTTAATCCGGGAAGCCCAAAGGTGCTCGGTGAATTGGAGCAGCCGGCGATCACTGAGAAGCCGCGGGTTTCGATTGGGCTTGGGCGCTAGAGAGGTGGCGTTCCCTTGCGGTAGGGAGTCGCAGTTCTTTTTCACCACAGAGGACGCAGAGGACACAGAGAAAACCCCCATAATTGCTCATAAAATGGCTATTCTCTGTGTCCTCTGCGGCCTCTGTGGTAAAATTTTCTACTAATTATCCCAGCAGCTTGACAAAAATACTGCAACGCCCTGCCCTTGCGGTATTCCGTTTGGCCTGCGAGAGTATGGCCTCATGAAAACTATCCTAGCTTCGGTTCTGTCGATATCCCTTTTGCTTGGCTGCTCCTCTAAAGTCGCGGCCCCGAGTAATATTCAAAACTCAAACTTTCCATCTGTAGTCGGGACAAGCCTTAAGGGCGAGGTGATTAATATACCCGGAAGCTACGCCGGAAAGACCACGCTTTTACTAATTGGGTATCTCCAGAAGGCCCAGTTTGACATCGACCGTTGGATTCTTGGGGCGCTTCAGGCTGATATAAAGGCAGAGATAGTAGAAGTGCCTACAATCGCCGGGATGGTGCCGCAGATGGTCCAAGGGTTTATCGACGGAGGGATGCGCAGCGGGATCCCCCAATCTGACTGGGGCTCGGTTGTCACTGTTTATAAGGATGCCGATAAGATTATTCAGGCGCTAGGGAATGAACGCCCGCAAAGCGCCTATGCGGTGCTTTTAGATAAGGAGGGCCGGATAGTTTGGAGCTCCAATATCGGGTATTCAGCAGCGCAGGTGCTTGATTTGAAGAGAGTTGCGGCTTCGTTGCGGTAGTTAAGTTTTAGTTTAAGTGATGTAAAGTAGCGCGATATCTGGTAGAGTCTAGCTACGCGAAAGCGAGGCTGTAGAGATATTTGTAAAGATGACTGACACCGCAGTTAAAAATCATTTTTGGATCGCTGGTCCGCCACTCTTCTCATCGACCCTTTTAATTTCTTCGGCGACTGCGGATAGCTCAGGGGCGGCCCTAGAGGGGGCTTGTGAGCTGTTTGATGTTGATGGCGCAAAGACGCAGAGCTTTAATGTGCAGTTCCCAGCGAATGAGGTGGGTATTGTTGAGATTGAGCCTTTTATGGCTGGACTCAAAACTCAGGGAGGTATTACTCAGGGTCACCTAGTTGTTACAACCCCTGCCAACACACGACAGATCTGCAGATTACAGTTGGGTAAACAGGTCGATCTTCTCTCTGAGCCAAAAGTCATCAAGAACAGAGAGATGGCTTTTATGCCGCTTTTGCTGGGAGCAAAGAGGGAGCACTTAATAGTGCTACTCAATACAGGTGAAGAGGTTTGCCAGGTCGTGACACGGCTCCTCTACGGATCTAGGTCACCTGAGTGGACTACCCAGATCCCACCTTACGGCTGTCGGGTTGTGTCGCTAGAGCACGAGTTGTTGTCGACCTTTGATGACCTGTCCTGGCAGAAGGGCATCTCGCAAGGGTATCTTCGTATCTCTCCAAGAGCTCAGTCTTCGATCGTATGTCAGATGATCGAAAAATTGCCGGGTGAGACAGAGGGTAATATCTTGTATCGTAATGTCTGCGCGTGGTGATGGTGTAGTGATGGATCGAATTATCGCTAACTCAGTCTCAACCCGGGCGTTCTGTGTAATGACCAGCGCGATTCGCTCGCGCGTGCATTTCTTTCCAACCGCAGGAACCACCGCTGGTCACTATCCTGTTTCGTGTCATCTGACCCTCTTTGGCAAAGGCATCGAGCGTAGGTCGGTTCTACTTGAAGGGGGCCGTCTAAATCAGCCTGATGGAATAAGGTTAGAAGATGCGTTTCCATCTTTAGCTAACGAAGGCTCTGGGATGTACGGCATTGAAGTCGCTCTGGAGTGTCCTCAGGGTAGGCTTGATCTCCGCAACTCAAGGGTTGTAATTGAGATGGTGTCGCCGGAATTTTCGCTCTCTTACGGCGCGGCACCGTTTAAGGTTAACGCTGAAAAAAGCGAAGAGGAGCCAACTTTAGAGGTATCACCGTCAAACGGGATCGTGTCATGGATAGCGGTGGAGGATGAATCTGTTGTGCCATCGCTTGTGATAGTGAACTCTACATCTGAGTTAATCCGCCCTGATCTGAGACATATTCTTAGAGGAGCGGAATCACCGCTACATATCGGCACAGTTGCTCCTGAGTCGGCGGTCGAATTCGCGCTTGATGAGAGCCTCTGCAAAGGCGCTCAATCTCATGAGACATTATGGGGGCGTGCGGTAGTGGAGAAGTTTTGGGGTGTAATCCCAAACAGAGATAGTAAGGTTGAGTGTTACATCCTCTCACGAGATCGAGTTTCTAAGAGACCTGTTTCGGTGTGCGCATTATGAAAGTAGTTGTTTACGCCCCTTACGGAGAAGGGCATAAGGAAGCTAGCTTGCTTTATCTAGTGGCCAACTATTTAGCCAAGAACGGCGCGGAAGTTAGCCAGATGTTATGCGATGGAGCGGTCCCAGTCTGTGGTCGCGACCGATTAGTTGGCGAGGAGCGCGGCCCGTTTCTATGTTCGCGATGTATCAGTGAACAAGAGCAGTTAATTTCTTGGAGCGGGTTAACCGCTCGTGGCGTATCACGTGAGATCACGCCAGATGATGTTAGGACTGCCAGTCGCTGGATCCTAGGAGTTCCAAGAGAGGATTTAGCGCGAATTGAGTTTAGAGGTGTTAATTTATGGAGCGCATGCAAAACAGAGCTGCTAGCCCGTTTTGAAGGCCGTGATATCGGCGCTCTATCGCAGTCAGAAGAATCCGATCTCAGGGCGTTCTTTATCACCTATACCCGAGTAGCGATAGCGAGTGAACGCTTTATTAAACGCGCAGAGCCAACTTTAGCGTTAGTGTCATCGATTCGTGATCCGCTAAGCCACGCATTCGTTCTTCAAGCTAACCAAGCCAAATTAGACACGGCGGTATTCTCGTTTGATCAGAGGACATCGACTGTGAGTATTGAGTCACTCTCGACTAGAAAGACTTACGCGACATCGTTGGTGCTAGAGAATATCGCATCGATGCGTAACGACCCACGTACCTGGGGGCCGGAGATTACAGCAGTTGTGCATGAAGCTGTGACGTTTCTGGGGTGTGGGGCGGATAGGGTGGTGTGAGGGGCGGGGATTAATCCCCAATCCTCCAAACCCCCTGCTCAACAAAAGCCTCGATAGTTTGTCGTTTGGCTTTATTTATTAGATTCGCATGCGAGAGTTTATGTTTTTTGGCGTACGCATTCAGAGTAATGATCTCGCGTCCCTCCAAATACGCTAGCCGCTTGTGGTAGCTATTAGTGAGAGCGCGAAAAATTATCTCCTCCATAGTCTTGATACGCTGTTGTCTATGATACTCACTGAACGCATCGTAATATCGGGAACGATCCACAAAAGCGATGTTAATCGGTACATATCCTTCTCTTATAAGGAGGTAATTGACGAGTACGCGGCCGATTCTTCCGTTGCCATCAACGAATGGATGGATTGATTCAAACTCCAGATGAAAACGAGCGAGGCGACTCGTGATCGGCTCGCTAGAGTCACCATGATACGTAGTTAATAAAGCCGTAATTCCTGCTTCAATATCAGCGGGGGCGCTCCCAATATGATTCCCTACTCGCACCCACTCGTTAAGTGCGCGAAATCGTCCGGCGACTTCATCTCGAATATTTGAGATAAGCATCTTGTGTAAAAGAAGGATAATCTCACGGTCTAGTTGATGCTCAGGCGCCTTGCTAGAGATGTATTGAACGACCCGAGCCAGATTCTTCGCCTCAAATATCTCTCGTTCCGAAATGAAGCGGTCGAGGTCAATCTGTTGCAATATTTTCGCCGTCTCTTCTAAAGACAGGGTGCTGTTCTCGATAGCGTTTGAGTTGTATACGTGTTCACTGACCTCAGCCTGGTCGATCATAGAAAGGAGCTGATCCTTCCCAACCTTGGAGGCGAAGAACCTTTTGCGTAGGGCTATAATCTGGGAGATCCGTTTCGCTGAGTTTGTCATCTCGTCCCTTGGGTTTAACGATTATAATCCTAAAATTCGTTAAAAAATGCAAATTAAAAATAGTTTTAACGAATTTACGGTGTAAAATCGTTAAATTTGGGCTGGCTGGTGTAGTGTTTGGCGGAAAGGGGGTAAACGTACACCTGCTCGTGCACGGCACCGTGTAACGTCGACGTGAACGTTTCGCGTTTTCGTGCACGAGCAGGAGCACGACCGACGTTTACGTGCGCGGCCACTACATGTAAAGCCTATTCAGGGATTGACCGCTGTTGAAAGTAACCCCTAGTTACAGATAATCCCACCATCACCCCAACAACTCTCTAACTTTCTTAAGCAGCGCGATATTATCAGAGTGGCCGGTCATGCATGCGGTGACTTTTCCTCTTAGCGGTCTCCCTAAAAGATAGAGGTCACCAATAGCATCAAGGATCTTGTGGCGCACCGGCTCGTTTGGAAAACGCCACGCGTCGTTAATCGCGCCTTCAGTGCCGATCAGTAAAAAATTATCGAACCTGCCACCTAAAGCTAGCCCCTGCTTCTGAAGATAGCCTACATCTTTTACAAAACTAAAGGTTCTCGATGGGGCGATCTCAGCGCGGAATGACGCGGGGTCGCTGAAAGTAAATGTAAAGTGCTGCTCACCGACAGGAGCTGGATACCTAAGGGTATAATCAACAGAAAAACTATCGGCTGGCTCGATGCGGATCCATTCCTTCTCATTACCAACTTGAATAGTCTCGTTAATCGCTATTTCGTACCACTCACCATCCTGCTCTGTTAGTCCGACCTGTTCAAAAAGCTTACAGAACTCGTTCGCCGATCCATCCATCACTGGAACTTCGCCGTTACATTTAATTAGAAGGTTTGAGATTCCGTAGGCACACAGTGCCGACATCAGGTGCTCGATTGTTCCCGCTTGTGTGTGTCCTAAGCGGACGGTTGTGGCAAATCCCGTTGATTCAACGAAATCAACGTGAGCTGGTACTGTGGTGGTCTCTGATACTCCAACGAAGTGAATTCCTGAGTTGGCGGGTAGGGGCTCTAGTATCAGTCCACTCTTCCTACCAGAGTGCAATCCCTGTCCGTAAAGGATCGCCGCGTGAGCGATAGTCTTTTGAGGTCTTGCCGCGCCGCGAGCTACTTGATTGGCGAAAACAATCGGTTTTAAGTTGAGTGATTGACGTAGTGGACCTACAGAGGAGGGCTCGATCTTCTCCCATGTTGGTCCGGTTGACTCCTGGCGTTCCTTAGCGATCTCTAGAGCGCGTCGGACCACCTCGATCGTTGATGTAAGACCTAGAGGCTTCTCTAAGAAGTCGGATGCTCCAAGTCTGGTCGCGGCCACCGCTGTTGAGATGGTAGCGTGACCACTAATCATTACAACTGGGGTGTTTGGTCTAATCTCTTTTATCTTCTTGAGGGTCTCTAATCCGTCGATTCCGGGCATCCAGATATCGAGTAGTACAAGTGCTGGATTGCGTTCGATTAACATCGATATCGCGCTCTCCCCATCGGCGGCTTCAATAACAGATATTCCCTCATCCTTTAAAATCCCACTTAGGGAGCTTCTTATGCTGGCTTCATCGTCTACAACGAGGACCAGGGTGTCGTGAAAGCTAGAGAGGGTTTCCAAGTTCGGTACCATAAGTGTTTTTATTGCGGCTAAAAATTTAGGGCGGTTTGGGAGGTGCCGCGTTAATTAGAACCCAATTACATGGAGATATTACTGCGCGTCTGAGATTATCGCAAATACCCTGGAATTAGGAAGAGGGGTAAGAGCTTGAAATTATTCATTCCATGCTGGCGCCTAACCTCGCCTAAGCCCCTTTCAACTAAAGAAAAATATCACTCTGGTCGAGTCGTAGACTTAGTAGTCTGAGTCGCCAGGGTCATAGAGTAATAAGTTGATATGCTTAAAAAACTATTTAAATTTGGGAAACCTCCTGCAGAATCTCCTGAGACCCTTATGGCAGATGCTTTAAGGCAAAGCATCCTCCGCTCTCTCGGATTGAAGTCCGTTCCAATTATGCCTGGGTCTGCTCAGGAGGCTTTTAAGATAGCTACTAACCCAAATGCGGAGGCGCGTGATTTTATTGACCTACTCGAGGGCGATGAAGGGCTCTCCGCGCGAGTTCTAAAGATCGCGAATTCGGTTTTTTATGACCGAGGTGGTGGGAGTAAGACAATAGTCGACGCGGTGAATGTAATAGGCATCGCTGAGCTGCGAAACCTGATGAACGCGACCGCGTTATCGGGATTGTTTCCAGTGAGGCATTATCTCAGAGTGGAATTCTGGGCGCACAACATCGCCACGGGAATAGCCGCTAAAACGTTGGCGAGATCACTCATTCCATCACTTGTTGATCAGATCTTTCTAGCTGGACTGATGCACGATGTTGGTAAGCTTTTAATTCTGCAACAACACGTTGAGAACTATGAGCGTGTGATCAAGAAAGGATTAGCTGATGGGCTTGAATCGATCAAAGCGGAGCAGGCGGTCTATCCATTCGATCACACTCAGGTTGGTCAACTGATCGCGGAGAAGTGGAACTTTTCCAGAGATCTCTACGACGCTATTGGAGATCACCATAAGCCGTGGAGCGACCAAGAGCAGGGGAGCCTCGCAAGTATAGTAAAGTTAAGCGATCTGATTACTCACGCTAATTCATTAGGCGCTACCCGTGACATGGTGGCGTATCAGAGAATTCATACACCTCTACTAGAAGATGCCTGGTCGTATTTCGGCGTTCATATGCGCGATCAGAAGAAGTTAATGCAAGAGGTAGTGCTCGATTTTAACGCGGAATTCCAGAACTACGAAGCGTGGGGGAAGGTGTGATGCCTGTGCTCTCACAGTTTTTTATAGCGACGCTTGTTTTGGTGCTAGTTTATCTGGCGATCGGCATAGCGCGGCTACTAAAATTAGTTGAGAGGTCCGATGCTCAATATAAGGGGCCTAGAGATCCGATTGGTCGTCTTACAGAGGGCGTTAGACGCCTTAAGCAATCGGCGCTAGAGAACGAGTCTCGCTATAAGATCCTAACTGATAATATGGCCGCAGCGGTCGTGATTCACGATCCAGATGGCAAAGTTCTTTGGTGCAGTCCGTATACGGAGGTCCTGACGGGGTATTCGCTCTCAGAGCTATACAATAATGAGCGTGGCGGATTTTTTACATCTCATGTCCATGAGGATGATCGCGCGTCGATAGCGAAAGCCTTGGCGATCGTGGCGACAGGTGAATCGTTTCAGTCGCGCTACAGGTTTTATCACCGTTCGGGTTTATGTCTCTGGTTAGAGACTAGAACAGTTCCCATCTTTGATCCTGAGCTAAATGGATATGTGGCGCTCTCTATAACTTTAGATGTTACTGCCTCAGTAAACGCGCAGTTAAAACTTGAGGAGAGGAACAGAGACTTAAATGAATTAACCTACATGTTGTCGCATGATCTAAAGGCTCCAATAGTTACATTAAGGGGGATGTTAGAGATCGTTAGAGAGAGCGCCACGAAAAGTAGTGTAGAGGGTGACTTTAACGAGCCGCTTGAATATATGGACAAAGCCGTGGTTCGCTTAGAGGCTCTAGTTAAAGGGGTGCTTGAATTAGCGCAGGTCTCTACTACAGAGCGCGATTCCGCTCCAGTTAGTTTAAGTGAGGTAATCGGTGAGGTCGTAGGTGATTTCGCGTGGCAATTCGAGCAAGCCGGAGCGCGAATCGATGTAGACGCCAAACTTCCTTGGGTATTTGGAAACAAGACACAGCTCTATCAGATCTTTAGTAATTTAGTCGGAAACGCCCTTAAATACAGGGATGAATCAAGATCATTATCTGTATCTATAAAAATGTCTGAGGGGACCTCAAGACGCCGAGCTGTGATAGTCGTAAGTGATAATGGAAGAGGTATCTCAGAACACTATCTGGGTTCTATATTTAAGCCCTTCGCACGTGGTGGTGAGAGTAAGATTGAGGGCTCCGGTGTTGGGCTCGCCGCGGTAAAGAAGCTGGTAGAGAAATTACATGGAGCTATCAAGGTCAGTAGCGTTGTAGGGGAAGGGAGCTCATTTGTTATAGAGTTGCGTCGCGCGGCGGATGCGGAGAGAGGGTGAGGTCGATTCCCTTTATGTACTTAGGGCGTCTCAGTTCTTTATCACCACAGAGGGCGCAGAGGACACAGAGAACGGCCATTTTATGGGGAATTATGGGGGGTTATCTGTGTCCTCTGAGATCCTCTGTGCTCCTCCGTGTTTTCCCCTCCCCAAACATTTAGGAGGCCGAAAATTATTTTGAGATTGACTGATTCCCTACTCGCAATCTCTCATAGAGAGTTTCGGGTAGTAAAAACGAAAACTCGTATCGACCGAGAGTGATCGTATCGCGGTCGCTAAGTAGCTCAGGTTTCTGTTTTATGGTGCGACCATTTACCTTTGTGCCGTTTCTTGAGTCGCAGTCTGAGATCTTATATCCATCTATCGTGCTTTCAATTAGCGCGTGAGAGCGCGATATGGCGAAATCAACTATTCTGATATCGTTGGTCTTAGCTCTGCCGATAGCGAAATGAGTGCTCGGACGACTTGATATCCTGTTAGCTTCTTTTCTTAAAAGGAAGATAGACTCCTCGATCGACACACCATCGACAAAAGATGCCACCTGAGCGGCGGTGAAGAGAAATGTAGGATTATTTAAGGCGTCGCCGATCCGTGCGCTTGATTTGCCGAGCTCTCCCTCTCTAACAGCCGTCCCTACCAAGCTAGGACAGTGAACGAGATTTAAGAAATCCTCCTTAGAGAGAGACTGAGCAACTGAATGAAGTGTAGCGGTGCACGCGCGCCCGGGGGTTCTTAGTAGATCGTCTAATCTCTCAGGGATCTCACTAGTCGTTTTAGCGGCAACGTTTGAAGCTCTCCCAGTTATTTTAGAGATCCATCTTTTAATCATGAGAACAACGCTCCCTAAGGAAGGCTGGCAAAACCTACCCGTAGCGAGAAAGTGGAGGTTGAGTTGATATTCGATTTTCGAGATGGGAAAAAACCGCACCAGCCTTCGCCAAGGCTACGTCTGGTCCGACAAAACCTCGCCGGCCGTAGCTTTAGCGAAGGCCGGAGATGTATCCACTGTGATACATTGAGGATTTTTTCCCATCTCGAAAACTCGAAGAGCAGCTCAAGATCCGCTTTCGCAGTAGGGAGGGGTTTTGCCGGCCTTCCTTAAAGAGAATATTAAAGAAGCGCTCGGGTATCAAGGAAAACATGATGCACGAGGACAACATATTTGGCGATATAATGACTGGAACGACCCAAAAAATCCGGTGATTAGTTACGGGAAACAGAAACCCCGCCGAAGCGGGGTTTGTCTTGAAACGGCGCCTATGGCGTAGGCGAGATTTTGATTTAGTTTCTAGCAGAAGTTCTCAGTCTCATCTAACTCAACCTGCTCAACCTCGTCCTTCACCGCTACCGCGGCTAGGATCGCCTTAGCGTCATCGCGAATCATGACAGAGAGTCCGTTGATTAAGCCAACGTTACGGTTGACCTCATCCCAGTTCTTACGCGAGATAGCCTCGCATAGAGATACAGCTAATGAGCGCTGCTTGGCCAGAATCGTGTCGTAGGATTCAAGGCGTCTAATTACTGAGTCCGGTATCGTCGGTCGCGATTTAAACGTCTCACGAGCCTTGGTGATCGCTCCCTCAAGTTCAGTAAACGATGCGAACAAGCGTTCAATGATATTCGATTCCATTTCGCCTTCTCCCTTTCTTTACCTTACATCTCCCACGGCTTATGCCTTGGGGAGAGTTAAGTTCGGTTTGCTATTTTAGTTCGCGTCCCTCGCAACTCTCACTTAGTGTTATTACGAGTTCTTCGTACTGTGTAGCATTCCTTTGGTTAATGTTCGCGCCACCTTGGCGGGATTCTATCTGACTGATGTTTTTTATCACCAGATCTAAAGAGTAATCTCCCGTTTCGGCCAAAGTGCTTCCGCTTTTCGGCAACTGGGCTACCTTATTACGTAAGCAGACGCTGAATACGAACCTCAAAGGTCGTCCGGCATTAAAGATCAGAGTATTTTGAGTTTCGTATTTCGACTTCATACCCTGGCTATTGCAAGGGGTTTGCCAAGGGGTAATGGGTTGTAATTACGAGGTATTTTTGGGCGGAAAAGACGTGAGTCGATAAATTCACGTGTATTCAGTTAGTTAGGGCTGGAGCGGAATAGGTCAGGTGTATTTAAGTGGGACAGGGGGGAGGAAATGTCCGGACCCTATCTTTTTGAGCAGGGTTTTCACGATCGACTAACGACTTATGATGTATACTACTTAGTCAACGTCCCACTTAAGGTACGCAGGTGTCTTCAAGTACAACTAACGATATTGAGGGTGTCAGATCCGATACTCCTCTTTCCACTCCAACCTCCTCCTCCTGGAGCAACCTGCAGCTGTTCTTCGAAGGCGACGACTTCTTCCGTGCGATGATCGCTGAATTCCAAAGCGCACGGAGATCTATCCATATCGAGAGCTATATCTTCTCTAACGACCGGTTAGGCGAGCGAATTTTAACGGAGCTCGGCCATGCGGCTAAAAGGGGAGTCGATGTTCGGATAATCGTTGACGGGATCGGCTCTAGCACATGGCTGCCTTATCTTAGACGAAGATGTCACAGTTCGGGGATCCTACTTAGGATATTTCATGAGCTTCCATGGGAGCGGTGGTTTCGAGGAAAGAAGATTCTGCCCAAGGGGCGCTCACTCTCCAAAGTCTTCACGAGAATCAACAGCCGAAACCACCGCAAGGTGTGTATAGTCGATTCCTTTAAGGCATTTGTTGGTAGTCTTAATATTATCGAGTATCACTGCGCTGAGTTTGTAGGAGCGCTAGCTTGGCGCGATGCGGGCGCCATGGTGAGTGGGGGTGAGGTCTCGGTTCTTGCCGATAGTTTTAATGAGCTCTGGCAGAGGCGACTTGGTCGGAGAAGATTGGCAAGAAAGGTCAGGCAGGCGATCTCATCAGGCGTGCTGGTGCGGTTAAATATTAGGCGCTCTCAACGGAGAGATAATTATCTAGACCTATTGGTTAAGATCCTAGGCGCTCGTCAAAGGATCTGGATTGAGAACGCGTATTTTGTCCCGGATTCCGATCTGGTTAAGGCCCTTGGGGTGGCGGCAGAGTCCGGTGTCGATGTTCGTATCGTTGTGCCCGCGCAATCTGATGTTTTTTTCATGCCTTGGGTTACTTCAGCTTTCCATGTCGGATTATTAAAGGCGGGAGCGCGAATTTTCGAGTATAATAGGAGAATGATGCATGCCAAGACGATGGTGATTGATGATTGGGGGATCGTTGGCTCGAGTAATCTAAACCACCGGAGTCTGTTTCATGATCTTGAAGCTGATATCGTTCTTGGTGATGCAGAAGCTGTGAGATCTTTGGCGGCTCAATTGGAGATCGACTGTGCAGCTAGCAAAGAGGTTACACTTGGAAACTGGCGAGACCGTCCGTGGATCGAGAGAGCCTTGGGTAAGGGGCTCTTAATGATGCGTAGAGTGTTGTAGCAGAAGTAGTGAACGATTCATGACAGAGAAGAATCGAATTAAGGTACTGTCATACAATATTCACAAGGGGTTTGGTTTCGGCAACCGCACCTTTACCCTTCCTGATATAAGAGGAGCGATCGCGTCAGTCGCTCCTGATATAGTTTTTTTACAGGAGGTAATCGGGCAGCATGATAAGCATGCCAAGAACGTCGAGCTGTGGCCAGATCTTCCGCAGAGCCATTACATCGCCAGTAGTGTTTGGCCGCATGTGGCTTACGGAAAAACCTCTGTTTTTGAACATGGTCATCAGGGTAACGCGATCTTAAGTAGGTTCCCGATTAAACGCTATGAGAACATAGATATCTCAACGAACCCGCTGGAGTGTCGGGCGTTACTTCATGCAGAGATTGAGATTCCGGGAGTGGAGTCGACCATTCACTGCGTCTGCGCTCACCTAAGTTTATTTAGAAAATGCCGTGATGAGCAGCTAAGAAAGATATGTAAGAGAGTTTTAGATAGCGTTCCCGAGGGGGAGCCTCTTATCTTGGCCGGTGACTTTAACGATTGGCAGCAGCGAGCATCGGGTGTTCTAGTGCGCGAGCTAGGAATCAAAGAGGTCTTTCAGAATCTTCACGGTGCCTATCAAGCCACCTTTCCGACTGTGTATCCACTCTTTAAATTAGACCGCGTCTACGCTCGTGGATTGTCGATGGTGGGCGGCCGGGCGCTGGTAGGGGAGCCCTGGGGTAAGCTTTCTGATCATGCGCCTTTGTACGCGGAGTTGGAGTCTTAAGCGTCTGTCGTGCACAGCACCGTATAACGTCGACGTAAACGTCTCACGTTTTCGAGCACGAGCAGGTGATGTGGTGTAATAAAGAGGATATACCGCCTATGTGACGGAAAAACCGGTACAAAGCTTGGTTTTTCTGGGCATATCGGCCCCAGCCTATTGACGAATATTCAGTAACTTCGGACTATTAGCTAGGGAAGCGAGTCAAAACCCCTCCCTACTGCGAAAGCGGATCTTGAGCCGCTCTTCGAGTTTTCGAGATGGGGAAAAATCCTCAATGTATCACAGTGGATACACTTGCGGTTTTTCCCCATCTCGAAAATCGAATATCAACTCAACCTCCACTTTCTCGCTACGGGTAGGTTTTGCCTCGCTTCCCTGTCATGTTATTTCTAATCTAGCGAGCAAAATGTCACAGCCGGTTAGGCCGTTTGAAGCGGCAGAAGCAAACACCAATAATCTTAAGCAGGAATCAAAAGAGGCGCCTATCGATGTAGCGGCTCTAATGAAGGAGATCCGCCAGAGGATCCGAGAGGATATGGAGCAGCATCGCGATGAGCGGATCTCGATATCACCTCTAGCGGGTAAATTCGTTGATTCGCGTGGAATAAAGTATGGAGATCTCCAACACGCAGAGAACCTACGGTTCTTAAATGTTAATTACTCATTCGAAACCAAGCTCTCCGGGGCTGAGATAGAGACTCATCGACGAGGGCCAATTGGTAAGTTGGTTGTTGTTTTTAAACGCAAGCTAACTTCCTTTCTGCGTAACAGCATATTCGCTAGGTACCTGGTCTCCGAGAGGCAGTTCGTTGAGCATTTAGTTCGGCACCTAAACGATACTGGTCGGTATATAGATGCCCGAGATGAAGCCATAACCAGAGAGCTTGAGCTTTTAGCTAGGCGGATAGATGACGAGAAGACCTCTGAGCTCTTCGCGGTGAAGAGACAGATGGTAGATCTAGCTGCTGGGTTTGACGAGCGCCTGGGCAAGATCGATTCAATGGTGCGAGGATTAGAGGGGATCATAAATAACTTTGCGGCCGTTACAAATTCCAATCCTCCTTTGGCCGCGGAGGCTAAAGGTCAGGATGCAGAAGAAGCAAGCGCTCCAAAGTTATCTTATCTTCTTCTAGAGAACCGTTTTCGTGGTAGTGAGGCGGAGATCTCTCAACGCACGAAGATCTACCCGGCTCTCTTTAGGGATGCTCGTGGTCCTGTGCTCGATATAGGTTGTGGACGCGGCGAGCTTTTAAAGCAGTTTAGCGCCGCAGGAATTAACGCTTACGGCGTTGATCTTGATACGGTAATGGTGAACGTAGCTAATTCTAATGGCTGCAAAGCGATGTACGGCGATGGTATCGCTCACCTAAGATCCTTAGAAGATAGCTCTCTTGGTGGAGTAGTCGCGGTGCAGGTCGTTGAACATCTAACGCGGGAGCAGCTAAAGGAGCTCTGTGAGTTGGTTAAGCGTAAAGTTAAGACAGGTGGCAGGATAGCTTTTGAGACGATTAACCCTCAGTCGCTTCTCGCTCTATCGTCTAACTATTTTCGCGATCCGACCCATGTGTGGCCGATGCATCCAGATACTTTAGGGTACATGGCCACCTTAGCGGGTTTGAAGGTTATCGAGACAAAGATGCTTTCTCCGGTTGGCCCTAATCACTTGTTAAAAGAGATCCCAGTTGATTCATCGCATACGCCGGCGGTCGCTGACTCGATCAATCGAATTAATGAGAACATCTCGCAGTTGAATAGATTGATCTACGGCTTTCAGGATTACTGTCTAGTTCTTGAGGCCTAGATCTTATGGCTCGTGTTTTAGTTCTAAATGTTAAGGTGCCGTTTAGTCACGGTGGTCAGGATGTGCTGGTAGCTACTCTAGCTAAAGAGCTACAGAAGAGGGGACACGAGTCTGATGTCATCGCACTCCCGTACAATCCGTTGCCTAAGCAAAATCTAATTACGCAGGCTGCGATGTGGCGCGCGCTTGATCTGGAGAATGTCTGTGGCAAGGAGATAGATCTAGTTATCGCCACCAAGTTTCCGAGCTATTACGCCAGGCACCCACGAAAGAGTGTCTGGTTAGTGCATCAACAGCGGTCGATCTATGAGCTTCACGGAAGTCAGTACTCTGATATAGGAGATGATCCCCGTGATGAGGCGATGAGGCGTATGCTGACAGATGGGGATCTGAAAGTCCTTGGTGAGTGTGCCTACAGGTCTAGCATCTCGAAGAATGTTGCAGATCGGTTAAGTGCCTTTAACGGGCTCTCCTCTGAAGTGCTCTATCCTCCGTTGCCGCTTGGTAATTTATATCGTTGTGAGAAGTCTGAGCCATACATCTTATCAGTAGGTCGTATCTGCCGCATTAAGCGACTAGATATTATGATTAACGCGTTGGCGTTAACGCCTGGCTTACGACTTAAGATCGTAGGTGTTCCGGATGAACCTGACGCTCTCGTGTTTTTTAAGAATGAGATCAAGAAGCACGACCTTGATTCTAGGGTGGATTTCCTGGGTCGTGTTAGTGACTCGGAGCTGATTGACCTTTATGCGCGGTCTATGGCTGTTTTTTACGCCCCGTACAATGAGGATTACGGGTACGTAACCCTTGAGGCGATGGCGAGCGGTAAGCCGGTTATCACTGCTGTTGATAGCGGTGGCACTCTTGAGTTCGTGCAGGATGGCTACAACGGTTTTATCACTCAACCAACTCCTGAAGCAGTGGCGGGCGCATTCAACGCATTGCGTCAGGATCGTGCGTTAGCGGAGAGGATCGGCTCACAGGGAAGGGATTTTATAGAAAAGGCAGGAATCGCAGAGTCTGGGTGGGATAGGGTAATAGAGCGTCTATTATCGCCGTTGGCCGCGACGAGCAAATGTGGTGTAGCGGTCGGAGGCTAGGTGGTGAGTAACTCAGGACTCCGTATCGCTTGGTTCTCCGATCTCTCGATAGGGCGTCCGGAGAGTTTATCAACTTACTGTTCTCGTCTTTTACTACCATATCTTTCGAAGCAACATCAGATCGAGGTCTTCTCGGATCTGGCTTTAGTTGATAACTCAAGCGACGCGTTTAATCTTCCGTATTATAACTATTTAAAGGCGTATCAGCGGCACGCGGAGCGGCCGTTTGATCTCTTCTTCTATCAGCTTGAGGATTCGCGCGCATGTCGTTTTATCAGGGGGCACATCGGTCTAATGCCTGGTGTGGTTTGGATGCACGATCTCTTCTGTAACGATCTGGGACCAGAGGCGTGTCACACATCGCCGTGGGAGTTGACGATTAAGCAGTTCTACGATCCGAAACTTGATTTTGCGGATCGCTTAAAGGCTCCTCATCAATTGTGGCCGCGAGCCTTCCGTGAGACGGCGCTATCTCCGGTAACGCTCTTTAGCTCACGCTGGGCGCTTAATGAATTTAGCAGGATGGTTTGTAACCGCTTGGAAAGCCCATCTGGTTCGCACAGATCTGAGGTTCTCGAGGTTCCAATTGATTTGCCAGTAGATCCAGTTAATCGCGAAGATAGACAGAAGGAACTGTTTACGATCTCTACTTTATCAGTACCTGGTATTGAGGGTCGGATGCACAAGGTTCTACCGGTGCTTCGCGAGTTAGATTTCCCATGGAAGTTGGTGTGGATGCTAGATCATAGCGAGCGGGAGAGAGCGGACAGTCTGATTCGAGAATTCGGAATTTCTGAAGACAAGGTTGTTTTTCTATCTTCTAGAGAGGATAAAGTGTGGTCAGATGTGGTTTCAGAGAGCGATGTGGCTCTTCATCTACATACCAGTCCATTTGGCCATCTGGCGCCTTTTATTCAACGCTCTCTTTTAGCTGGATGTCCATCTGTTGTCGCGCTTTCAGCTCAAGGTGAGGATTTCCCATCTGATGTTGTTTTTGGTGTTACTCCTGGAACCCATGAATCAATGCAGCTTCGCTTGATATTGGAGGCGCTAGCGCGGAGTCCTGTTGGAGGTGTTGCTTTGGCGGGTGAGAGCTATGCGCGTAGCACTTTCAGCGCGGAATTGGTTGCGGAAAAGTTAAGTGGCCTGCTAACTGAGTCCGCGCCGGATCTGTCTTATGTAATGGATCGTTGGAATAGCATCAGGAAGCGGGCGCAAAGACAGCTCGTGTCTGAGGTGCAAGCGCTTGCAGCTGGCGTAGATGATGATTTTATCGGCGTCAGTGAGCGGGTTATTAACCCGGCATTAGCAGAGCTTGGATGGGATTTTTAAGGAACAGACTCTGGAAGTGTTTACTGGTCGAAGTGATCGGGTAACCTCTTTGGGCCAAGCTTAACTCTGACGTATTTGTGAACTATCCGTAGCGATAAGGTTATAAATAAAGCGGTGATAGTAGCAGATACCGCCAGATCTATCCGTTTCAGGCCAACAGCCATGCCGATCCCCGCGGTGACCCACATCAGGGCCGCGGTGGTAAATCCAGATACACCGTACTTAGATCTAAATATAGTTCCGGCTCCAAGAAAACCGATACCTGGGATAATCTGAGCGGCGATGCGAGATGGATCTCCAACTTGGAATACCGCGAGGGATTCCCAGGAGAGTAGCGCAAACATGCAGCTGCCCATGCTGATTAGGGCAAAAGTGCGGATGCTAGGGTCCTTCCCTGCGAGCTCTCGCTCCACACCGATTAAAGCTCCAAGGACGGCCGCGAGGATAAGTGGAAGGTTGAAACTATTGGAGATAACGTCTAAAACCGAGTGCATGAGGTAGATGTTACCACCTTAACGTAGCTGACGGCTAGATTGAGTTTTCGCGCGCTTCCTGGCGGGTCTATGAGAAAAAAGCATTTTCTATACGGGACGACAAACGCGGGGAAGCTAGCTGAGATAAAGACCTTAGCGGAGCGATTTGAGATAGACCTGATTGGCTTAGGTGAAGCAGAGAAGCAAGGAAGCTTGAGCGATGCCCCTACAGTTCTTGAGAGCGGAATTTCGTACGAAGATAACGCGGTAATAAAAGCCAAGGCATATGCGAGCTGGAGCGGCCGCTCGTGTTTCGCTGATGATTCGGGATTAGAGATCGATTGTTTAGCGGGATTGCCTGGGGTCTTTACGGCGCGCTTCGGTTTTGAGCGTGTCAGGAAGATGCTGAACGGCAAAAGAAATGCAGAGGCGCGGCTAGTTTGCTGCGTAGCATATGCGGAACCTTCGGGACGGTCGGTTGCTGTAACTAAGTCCCTGGCTGGAAATGTAGTGCTCGGTCTGGCTGATGTAAAAGCCAAGGGGACCCTGCCCTTTAGTTATGTATTTATACCCAAAGGGCAATCGCTCTCATTGGCGAATTTATTGGCTATCAATAACTCTGCCACGGTGCCATTCCTTTCGCACCGTGGCCAGGCTGTCTTAAGTCTGTTAAGAGCGCTGGCGTAACTACCTTGTAGCCTACTTCCCGAGCAGTCGATCGAGAATAATCGCGCACGCCGCACGGACAGAGAGGTGATTGTACGGCGTCGGTCCGTAGATCGGTTTTAGTATGTAATCGGCTCGCGCCATCAGCTCTGGCCCCATACCCCATCCTGTTCCAAAGATAAGGAGGTATGAGTCGTCAGAAGATATCATCTTAGCGCGCATATCTGAGTAGCTTACGCGATCGTCCCCATCTCTAGCGGAGGTAGCGATGATTTTAGGCAGCTTTCCAGTTCTCCGCTCTATCTGCATTAGTGCCTCGTCGAGGCTAGCGGAGATAGATAAAACGCCAAGGGCATCCTGGCGGTTTGGATTGTAGCGCGAGCCAAAGTCTCCGTCCCAATGCTGCTTTATTGTGCGGACCAAAGCACGCATCGTTTGTGACGAGTGTACGACAAATAATGAGTCGGCTCCGTAGGTCTTGCTACTACGGGAGATGTCATGCACGTCGATTAAGGTCACGGATGTTGTGACGGTCTTCCCTGTTTTATCAACCATGCCGTCGTGAAGCAGGGCAACGTTTAAGCTGAAGTTCGAGGATTGTTGAGTCATAAAATAGGATCTAGTCGGGTGTTTTTGTTCTTATATCACTGTTGGCGTAGCTTGCTCGTTTTCCTTTTTGATTCTGCAAGGCGCCAATCGGAGATCGCTTTGTGGTTTCCTGAAAGAAGGATATCAGGGACTTTCTTTCCGCGATATTCCTCTGGGCGTGTATACTGGGGTGATTCCACTAGGGAGCCATCCCCAAGAGCTGGAGAGAACGATTCAAAGGCGGTTGATTCATCGTTATGAATAACATCGGGCCTGAGTCTGAGGCTGGCTTCCATCACAAGCATCGCTGGCACCTCTCCGCCCATTACAACAAAGTCACCGATTGAGAGCTCCTCATCGATAGCGAGATCTATGGCGCGCTGATCGATGCCTTCATAGCGCCCGCAGACGAATATGATCGAGTCTAGTTCCGATAGCTCTTTAGCTTTAGCTTGAGTGAATCTGGGGCCACCTGGGCTAAGTAGAATCACTCTGGCAGATGGTCGCCGCTCCTTCGCTGATTCGATCGCTTTGACTAATGGCTCAACCATCATCACCATGCCGGCGCCTCCGCCGTAAGGCGAATCGTCAACCTTGTGATGAGGAGGGGATGAGAAATCGCGAATATTAGTTGTCTTAACGGCGAGGAGCCCACGTGTGATTGCTTTGGCTACCAGGCTTGTTTTTAGGAAGCTCTCAAAGATTCCGGGGAAGATGGTCAGGATCTCAATGTTCCACATGTTAAGTTTTGTTTAACAAAAAAGCGGCCGCTCCTATTGGAGACGACCGCTTTTAGAAGAGCGCTGCCCTAGAACCCAGGGGAGCAAACTAGTGGTGGACTACTTAGAGGCCTTAGCCTTCTTAGCAGTGCTCTTTGTGCCACCGCTCTTAGCGACACGCTCCTTGCGCTTGCGACGAGCCTCCTGAGTCTTCTTCTTCTTGTGCTCCTCGCGAGCCTCGATGACACCAGGAAGAGAGCGCTTGATGAGTGAGCGCACAACCTCGGTTGGCAAAGCTCCTGCATTTAGCCACTTCTTAATTCTGTCCTCTTTAAGGGACACTTGAGCTGGTGACGCCACTGGATTGTAGGTCCCGACGACTTCGAGAAATTTACCATCACGCTTATTTTGCTTGTCGGTCGCGACAACGCGGTATGCTGGTGACTTATGCTTACCAAGCCTAGCTAGACGAAGAACAACTGCCACGATAACTCCTGTAAAAGGCACAAAGATAACTGGCGGATGCTACACCAAAACCACCCCCCAGGTAAAGGGCTCCGGGTTTCTCGCTCTTCTCAGAGACCGCGCGCGCCCTCTCAGAGACCGCGCGGGAGTTCTCTCAGGTGGGTCTCGTTTTAGGGGTCGGCGGCCGTTTAAAATGGGCGGTTGAGTCCCTAAGTGGCTGAAAGTACAGCCCCTCTAGCCTAACCTCTAGCCCTCTCAGAGACCGCGCGCGGTTAAATTTAGCGATTTCTTACCAGCAGGTATTCGATGTAACCAGGGGATGATTAGGGCTATTCGGTCTTTATTGGAAATTAAATTGGATTAGTTTATGGTCATACCCGCAAGCAGATAAGCTCTGAACCGAGAGAGAAAAAATATATGGCCAGTGCAATAGATCGAAGTGTTGAAAGCCAGTCCCCGGGCAAGGATGATGGAACCTGGGTTTGGGTAACTGTTTTGGTAGCAGCGCTAGGCTACTTCGTTGACGTTACTGATCTATGGCTTTTTTCAAACCTGAGAGTCGCCAGTTTACGTGATCTGGGTCTTTCGGGCGAACAGGTTACTGATACCGGCGCCTTGCTACTTAATTATCAGCAAGTTGGACTCCTAGTAGGCAGCGTTGTCTGGGGAGTTATGGGTGACAAGAGAGGTAGGGCGAGCGTGATGTTTGGCTCTATCTTGCTCTATTCGGTTGGTAACATTCTAAACGCATTTGTGACATCTGTGCCGCAATACGTGATTCTCAGGTTTATCACAGGAGTCGGATTAGCTGGAGAGATAGGGGCCGGAATCACCTTGGTTTGCGAGATTCTGCCTCGGGATAAACGTGGAATAGGTACCACCTTTGTTACCGGCCTTGGGGTGGCTGGGGCGATCTTGGCGGCCCTTATGGGAAAGTATCTTTCGTGGCGAACAGCTTTTTTCGTAGGCGGATGTCTGGGCCTAGCTCTTTTTTTTCTCCGGATTTTTACCCATGACTCAGGCCTCTTTGAAAAAATGAGCAATAATCACTCGATTAAAAGAGGCTCTATCAAGCAATTAGTAACTACGCCCGATCTGCTTTTACGCTTTCTAAGCTGTGTAGCGGCAGGGATGCCGATCTATCTGACCTTCTGTATATTCGCTGTCTTCTCGCCAGAATTAGCTCCAGCTTTGGGTATCACCGAGACGATATCAGTTTCTGATGTTATGCTGTGTGTCTCCGTGGGCTTAACTATTGGCGATGTTTTGGCGGGCGTGATGAGTCAGTTAACGCGACGACGAAAAGAGCCGCTGGTTTTTTTGGTTGGGATTAATTTTGTGGTTTCAATAGTAGTGGTGGCGGGTTTCTTCACAAGCGCCTTAGCTTATCTTTTGTTGGTATCAGTGCTTGGACTAACAGCGGGTTATTGGGCTTGCTTGATAACGATGTCAGCGGAGCAGTTTGGGACTAATATAGTAGGTAACGTGGGATAGTTTACATTTTTCTTACTGCGCAAAACCTCAAAAAGGTTTATCTTTCGTCGTATGACGGATGGTAGATCTTTAGCTCACGAGGTTCTTGAATCACACAGACTCAC
>JBIKWQ010000119.1:0-4486 GCA_044356215.1 Bdellovibrionota bacterium | reverse complement strand
CACAGAGATGAGATTCTCTGTGTCCTCTGCGTCCTCTGTGGTAAAAAATAATTACGACTCCCTGTCAACCACCTTATCACAGCGCCCTAAACCTAACCGCTGGACTTGGCTTAGTTACACCAAGCGAGACCTTAGGTTTGGCTAGCGATATCTCTACCCTGTACCAGACGTTATACATAACTCCCGGTCGTAGATTTCGTAGCGACACTGAGTTGCGTCGACTTCTTATCTGCTGCTTCTTAGAAGTTCTCCCTCCACCTCCAGCCGCATGAGCGCTCTCAATTAACGAGAACATCCGCGCGCTCGATACCTCGGAATACTCAACCACATAGGTAACTATAAGATTGCGTGGATTTCTTATCAGCTTCCGCGCCCTCGCTCGAGATATCTTCAGGCGCTTACTAAGGCTATCGGTTGCCTTAGAGAGCGCGATGCCACTTAGTGTTGGAGTCACTGCTGGCATCCGGACTTCTGTTGACCTGGTTTTGGTTACAACCTCAGGAGCTGGAAGCCCTGCGGAATCAGGAGCGACAACTACTGGGATCGCTTCAATCTTAGCGCCTGATGAATCACCACCTATCGAGCTACTAGAATCGGCTGGAGCGAGTCCAGGTCCACTGTTATCTGGACTGGCCACAGCGGTTGGACTAGGCACAGGAGTCATTGATGGCGTATCTTCCGGAATAACAGTGGGAGTCGCGGTAGCTGTCGGCGCGATCGTCGGTCTGGCGGATGGAGATACTGTCAGCTCAACTAAAGCTGAAACTGGCGAGATAAATTCACATGTGCCATTACTATCTGATACGAGCAAAAAGCTTAAAATGTTTGAGGAATCAGAGCTGCCGATCAAGAGATTCGCGGAATTAACTCCGCTTTGTATCTCAGCGCCACTTAAACTCTGCCCAAAGCCCGTAGTTCCGGTAACTAATCCGCATAGCGCGTATTGAACACCACTTGGACTTCCCTGACTTAAAAACGCAAGCACCGCGCCCACTGTACTGCCTGAGTCTCCAGGGCCTGCGATAACGAAATCTTGTAGACCATCACTATTGATATCATCGATAAATTTAATCGCCTCTCCAAAGCGTCTAATCTGTCCAAGAGAGCTGGGAGCTAAAACCTGTGGTTCGCCGGTTAGATCGCTTGATGGATACACATACACTCGGCCTTCACCTTCAAAAGCGGCTGGGTCACCTACCGCTACTACCTGACCGGCTGCTGGATCTTGCTCTATGATATTAAGCGATTGAACAACAGGGGGCGTTACCTCCACGGCTATTTGAGCCTGAGCTAAGAAAATGGGACAAAATATGAGAATAAACGAAGCCCTTATTGGCCCCACCTAACTCCTCCACCTCATTCTAATCAGCGACTGTAAACCAGCGAGCCTAATCAAAGACCCAGCTAACGCCCCCCAAAGTGAGCCAACTACAACAGGAACCAGATATCCAAAAGCGAACAGAGAAAATTGAACGGCGATAACCGTAGCGACCGCCACGCCTAGTGTAACCAGCGCCGCTGGGCCATTTAAAAGCGAGAGAATTGAGCAAAATACCAGCGCGCAAGTTAGCGTTATGCCGATGCGCGTTAGCGCAGTTGGTTGCTTAATCCAGTTATCCTGAAGCAAATTTGAGGCTGCTGTGGCATGCACCTCAACGCCAAAGGTTTGTTGATCATATGGAGTTATAAAGGCGTCTCTCTGTGACGCGCCGGTGCTACCTCGAAGCCCTAAACCAACAAAAACAATCTTGTCTCTAAATATCTCTTCAGGAAACGGGGCCTGCTCATCTGAGATCACAAATTCGTACGGCACTGTTGGAATTGATTTAGCTGGGCCGTAGAAATTTATTAGAGCGTCTGTATCTGGAGTTTCCGATCTTAATCGATCAACAACCACGGCCATCTCAGATAGAGTATTTAAGTGTGGGAAAACCTCAGAGCGCGCGACTGGAAATCCCCTAGTCACACCCAGATGAAGAGGTAACCCCACGACTCCAGTTCCAACGCTCTCCGCTTCAAACAGCTCCGCGGGTTGGAGGAGCTCTTCTAACATAAAGGCCCCATTTATAGTCGCTCTTTGTGAAAGCCCTAAAGCCGATCCAAGAACAGTTGGCACTCTCCTCATCGTCTCAGCGAATTCGAGATCCTCTAGCTTATCCCGCGACGCGTCAGCGAATATCACATCAAAGACAACTCTTCTCGCTCCGGCGTCTGCCAAAGTCTTTAATAGTTTTGTATGTAACCGCCTTGGCCACTGCTCAGTCAATGGAACACCTAACCGTGAATAGCTCTGCTCGTCCATCGAGATAATTACTATCCCTGGGTGCGGAGCGATAGGCCCACGAAGATTAAAGAGTTTATCACTCTGCGTTGCCTCTAAACGTTTAGCGGTGTCTGTATGAGATAGAGGAATCACAAGTAATGAGCAGACCAAGATAACCAAAGCTGATGCCAACGAAGCTGACAACCTCGCTCTAGCACCTCTAAGATCTAACGACTTTACTGGACGCGCGGCGTTTGCCTCTACAGTTTGTCTAAGTGCGCTACCAGAATCTCCGTTATGGCGCGCTGACTCTTTATCTAAGTCTCTAGCAAAGCTAAGGACTCCTTCCAGGCGGCGCTTAGGATCTCTATCTAGGAGGGCATCAATACCAGCTAATAGCCATCTAGGCGCATCCGGCCTAAAAGAGCGCGGAGATGGGGCTGGCTTCTCAATCTTATCTAATATCAACCGGCCCGGGTTATCCTCGTTGTATGGAGCGCGACCAACAAGGAGCTCAAAGAGAACTACACCAAGCGCGTAGAAATCAACCGCCTTAGTCGCCTGATCACCGCGCAGGACCTCTGGAGCGACGTAACGAACAGTTCCTAGAACATCTGAGGCGAACATAGTAGCTGGCGCTGAAACGGCGCGAGCGATACCAAAATCAGTTATCTTTAATGTACCCGACCGGCTCACTATAATATTTGCCGGTTTAAGATCACGGTGTACTACGCCAACGCTGTGCACCGCGTTTAAACCGTTTAACAGCTGCCTAGCCATATCGATCACCGCGCGTACTGGCAAACCGGTGCCATTTATCGCTCTTTGCAAAGACTCACCAGGAAGATACTCCATGGTGTAGAACACAAGATCCCCATCGCTTCCGAAATCAAAGGTTCTAACTACGTTCTCGTGTAGGATCTTATGAGTTAATTGAACCTCTCTTAAGAAACGATTTACCGATGCTGGGTCGTTACGTCCCGTGCTTTGAAGAACCTTAATCGCGATCTCACTCTCACCGAGGACCAGGTCCTCAGCTAGGTAAACCGAACCCATCCCGCCCCGTCCGAGGGCTCTTTTAATTCGGTATCTTTGGGCAATAACGTGGCCGGGCTCAAGGAACTGCTGCGGGTCCGAAAGGACATCTAAAGCTATTTTAGAGCGGGCTACCTGCATACTCCGATTAGCTCCCCGGGGGATGCGACTACACTGTCCCCCTAAAGATTCGGATGCCGCAGGTGGGGGATTCGGAGCGCGGGGGTGAAAAGATTACTAAATCTCTGAATGTACTCGGCTTAGCCGCCTTTTCTAGAATTCCAGAGCACACCAACCAGTAAACTAACCATACCTAGATTGTTAAGCGCGGCGAGGTAACGGCAGGTTGGTTAATTAAAGAACGGAATTATGATAGCCTAATGAGATTCACGAGCTATTTTGGAAGGTGAAACCTGATGGACAATAACGAAGCACAAAAACACGGAACTCAACCGAGGAACCAAGCTCTGATTGAGGCCGATATAAAAACCTTCATGGAGCTGCTATCGTTACTGGAGAAATCATCCTCAATGCCAGAGGAGTGGAAAGAGCAGATCCTCGGCGCTGACTACAAGAGAAACAAGTTTTTAATAGACGATAATAGCTGATTTTTGATTTTACTGGAGGAGGAGTTATGGCGCGACAGACTGAACAAAGGTCACCAAAATCGCAATCGCTGAATCAAATTCTAGATCTGGCGAACTTAGCGATTTCTGTGGATGAAAGAATGTTAACATCCTGCGCCAAAGACGCCGTCGATGAATTGTCTAAGATGTTACAGGATCGGCCTCCCAATCAGCCTATTCCTGATTACCTTAGAGAACAAGAACGTGAAAATCCAGGAACAATCGCTAAATCTGTTGTTCTGCTACTAAAGATAATTGATAGCAATGACTTAGGCAAAATCACCGAGCTTAGTGCACAGGCTATCCAAGAAAAAATAGGTATGATTGATAAAAACAATACTCATCCTAATTACTGCTATTACAAGGGGGGTTCCGGAGAACCGCAGCTGGTCATCCTGCTGTCGCCCGATACGAATCCAAATGACATTATTGATAAAATCAGGGAATGTCCGACACTCCGTTGAAATTTTGAGCAGAGTGGTAGGTAATCATCATTAAGCTACCTTTCTTAATTCGTCAAGCTGTCTGCCTGAGCACATTGCTTTTAGCTTACGAATAAATA
>JBIKWQ010000013.1:0-51282 GCA_044356215.1 Bdellovibrionota bacterium | reverse complement strand
AGGACGCAGAGGACACAGAGAACGGCCATTTTATGGGCAATTATGGGGTTTTCTCTGTGTCCTCTGCGTCCTCTGTGGTAAAAAATATTTTACTAATTGTCTCAGCAGCTTACCAAAAACACTGCGAAGCCCTAACTAAGATTCAAAAGGAGAGCCTAATGCCGGTTATGAATCACTGCTAACTTATTAATATCACGACACAACTAGGCTAAACTGGTCAATTACTAAATCGGTTCTAACTAAGGTAAAAAGTGACTACTCAGCAAATTATGCCGCAATAACGTTAGCCCCTATTAAGGGGCAGCTTAGGCGATGCTATAAATGCAACGATCCAAAAAATCCGGTGAGTAGTTACGGTAAAAAAACGGAAACTCCCGAAAGCTCCATCTTGCTAGCAACGCCTCATTTGCCGCTGCACTCGCGATAATCGGCTTTAGGCTCCCTTGCTCTATAATTCCTCGCGCCTTCCTATTCTCCTCACTGAGTTCACGCGACACCACACTGCGCTGGTCGCTTTCAATCGGCCCCTGCAACTTTAGGCGCAATTCATCGCGCTTTGTTATTATACCCTTAAGCTGTCTCTCTTCCTCTTCGGTAAAGATCCCCTGCCCCAAAAACAGCTCTGTCTTCGAGGTCATCTCCTTTACATTCGAGGCTAACTCAACTTCTCTAGATAACTTCGCGACCTTCTCCGGAAATAGCGATACAGTTCTACTGGCGACTACAAACGTGGGCAGCGTCACCCCTAGATACGATTTAGCGAACTGCTCAACGAAACGATCATATTTTCCTCCACCTAAACCATGCACGAAGAGGTCACTGCAGTACGCTCTAAGAAGCAATGTCGTAAGGCTCCCACGTGTAGCTAAAAAACCGCCGTCATCTTCCACCGGCGAAGGGAGATCCGATTTATTGAAAACTGGAGATCTTGTCCCCTTTAGGATCCTCCACAACGGCACCTCGGCTCCGCGTTGATCGATCTTCATATTAGGAAAGGGATTAGCCGCGTTACTTATCCGATGCTCTTTGCGATAACTATCTAGGGTCGCATTGTATGTCTCTACAAGTCTTGGAGCGTCTGAGTAAAACCCCTCAAGTACGGCTTTAAACTCATCTACTTTTAATAGCTCTGATAATGGGACCTCTAGCATCGCCGTATCACTAAAAAGCCACCTAACTATAGAGTTAGCGGCGATTAGCGACTCACCAGCCAACGCGACGTAAGCTGATTTAACCTCCACTACGCGACTCGCTACCTGCTCTAATCCACTAGTTTTTAGATCCTCTATTATCTGGTCGAAGACCCGCGTCACTGTATCACCGTCGGCGACACGCTGCTCTGAATATAGAGAATCCGTTCCCCCATCGGAACCGATCGAAGCGCGCTTAATCTCTAAATTTCCTGCGGATACAAGTGGCCAACTTATACTTCCAGCGTCTCCCTCATCGGTATCGATCACAACTTGCACCGGAACAGCTCCGGTATCGCGACTAAATCTTCGCGAAACTTCTAATTTATAAAGGAGTCCAGGATGATAAATAACTGGCTGATGACCAGTCATAACGATCTTTTCAACCTGAGTCTGGTTCTCCGTGGGAGCCGTGATCTCTGTAAGACCTTTAGCGCGCGCTAAATCGACAAGACTCTTGGTGTAGCTTATCGCTCTAGAGAGCAACTGATCGCGAATAGCTTTAAAACGGGGGGCGCCTAGGGCTAATTCCCTCTCCGTTCGCGACGCCAGGTTAATTTTTAAAATCTCGTGCCAATTTGCGTAAGGAGGCTCGCAGATATCAACCATGTCACGCACCTACCCTTTAAGCGCCAAACAACGCGTCGACTGACGCTAGTCTTATCTGCTCTTTGCTTACAAACGGCTCACCCGCCAACACTCCGATCTCACCACCCCAATAAAGCGCCTCAGTTCGGATAGCATCGATCCTTTTAGCGTTACTTGGATGTTTAACAAATTGGCTCTCGTAAGCTCGAATAGACTCGATCTTTCTCTCTAAGTGATCCGATATATCAAAGATAAAGGATGGTGCGATCTTAACTCGCAGATGAGTTGAGAAATAATAAAACTCTCTCCTCGGATACCAGGGCTCCCCTGCTAGATCGGTTTTAACGAATTTAGAATAAAATCGAGCGGCGTCAACTAATGCCGAGGACTGGACGTGATCGGGGTGCGCGTCCTGCCAGTAAGGAGCGAACAATATAGTTGGTTTTACACCGCGAATAACCTCAGCGATCTTCTTTCGATTATCAACATTATCCAATATCTCCCGATTTTTCAGACCTAATAAGATTCGCTCCTGAACCCCTAAGATCGCCGAAGCAGCTTTCGTTTCTTTCGCCCGAATCTCTTGTGAACCATAGGGCGTTGGCTCGCCGTCACTCAGATCGAGCACAACAACCCTGACTCCACTTTGCCGGAGCGCCACGATCGTTCCACCCATGCCGATCTCAGCGTCATCCTGGTGCGGGGCGACTATAAGAGCTATATCTTCCACTTCTCCCGCTCCCTCTTAATCGTCTCTAGATAGTAATTCAATCTAAGTTGTGGATCATCTAAGTCGCCACCAAAGCGCCTATTTGGATCATCATAGATCCTAGAAACTGGCAGCTCCGTCACCCGCAGCCCGTGGGCCTTAGCCTGAATCCAGAACTGTAATGGCATCGAGTATCCCGACTCTTCAAGCTTAAGTTTCGCCAAGGCGGATACTCGATAAGCTTTAAACCCACAGAACGAGTCAGTCAAACCAAATCCGGTAACCTGATTTATTAACGCGGTTATCTCGCGGTTTATCTTGTGTCTATCTTCTGGAACCTTACCAGATGAATCGCTATCCGCTAGGTAACGACTACCCGACACGACATCCCAGGATCTAACAGCGTCTAGAAAATCTGGGACCCAGGAGGGTTTGTGTTGACCGTCAGAATCCATTGTAACTAGATACTCATAGCCAGCTTTTCGCGCCTCCGCGAAGCCGCGGATAATAGTCGCGCCATAGCCTCTATTCTCTGGCTGTCGGATCACTCGTGTATGCGGATCGGTGAGGGCCTCTAGTATAGCGCCGGATCTATCGCACGACCCATCATCAACAAAGAGGACATCGCCTCGATACACCTCTCTCAAGCGTTGCAGCAGCCCCTCGATATGGGCCTCTTCGTTGTATACTGGAATAAAGACTAAATTCATGCCGGTCACCGCGCCTTGCTATTACCCACAAGTAGTAGTTGAGGGGGGAGATGTGTCGATAACAATCTTGAAATTAGCTCAGTCCTGACAGGCATGGCTCCACATCTCTTACGCTGCACCTTTTCCCTCCCCCTCTTTTCTCTCGCTGCTCTCTTTGTATAAAAAGGATCCGCCGAGGTTTTCATTTAAACAAAGAGTAAAAGAGATCGACGAGCCAGAAAAGGGTTTTACCTACTTGTTGTCCTGATTCCTCGCTGTGAAGACTTATCTCCCAGGATTTGGGTAATAGCCAGCCGGCGCAGCGTCGATATACTGTGGCGAGTTTAATTTGAGGTCAATGCCCAAAAGAGATTATCTGGCCGTTTATATGCAAATTAGCCGTCAAAACGTGAAAAACAAAGAGCGCGGCGAGGACAGTGAGTGATGAAAAGAGTCATAATTTCATCTTGTGCGCCATCTTTACACATAATCCAGAATAGTCATCCGCAGAACCTTTGCGGTGACGGCGTAGGACGCCTGAAGCGCGGTCTGCGCTTGTTGCAGATTAGCCGCGGCCTCTGTCTCGTCCGCGTCCTGCAGTCGGCTCAGCACCTCTTTAGCCGAATTTTTGCTTAGTTCAAGCAACGCCTGCCCGGTCTCAAGGCGACGAAGCCGACCTCCGAGGCTAACCCGCTCCGGTATCAGGTCAATGTCTCTAGCGGTATTGAGCAGATTTATCGCGTCGCGAATGTCCTCTGTTTGAGCGTGATAGTCATCGGGGAATGTATAGGCGGCTCCCGTTCCATCCGGAGTCCCGGAGACATCTGGAAGGGTCCTGAAGCCGGCAAGGGTTCGTGAAAGCCTCTCAAGCGCCTCCATTCCGGTACCAAAGACTTGATCGGCCTGGGTATTAAGTGTCACAGAGATCCCATCCGTTACCTTAACTGACTTATTATCCGCCGTACCGGCCTCGGCGTCGAAAACGTATCTCGTCTTCGCTGCACCTGATGCTGGCTCGTCGTACTCAGCGGCGTCATACGGGGGATCGTCATCATCGCTTCCGCCGTAAACGTAGCGACCCTGGTAATTTGAGTTAGCTAGGTTCGCGAACTGATCGCGAAGCTGATAAACCTCCTCGGCTAATTGAGCTCTGGATTGAGCGCTAAGCGTTTCATTCGCTGCCTGCTGCGCTATCTCTTTAGCGCGTGTGATAATCTCTGTAGCCTGGCTGACCACGCTATCTTGAAACTCTAAGAAGCTTTTAGCTTGAGATATCGTTGTTCCGTAGGAGTCAACTTTGGCGATCAGCGTTTGATAGCGTGCGATTGATCCAGCGTCTACTGAATCGCTTGGCTTGTTAACCCGTACGCCGGATGTAAGTTGGTTGGAAACCTCATTAAGGCGCCTCTTATTGTCCAGGGCGTTAGAGACGAGCATGCGAACATTCTGATTTTCGGAAACTCTTCTCATATTAAGCCTACGATTGTGTCTAGGATCTCAGAAGCTGTCCGGATCATCCGTGCCGAAGCCTGAAAAGCCTTCTGAAACTTGATTACATTAGCGAACTCCTCATCTAAACTTACCGATGAGAATTCGTCTCTTTTCACGCTGGTCATCGAATAAGACTGCTTAGCGACATCATATTCTATCTGAGCAGATGATTTTAAATTACCAACTGTACTTACAGATGAGTTATATAGCTCGTCGAAGGTACCCAAAAACGAGAAGGCGCCCGCTGAGAAGCTCTGCGAGCTTGTTCTCAAATCGGCGATGGCCTGTGCGTTGCGGCCATCACCGGGGGCAATATTTAACGCTCCGCCCGTGGCGTTTGAATCTCTACCAGCGGCGAATTGTGAAGCTGATGAGAATCCCAACTTGAGATAGCGCGTAAACGAATCAACGCCGCTTGCGCTAAGATCACTTGAACTGGGTAGTCCATCACCATCGGCGTCTTTTACCCCCGAATAATCAAAGTCAAACAATCCGAACGTTGAAGGCGGATTCCCATTAAGATCACCTGAACTAGGATCGTGCTGTAAAGTGCTTGGGTTCTCATCAGCACCAAGATACTCTGAGTTAACAGTGGTAAGAAGGTTCCTGGTTAACGCCTCTATTCGCGAAGCCATCTGTACCAACTCACCGTCTGCTTGGAATGCTGAGGTGTTCGTTACCTCAGCGTATCCCCTTAACTGCAAGACTCCACCTAAACTCCCCTCTCCATTTTTGATAACCTTCGTTAGATCGATATGGGTTGGGGCTGCCTCGGTTCCGAAATTGTAAGTCACATAGCTCAATATGCCTCCACTTAGAGACGGCGGCATCTGACCAGGAGCGAATGAAGGAGAGGTGGTCACGGTCAACTGTCTCGATATTCCTTCCGATACGAGTGGAAATCCGTTATCCAGGTAAACGTTCACCATTCCACTTGGCAATTCTAGTGTTTTAATTCCGATCTTAGCGCTCAGTTTTCCAAGCACCACATCTCGCTGATCACGCTCATCAATCGCAGCCACACCCGCCGCCTCGCGTAATCCAACCGCATTATTCAGGTTGGCTAGTTCTCGTGTTAGGGAGTTAATCGAATCAACTTCTTGATATACTCGCTGATCAAGCTCAGTCTGAGCGTTAGCGATCTCCTCGTAGGCGCTTTTGATCGTATTTACGAGCTCCTCTCCCCTCTGAAGGACATCGAGACGTAGATCTAAATTAGATGGATCCAGGCCCACCTGGTTAACTGAGGAGAAGAAATTATTCAGCGCTCCGCCGATTGTCGCCTGAGAGCCCGATAGAGCGAAGATATTCTCGATCCTACTTAAGTACTCATTCTTCACCTCCGCTTTACCCTGCTTAGCACCAGCGGATCGCAGTGAAATCTCGAGGAACTCATTTGTGATGCGGCGAATATCACCTATCTGAACTCCGCTGCCGACACGCAGCACCGAATCAACGGAAACCGGCTCAGAGCGGTTTCTTATATCGATCTCACGCCTGGTGTAACCTGGAGTGTTAACGTTCGCTATATTATTGGATGAGTTAGCTAGCAGAGCTTGCTGAGCTGTCATTGAGCTGACCGCACTGGTTAGTAGCTTAGAGGTAAATTGCACCATACTGTTGGCTTCTCATCATCCGGCAAAAATTGCCTGTTTGGAGCTCCTCCTTCAGAGGGGTGCAAGTGGTGTGCCTGATGGAATTAAGCCCGCACAAAAGGCGCGATTAGCGCCGTTACCGAGCAAAAACTCGCGTAAGCGAGGTTTTGCCGGCCTTCCCTAGGCCTCTCCCAATAAAGATCCAGTGCGCGGCGCGGTGGGCTGGGTCGCCTCTGTGACAGATCCAAATGCGTTGTAAACTCTTGTGACGGATTGGGAAGCTGACCAGAGCAGTGATATCTCTCCGTTAACCAGACCTAGAGAGAAATTCAAAACCTGGCTAAATTCGCGACTTTTTGACTCAACTACCGTGAGAATGGCCTTAATCTGCGAGGCTATCTTGTCTAACCGTTTAGCATCCGCGGGGGCGCACGAGGTTTTTATAAAATCACTTAGACGAGTATCGTGATTACCTGTTACATCAGCGACTAATTTAAGCCTCTGATCTCTTAAATCACCAATTAGGGTTACTACTTCAGATCGGCGGGTACTTAGCGCCTCAACTTGGTCCGGCTTTAATCCAACTACGCTCTTTTGCTCTTCCGCCAGAAGCGCTAGGTAATCGGTATAGCACGAGAGCTCTCTCTCAAGGATCCTCTCTAGTTGCTTAACAGCGCCAGGATTTAGCTTCATATCTCCATTACTTATTCATCACTTTACCCAGTAACACCTCAAACGATATCTCTTCGCCTATCGCGTTAGCGACTAATTCCCTTGGTGGATTATAAGAGCCATTTGCGACCTGTCGCCCCAACTCTTCCACTCTGGATCTACGCTCGTCGGCCATATTCGCCGGATTCAGCTCGGCGCGTATCCTCGAGCTTAATGGAGACACTGTGATCGTGTCGGTGTCTCTCTTGGATAGCTCTCCAAGTAAGCCTGAATGACGCGTGTCGGCTTCTCCCGATCCCTTACGAGCGACTGAACGACTATCTCCTACTCCCTCTTTAATTCTTGGGAGAGAGTTACTGCTTCCATCCGAACCAGGCACCTTCATATCTACCTCGCCTACCTACTGATACACCTTCGCGACTGTGGTACTAAACCACCGGCTAAACAATAAGATGCAGCTACCTCAGAAACGGTTTACTTTTTATTGAACCTATTGAAATCCTTAAGAATTACATCCTTAATTCCGATCCCCCTACCTTCAGAAATGGAGTTTGATAGAGCCTCATTAAACATATCCCTATAAAGAGACTCCTCGTTACTCCCCGATACGATACCTCCTTTGGGAACGGTCGACCACATCGAGTCTAACATCTGCTTAACTAAAAGCGCCTCAAATTGTTGCGCCGCTTCCTCAGGCTGTTTGGTTAATGGCGTCTTTGAGTTTAGATTCTTAACCTGCGCCCCTAACGTATCCCCAATTGATTTAATTGAAGTCATAACACTCCCATCCTACATCACGACAAGTTCTGCGTTAAGCGCTCCGGCTGCTTTAAGAGCCGTGAAGATCGCGATCAGATCTCGCGGTGTCGCTCCCAACTCGTTTAGCGCGGATACTACGTCTCCTAAGGTTACTTCTCCTCCAACGATGCGCAGAGCCTTGACCTCTTCTCCAACATTAACATCAGTATTCGTTACACCGGCTGTTACACCTCCAGCCAAAGCGTTTGGTTGAACTACATCAGTCTCAGAACGAATAGCGATATTTAGATTTCCATGAGCGAGCGCTACCTTACTAAGAGTTACCTTCTCTCCCATGATAATTGTGCCGGTACGTTCGTTTACTAATACTCGGGCTCCGATATCTTGTTCAACTTCTACCTGCTCTAGCCGCGCTACCATACCGACTGGATCAAACTGACCGCGCGGATCTAGCGCTATCTCAACCGCCCCTGAATCGATCGCCACCGCGGAGTCTCTCCCCATGCGATTATTTAGAGCCGCGACGACCCTTGTCATAGTCGTGAAATCAGGCCTCCTTAAGACGATACGAACTTTTTTTGATTGGAATAAATCGAAGGGGATCGATCTCTCTACCACACCACCATTTGGTATCACCGCCACTGTCGGATGATTCTTCTGCGCCGAATCTCCACCATCGCTAACAGCGAACCCTCCCAAGTCTATTGCTCCTTGACCAACAGCGTATGTATTACCATCTGCTCCTTTAAGGGGAGTAAATACTAAGGTACCACCCTGTAAGCTCTTTGCGTCTCCCATCGATGAGAGAGTAATGTCGATCTTAGATCCAGCCCTAGCGAATGCTGGAAGCTCCGCGGTCACCATAACGGCGGCGACGTTCTTCACACGAACCGCCATCGGGTCAACGCGGATTCCCATCTTCTCGAGCATGTTTGAGATACTCTTAGGGGTAAAGTCGGTCATACGACCATCGCCGGTTCCATTTAAGCCGACCACCAATCCATAGCCGAGCAACTGGTTACCTCGAACACCCTCGATATCAGCGATATCTTTTAGCCGCGCCGCGTAGACCTCTGAGCAGAAGGTCAACGAGGCTAGTAGCATGAAGAATATATTTCTAATTAAAATGGCCACAGAATCCTCAACAATCTTGATAACCAACCACCATACTGCGCTTCCCCAACTGTTCCCTTGCCGTAATAATCAATTCGCACCTGAGCGATCTGTGAGGCGTTAACCTCGTTGTTTGAGTTGATATCACGTTGTCTTACAAGGCCTGAGATTACTAAGACCTGTTCCTCATTATTCACAGCGATAATCTTCTCACCCTCTATACGCAAAAGGCCTGATGGGAGAACTTCAGCGACCACCGCCGAGACACGCGCGTTTAACTGAGCCTGCCTAAGCGTACGCCCCTCGCCTCTGAAATCATTCTTAGTCTGCGCTTGAATAAGGCTCGTTAAGTCCGGTTTGTTAGTCCAGTCCTGAGTCTGCTTCTCTAAGCCGAAGAAGTTCTCGATCGCCGCCAGATATTCACTCTTTGATTTGACCTCAGTATTAGCTAGCTGTTGGCCGAGAGACTGCTCTGTCACAACGATCGTCACAAGATCCATAGGTTGCCACGCGCGATAATCACGGAAGGGATCGTTACCAACCTGACTCTCTCTAAAAAGAGACGCTGTGACACCTGGATCACCAATATCGAGCGGTCCTCTATATCCCAGAGAAGCGCGCTCTGAGCTCTTTATTATATTCACCTCAGGGCCTAAGCCCTGAGTGTCTCCTTTAAATTGCGCGGGGCGCACGGTCATAGCCACCACCGCCGGTGGAGCATCAGCCGCCCGTATACGCGCGCGGTCTTCATCTATCTTCTCCTCAACAAAACCACCTTTCCAGTTAGCTCTACGCTCCTCCTGAAGCTCTGGAAGATTGGCGCTACCAGGTGATGCCACCGTAGCATAACGCCGCGACGGTACATAAGGATTCGGGATTATCTCCGGAGCACATCCGGCTATCAGACCAACTCCTAAAACACTTAAGCACTTTAGCGCCGACGCGCTAAGGTCATTGATCGATTGGGTACGAACTGAACGTTTCATTATCCCTTAGCCCCGACAAAAACCACACCTTTCTCACTTACCCGCGCCCTTACTACTTTCTTCGATGACTCGTTTCGGACACTTATCTCTTGCTCAATAGCACCATCTTCCAACGCTATACCTGTAGCAGTTGCCTCTAGCCTGCCGCGTCTAAAGACCATCGTCACCTTTGAGCCGGCCTCAACGACCGCTGGAACCTTGACTGTTTTGGCGGTAAAGATCTCGCCTTGTCCGACATCTTTAAGAAGAGCCATATCAACTACATCACCTACCTGTTCCAAAACCCCTGAATTCAATGATGCCGCGCTCATCTTTGTTAATCTGATATCGGCGGCGGTTACAACATCACCACGCTTAAGCGGCCTTACCGCTGTTGGGACCACTCTCCACTCCTCCGCAACAGCCTTCATCTGGAAACGGACATCGCCTGAGCTAGCGTGCGACCTGTAATCGATACCGAAATGGCCCGGCTGAGTCGCCTTCAGCGCCACCACCTCCACGTGTGGGGCGTCGGCTGGAACTTTAATCGGCTGGTCGGCCAAAACTTGCTTGACCTCGATCTGCCTATCCTGTGTTAACAGGAACGATTTCAGCGCTCTTTCAAGCTCATCCTGAGAGACCTCTCGATAGGCTCGCGTGATACGGATCTCTTTTGGAAAGGTGTACAGTAAGGTATTGAGCCTCACTCCAGAGTCCTTAAGCTTCTCCAACACAGAAACTCCCTCTATAGTCAGAGTCTCTCCAGCTCGGGGGCTGGAGCCCAACGGTATCTTCCTCAGCTCAACTATCGAGCTATCATCAGCCACTGAAGCGGACTCGATTAGCGCTATATCAGCCAATCGAATTACGCCGTCTGTCACGATCACGTCACCTCTCCCCTGAATATGGATCTCTGTTTTGGCAGGGGCGATTATATCGGCTTTAGCTAAACTGACTGAGCCCATCCCGAAGAGCGCTATAATCATCAGTTGTCGCGACACGCTCTTAATCATCTCTATTACCTCTTTAAGTTAATCGCTTGGTTGAGCATCTCATCAGCAGTTGTAATTCCCTTTGATGAGGCTTCGTAAGCACGCTGAGCGGTGATCATATTTACAACCTGCTCAACAACACTCACGTTGCTGCTCTCAAGAAATCCTTGATTAAGACGACCGAATCCGAGCTGACTGAAAATTCCATTTACGGCCGCTCCCGATGCCTGAGTCTCCTCGTATAGGTTCTGACCTACAGCACGTAAGCCCGCATTATTCGGGAATCGTACTCCGATTAACTGTCCAACCTGTGTTGGTACCGCGTTGTTTGGTTGAGTCACAGATACGCTACCATCTCTAGCGATCGTTATTTTCAGTGAATCCGGCGGGATCGTTATTCCTGGAGCGACTTGATATCCATCGGAAGTTACCAGCAATCCGTTTTGGTCTAGCTGAAAAACTCCGGTACGCGTGTAGGCGAATGTTCCATCCGGACGCAAGACCTGGAAGAATCCATCTCCCTCTATCGCTACATCAAGCTGATTTCCTGTAGAGCTTAGGTCGCCTTGCGTAAAGACCTTCTGAACCGCCGCGGTTTTTACTCCAAGTCCTATTTGAACGCCGGTGGGATTAAAAGTAGTCTGAGAGGTTTGCGCCCCAGGCTCAACAACATACTGATACATCAAGTCTTGAAAATCGGCCCTTCCCTTTTTGAATCCTACCGTGTTTACGTTCGCTAGGTTGTTGGAGATGACGTCGATATTCGTCTCCTGAGCGTTCATGCCGGTAGCCGCGGTGTACAGTGCTCTAATCATAAGTGCTCCCTATCTCTCCTATTGCCTTCTTCCCAACTGCGTTACCGACGCCTGGTTCATCGTATCCAAGGTCTGCGCGGCTTTTGTGTATGCCTCAAAAGCTCTATTGGTCGCGATTAAGTCGACCATTCCAACGATCGCTGAAACATTTGACATCTCTAGGGACTGTGGCTCGATCCGTGGATCTACAGGTACTGGTTGAGGCCCGCTCTTAATTTTGAAACGTGCCCCTTCAGTTGCTTCGAGGCCCGCGGTGTCTTGAAAACGCACCACCCGCAATCTGCCAACTATATTTGGCTGCGCGCCCACATTCGGGCCGGCGCGAACACTTCCGTCTGGAAAAAGGGACACCCCTGGAGCCTGCGCCAAAATCGCGCCTCCATCACCCATTACCCGGAATCCATCGGCCGTAACTAGTTCACCCGCCGCGGATAGGGCGAAATTACCAGCTCGCGTATAACGATCTCCCTGGGGCGTATTAATGACAAAGAAATCATTTGGTCCTCTAAGCGCCGCGTCGAGAGGATTACCCGTGTGCTGAATCGGACCCTGAGAAAAATCGATCTGGGTTTTTACACCGACAACATTAGGGAGTCTCGTTTGATCCGACTTCGCAAATGGATCCTTCTCATCGATCTGACTCGCTAAGGTTTTATCGAACTGTTGGGACTCAGCGACAACGAACTGGCCCTTAAAGCCAACTGTATTGATATTAGCTAGATTATGATTCTGCACCTCTAGCTTGCGCATCTGCAGAACCCCAGAAGATGTCGATACATATGTGCCGATATCCATCTCTAACTCTCCCTACGCGTCACTACAGTTAAATCCGCTCACAAATTAGCGCCTCGACATTCCAAGGGCGCCAAGACGTGGGTCCGCCACGGGTCGAGGTGTCCCATATCTGGCCTGATTGTCCTTGATCTCCTCGCGCTCTATCTCGATCATCTGAGCTAGGCGCTCGACTCCATCGAGCGACAATTTGGTACGATCGGAAACCTCTTTAGGCTTACTTCCCTCTTTGAGCATCCGCTCCGCCAATCGATAAGAATCTTGCAACGTCTTAACTGCAGAGCTACGAGAGTCGCTCGGCTCTGTAGATATCGGTCCCGGCTTATTATCTTCAGCCGCGCTTGTTTGGGGCGCTCTGTCATGATCGCTATAGCGTCCACGACTTGCGGGAATGAACTCTGAACGCTCTGAGCGGGTCGCGTGGGTCGTCACTCTATTGTTATCGCGAGCCTCGATAACCAAACGCTCTAATTCAGCCGCTTCTCTCCTCGCGCTCTCGCACATAAGAGCTAGCTCCTTAGCTAACGTATCGCTGTCATTAAGCGACAACTCCATCTCTCTTTGGCGTTTTTCGATATCGGCCACATTTCTTGAGATGTTTTGCTCGCGGCGAATGAATTGCTCACTTATCCTCTGGGCTCGGTCCTCGGTATCGTTCATCAAAGTGACCACACGCGCCTCAAGCTCTGCTAACCGCGGCATTAGCGCTTGAGCTCGCAAACTCTTGGTAAACCGAAACGCCATCACTAGGATGGAAGTCACTAATGAGAGATCGATCACCATCTGCCATATCGATAACTGGTTGAGCATGTATCCTCGTGTTCTTAAATCCCAATAGCTCACTTACTACCTTGAGCTTTGAGACGATTTTTGGTGTCAAAAGTGATGGCATTCCAATTGGGGCTCGCCGTCAGCTATTTGACTCACCGGTTTCCTTGCGCCAGCTAACTAGTTGAACTAGCATCTGTAGCCAGCGCCTGAGTCTCCCCAATTGGGGTTACCTAGCTAACTAAGGCAATTCCCCTGCCAAGGCTTGAGACACACGCGACAATGTGTTTTGGTAAATGCGAGAAAGCTAAATGAACTACAAAGAAAGACTCTTAACTCCCGGACCAACTCCAATCCCTCTTCGAGTTTTACAGGCGATGGAGCGCCCACTGCTTCACCACAGAAGCGAGGTTTTTAAGCAGGAGTTAAAAAAGGCGGCTGAGGGGATGCGTTGGCTATGTGGCTGGGATAATGACCCTGTCTTCCTAGCGAGCTCTGGAACGGGCGCGATGGAAGCCGCAATCCTAAATACCTGCAAACCAGGAGACGAGATTATCACCGTTAACGGCGGTGCTTTCGGCGCGCGTTGGAGGTCGATCGGCGAGCGTCTAGGCCTAGTAGTTCACGAGTTAATCGTTGAATGGGGCTACGGAGTCAGTGTTGAGCAGACCAGAGCTTTTGTATCGGCTCATCCAAAGGCGCGCGCGTTCTGCGTCCAACACAGCGAGACATCCACCACCGCATTACATCCGCTAAGCGAGATACTACCCGAAGTTAAGCGTCTGGCACCTAACATGCTAGCTATAGTCGATGGGATCTCCTCGTGCGCGACTACTCCTATGCCTGGAACCCCTGAGACGATCGATATATACATAGCGGGATCACAAAAGGCATTTATGCTTCCTCCGGGCTTATCGATGGTTCTTTTATCGGCGAAGGCATGGAGCGCGGTTGAGGAAACCCCGAAGAGAACTCTCTATTTTGATCTTGAGAAGGAAAGAAAGTCTCTTCTCTCTGGAGAGACATCTTGGACACCTGCTTCAACTATTATCGTTGGTCTAAACGCCGCTATTGAGATCTTCAAAGAAGAGGGGCTTGAGAACATCTACAAGCGTCACGCTCTTTTAGCGCAAATAGCGCGAGAGGGTCTAAGCGCTCTGGGGTGTCGCATCGTCGCTCCGATGGCGCCAAGCACAAGTGTTACAGGTTTTTATCCCCCTCATTCGGTTGAGGCGGACACCCTGCGCTCAGATGTCAGAAAGAGATTTGGGATTCGCCTAGCTGGTGGCCAAGGGAAATTCACAGGCGAGATCGTCAGAGTAGGACACATGGGACACGTTGATCCCTTCGAGGTTATGAACGCCATAATGGCTATCGGATTAACCGCGAAAAGTTTGGGCGCCTCTGTCGACATCGAGAAAGCCTCCGCTGTATGCTTAAAGCTGGTTGGAAGTGAATTAGATAAGTAGTTTAGCCATGAGCACTGAATCATCACCAATAGGCGAGCGCGCGGCGCGTTTGTTTCAATCTATCCAAACCCACATCTGCTCAAAACTAGAAGCTAATGATGGTGGCGCAAAGTTCATCACTGACAACTGGAATAGGCCTGATATTAAAGGTGGAGACGGCGGAGGCGGAGCTACGCGAGTCCTGACGAACGGTCGTGTATTTGAGAAGGCAGGGGTTAATTTTAGCCAGGTTTTCGGGCATGTCTCCGCAGATTTCGCTGAGAAGCTGGGCGCCCCCAAACAGGAGCTGCCGTTTTTCGCCACCGGAGTATCGTTGGTTATCCATCCACGCTCACCGATGGTTCCAACGACTCACGCCAACTGGCGCTATCTTGAATTAAACGGTCAAGCTTGGTTCGGCGGAGGTTCGGATCTGACCCCCTACTACTTTGAGCAGGAGGATGCCGTTCATTTTCACTCGGTTCTCAAACAGATCTGCGATTCTCACTCCGCTGATTACTATCCGCGCTTTAAAAAATGGTGTGACGAGTACTTTTATCTTCCACACCGCGGAGAGACTCGAGGTATTGGTGGAATATTTTTTGATCACCTCGGCAGAAACGATGGGGCCGACCACGAGAAGCTTATAAAATTTGCGGGAGATCTCGGATTCGCTTTTACAGAACAGTATATTCCGATCGTCGAACGCAGAATGAACACTCCATTCACGGATAAAGAGAGGAACTTCCAGCTCCTTAGACGCGGTAGATACGTTGAGTTTAACCTACTTTACGATCGCGGCACTCATTTTGGATTACAGACCGGGGGCAGAACCGAGTCTATTCTGATGTCTCTACCTCCAGAGGTTCGCTGGGATTACTGCCCGCAAATTCTTCCAGGATCGCGCGAGGAGGAGTTAATTCAAGTGCTTAGCAAGCCTCGGTCGTGGGTAGCCTGCACTTAAGGAAGCAAAACCAGGACTTGCCTAGGCAAGGTTTTGTCCCGTATCCCTACTTTCCTCTAAAGTTTTTTTAAGAATTGTCCGTAAGAAAAGGTAAGGGCAGCGAAGTAGCTATCGCGTCGAAGTGACGTCGCTCAGATGCGGCTCGTATTAAAACCTTGCGAACTATTTAGAGAGGGGAATTATGGCATCGGTTAAGCTTTTTCTAGTCGAGGATCAATCACTGACGAGGGAGGCATTCGCTCGCGCCTTCTCCGCTACTGAAAAATACGAGGTGGTAGGCCAGTCGGCTGACACCGGCGAGCTTTTAGGTAATCCGGCGACATGGAAAGCGGATGTGATTATCCTTGATATGGTGCTATCGAAGTACGCGAGCTTTGACGCGATTCAAAAGCTCCGTAATAGCGGGGTTAAATCGCCTATTTTAATCTTGTCGAATAACGGCGATAGCTCAGCGTTGCAGGCCGCTCTGAATGCTGGCGCTCAAGGATTTGTCCCTAAGCAGTCTGGATTTACTGAGATGGAATCAGCGATTGAGGCGGTCGCGAACGGCAAGACCTATGTCAGCCCAAATGTGAAGGCTAAGGACTACAACAACAAAGAGGATTCCGTGGTCCCATGGGTCAACGGAACATCGCAAGATCTCTTATCAAAGAGAGAGCACGAGATCTTCTTAATGTTAGCTCAAGGCAAGAAGAACCGTGATATCGGAAAACTTCTTTCAATTAGCACCCGTACAGTCGATACACACAGAGCCAACATTCTGAAGAAGCTTCAGATGCGCAGCAACGCTGAACTAGTCAGGATGGCGATATCGGAAGGATTGATTAACGTTTAGGAAGCGAGGCAAAACGGCGCGTTCGCGCCGTTGCTTGCTATCCGGGGATCTGATCGCGCATGCTTCTGTTGCTGTCGTCACTTAAGAGACGATCGACGCAATCCCACGCTAATAGAGCGCACTTGATCCGCGCTGAGTGTTTTTTTACACCCTCTAACGCCATAGCGTCGCCTAAGTCATTTAGTTCGTCGCCCGTGGCTTCACTCTTAATCATCTGCCTAAAGAGCTTCGACAACCTACGCGCCTCATCTTTTGATTTGCCGCGCAAAAGCTCAGACATCATTGAAGCTGTGGCCTGACTAATTGAACAGCCGTGACCCATAAAGGCTATCTCAGAGATCGCCTCTTCTGAGAACTTAATCGACAATGAGATCTGATCTCCACATAGGGGGTTATGGAGATCAACCGACCTATCGGGATTTAGCAGCACCCCTTTGCAACGCGGGGCTTTGTAGTGATCCAGGAGTAGCTCCTGATAGACTTCATCTAAATTCACTTTAACCAATCCTCAATTAGCTAGCTGTCACGTCTGCGGGGCCAAGATTAGCGGTTCTTCCACTCAACACCATCGCTAGCCGTAGCAAGGGCTCAGGATCTCCGGAAAGACTTACCCTACCAGCGCTGAAAGCTGCCTGTAACGAAATCCTTCCAGCGGCAAGATCTTTGAAGATATCCTCGTCTCCTAGTATCTCGGAGCACGCGGAATCCCCCGCTAAGATCTGACCATCCGCTAGGCGTATACTCCTCGCGAATTCACCACATCTCAAGCGCACTTCGCCAGTTATATTCGGCACATCTGCCGCCGACACCGCGACCAAGCCACTTATCTCGTATAACCAATTTCCGCTCATAAAAACCTATTACAGCTATCGAACACCCTGATATTTATCAGTGACGGCTTACACGTTCGATCATAGCGCTAATGAATTTCTAATGCCAGAGCGGCTCATGACCAAATTTGGTCAGCGCTGAAAGTACATTATTTTACCACTCTAAACCTGCGAATCCACAGCCTCTACCTGTAAAATTCTCTCAAGGCTCTCAATGTCAGGATATCCACCGATGAGTCTGCCGGCTATCTTCTTGGCGCTCATGGCTGCTAGCAATGCTGCCGACTTATCACCCACCGCCAAATAGGCTTGCGCCAGGATGTACGTCTCGTGCAAACCTCTCCAGCCTGTTATCTGACATGCCTTTAGAGCGAGCTGAACCGCGTAATCAGGCTCATAAAAAGCCCCATCTGTTAAATAGCTGCGAGCTAATAGTCTTAGTACTCGTGGATGCTCGGGTGCCGCTGACAGCGCTCTATGCAGATGATGTCTCGCATACGCGAGTTTACCCTCCGAGATAAGCACCTCGGCGAACGCGACGACCGCCTCAAATGGACCTCTATCCTGAGCCGCCAGTTTCGCCAAGTCATCTCTTGAACTCTCTAGGTCACCCGCCAGCAATTCCAGACGCGCGCGCGCGACCTCAAGCCGTGGGAAGCCACCCGCGTCATAATGAACTCGCGCTAGTAAACTACTAGCTTCAGCGACCGCCGCCGCGTCAGCTTTGGATTCAATAACCGCCGTAATAAACAGAGTCGCGATCTCTGGATCAAGCGCGATCCGCTGCGCGCAGATCCTCATCGTCCAAAGCGCCTCAATCGCGTAACCTAACCAGAGCTGCAAACGCGCTAGCCGAACATATCCCTCACGAGTCGTTGGGAAGTGGGAGATCGCCTGTTTTAAATAATTCTCTGATTCCTCAAACCTTTTCAAACGGAAGAGGCAGTGCGCTAGATCAAGAAGAGCATTAACTCGCGCCGGGCTGTTGGGATGAGACTTTAAACCTCGCTTATAATTCTCCGCGGCATTTACAAAATCGCCGCGCTGATAAAGCTCAGCTCCATCGATCCAAGCCTTAACTGGCAGAGAGCGCCAACGCGCGACCCAATCAAAATAGCTCGATATCCCGCCTTTAATATTGCCTAATAGCTTCACGGCTTATCACTCCAAGATTTGATTAAAGGGTCGCTGAAAACCTACCAAATGTGCTACCATCCCCTATTCCGCTACGTTGTTTGTTTTGCTTCAGGAAATTACCAATGAATGATATCAGCACTTTATCAAAGCTGTTTGGCGTGATCTTATCACCAGAGCGGGTATTAACCGACGAAAAATCTAGAACCTTCTATGGTGCTGATTGGCTTAAAGATTTTACCCCTAATCCATCTGTAGTCTTACTGCCACAATCAACTGAGGAAGTTCAAGCGATCGTTAGCACCTGTTACGAAAATTCAATTCCCCTAGTGCCCTCTGGAGGCCGCACCGGATTAAGTGGTGGAGCAACTGCTACACGTGGTGAGGTTCTTATTAATATGGAGCGCATGCGATCGATACTTGAGGTCAACCGAGTTGATCGTACTATCCGCTGCCAGGCGGGCGCTCCACTTGAAGTCATTCAACAGACTGTGCTATCTAATGACCTATACTTCCCAGTTGATTTCTCAAGTCGTGGCTCCGCTCAGATCGGAGGAAACATCGCCACTAACGCCGGCGGAATCAGAGTGATCAGATACGGAAATTTTCGTGAGCAGGTACTTGGATTAAAGGTAGTAACAGGCACAGGCGCGGTACTAACCCTAAACGGCTCTCTCTTTAAAAACAATTCAGGGTACGATCTCCGACAGCTATTTATCGGATCTGAAGGTACACTTGGAATTATCACCGAAGCTACTCTGCGACTCGCCTCTCCACCCCGCGATATATCGAGAATTTTATGCGGACTATCAGACTTGGATTCGATCCTTCCTCTGCTTACACTCTGTAGAGACTCATTTAAAACCTTATCAGCTTTTGAGTTTATGGAACGAATCCCGTATTCGGAAGTTGTCCGACACCGTGGCGTCAGAGATCCGCTCTCGCAATCTTATCAAGCTTACGTACTAGCTGAGATCGAAATTGATCAACCATCAGACCGTGAATCGATTAACACCGTCTTCGCAAAAGCCTATGAGGATGGCCTAATTCAAGATGTTGTGGTGAGCGAGTCAACAAATCAGGCTCAGGAACTGATGAATCTCCGCGATCTAATCAGCGAGACACTTAGTCAGCACCACACCATTCACAAAAATGACATCTCGGTTCCTGTTGGATCTATCCCCGCTTTCTTGAAGGATCTTCACACTGCCATTCGTGAGGCCTACCCAACATACCGCGTAGCGGTATTTGGTCACGTTGGAGATGGCAATCTGCACGTCAACGTTCTTAAACCTCAAGAGATGTCTGACGCTAACTTCTGGGAGCGGTGCCACGAGTCAGACAAGATCGTTTTTGGGGCTGTAAAGCGTTACAACGGAAGCATCTCCGCCGAACACGGCGTAGGACTTTTAAAGCGTGATTTTCTGACCTACACGAGATCACTTGAGGAGATCGAATTAATGCGCGGCATAAAGAACGTTTTTGACCCCAAGGGGATTATGAATCCGGGGAAGGTGCTGTAGGAAGAGCGACAAAGCCTCGCTTCCTCAAGCCATCTATAGCTCTGCAGGATAAAGCCTCGGAAACCAGGCTGAGACAACTTTGTGCGGAATATGAAGCTGAAGAGGCGAGCGAGGGGATTCGGAGATTAGCAACTCATGCTCGAGCAGTGCCGCGACAACGCTCCTTGCCTGCCTCTCTTTGTAGCCTGTTACATCACCCACTCTCGCTCGCGGAAGGGGACCAAAAAGTATCACCTCTCGCAAAACTTCGAACGCGCCCTTAGGCAGCTCTTTACGCTCTATCTGGTCCGCGCAATAATGCCGCACCCGGTCTAGTAATCCGGCTGGCTCCAGAAGCTGAAACCAGCTCGACCGCCAGATCCTCAAGAACCTTTGTCCCCTCGGGAGGTAGTAAAGGCTCCATTAGACGGGGATTATCTAGTCGTTCCATTTTTATAGTAATCTTGTAAGAAGTACCGCTTTTTTTGCCGCTTGGCGGCTCGGGATAATTCATTATATATCAAACAGTTAATTGAAACAACGCCGGATTATTTGCCGGATTATTTGCCGGGAGTTAGGGGGTGAGAGATTTGGGGTGGGGGCTAGCGAGATGGCTAGACCGTTGTTCAGGTTTAAAGATAAGGACGGCACGGAAGTCGGCTCGGGATATTCAATGACCGCTCAACTCTTCCTTGACTTAGCTCGCGAGATCTTTCTTCATGATATTTTATCCGGCAAACATCCCGAAGCAGTATTGCTTGAGCGTTCTTTAAACTCTGCCGCGAACGGAAAAGTTAATTTTTTCTTTCGCGATGCGAAATTCAATGGATTAGACCAACTACCACCCGAAGAGGCGGCTTCTGAGTTACGGAGCTACAAAAGGTTCCTACTAAGAATTTCGCCGATGCCTAGCGCCGTGGAGTCCGTCCTATTTCATGCCTTTATCCAAGCAGCGACATTCACTAGTCCAGAGAATCTCATCCCGCTGCGACGTCAGATCATCAATTTTATGAATAGCGAGTCAGAAGCGAAGAAATAGCTGTTTGGCCCGCGACTCCTCCGATCCGGCGCGACAATACTCTATTACTCCCCCACCAACCTCACCCCCCCTCCCTAGAACCTCTAGCTAAATCCGTGGTACTCTAAACAGATATGAGCTTCACTCGTAGTCGAATAATCACTTACTCGATCGCGCTGATATGGCTGCTTTTTGGGCTGCTTGGAAAGTTAATTCCTATCACTCCAACTCATATTCAGATCGTCGCACGAGTGTTCGGAGATCCTCTCAGCAGGCCGATAACGATCCTGATCGGAGTTGGGGAGCTGCTCATTGCTCTATGGGTGATCAGCGGAAAGTGGCGCACTGTTTGTGGATGGCTCCAGATCGCCCTTGTGGTCATCATGAACTGTATAGAACTCACGATTGCTCGGGATCTACTTCTATGGGGACCTCTAAACGGCTTCTTCGCTCTGATCTTCGTCGTTACAGTCTACCTCCATATGGTTGCGCCACACAGAGCCTCCGGAAATAATAAGGCGGAGGATAAAGTATGAGTACGCCCCTCTTCCGCCATCCATTTGGAGTTGAGGCTTTCTTCAAAAATTCGCTTGTTTTGGCTTACACGGCACCACGCGCGCAGTTGATCTCCAAACTTCCTCCATATCTTGAACTCGATACATTTGACGACGATCTTGGTTTCATAGCCGCCGCTTTTGTTGATACGCGTGAGCTCAGACCACGCGGTTTTCCGAGCTGGCTCGGGCGCGACTTTCTTCTCGCTGGATATAGAATCTTCGTGCGGTATCGCGATGCCCGTGGTCGAACTCTTCGTGGACTATACATCCTTCGATCAGAGACCGATCGCTGGCAGATGCGGATCCTTGGGAATATATTCACCAGCTACCGCTACAACAGGATCCCGCTTTCGATGTCATCTGGTGAACGATCAATCACTGTGTCATCTCCTAACGGACTTTTTGTTGAGGCGCTGATACCCCACAGCGGCGATAACCCACCACTGCCGGAGAACTCTCCTTTTCCATCCTGGAAGAGCGCCCGTCGTTACTCGGGACCTCTACCCTTTACATTCTCTTTCGATCCACGGCGCTCTGAGATGGCGATCGTTCAGGGGGTCCGACAGGGCTGGGAGCCTAGGCCTGTTCTGATTACACGCGCTGATATCCCTACAATCCAGGTTCTAGGCTTTACTGAGACCACACTAGCCAACGCTTTTGTGGTGAACGATATTCCATATTCATGGAAAGCAGCCAGGATTGAGAGACTACCGCACAGGGCAACTAGGATTTAAGCGACGATACGGGCTCGGAGTTAGAAGATGAATATGCGTAACGTCAGCGGAGAGCTCGATAGAGGACCTTTTCAAGGAGTCTGGAATATAATTCGCTTTAACTACGAGTTTTTCATCTTTTCATTTTTCGTGGTCGCTATTTGCGGCGTCATAGCGGGAACGGCAGACTCAGGAGTTATAATCTTGATCTCTTCCCTAATCGCGTTGGGGACTCTGCTTGCTACCCTCGCTTCTCTCGTTGTCTCTTGGTTTATATATGATCGCTCACCTCTCTACTCTCTCCGCTGGCTCGACTCACTCCTTCCTGCTGATACACAGCGCGCGCTAAATATCCACGCCGGATTCGATGAGACGAGTCAGGCGCTTCTCAATCGGTATCCAGGAGTGGCGCTTGAGGTGATCGACTTCTACGATCCTCTTCGCCATACAGAGAGGTCGATTAGACGGGCACGGGCTTCTCAGCCAGTTTTTCCTGGAACTAAATCCGTCGCGGCCGCGGATCTGCGGCTACCCAGCCAACACTATCAAGCTATATTTCTAATTCTCGCTGTTCATGAGATCCGCGAACGCGCCGAGCGCGTCGCCTTTCTAGAGCAACTCAAGTCGGCGCTAACACCTAATGGAGCGTTGATCGTCGTTGAACATGCGCGCGATCTCGCTAATTTCTGCGCCTACTCGATCGGGTTCTTCCATTTTTTACCCCTTGGTGAACTTCAAGATGACTTCACCGCCGCTGGATTAAAGATTAAAGACTACTCTCGCATAACTCCCTTTGTGCACGTATACTGCTTAGCAAACTCATGAGCATCCATCTGCACATTGTAGGAATAATCTTACTGCTTCTTGCTGTTCTTCACGTATTCTTTCCACGTTATTTTGGCTGGCGGGAGGAGCTTGCTCCCCTATCTCTACTGACCCGTCAGATATTTTATGTTCATTATCTTTTTATCTCGCTAACTGTAGGTCTTATGGGAGTCCTGACACTCTCATCATCTGATGAACTTCTTGCTACTCCTATTGGAAGACGTATCCTTTTTGGCCTGGGACTATTCTGGCTAGCTCGTCTATTTTGCCAATTTTTCGTGTACTCACCTTCGCTCTGGCGAGGCAAACGTTTTGAGACAGCTATTCACCTGCTGTTTACAGCGCTGTGGATCTACTTGAGCGCCACATTTTTTATCGGTGCTTGGGTGGGTGTGGGGATTTAGCTGCTGCCAAGCTGCTAGTGATCTTTATCGTGCTTATCTTTGCAGCAGTCGTAGTAACCACTGATTCTGATTTCCCGTTATATAGGATACATAGAAACGTGAGAATTCCGCTGGTTCTGCCGGAGGATAGGGGGTGAGGATTATCGCGATAGACGCAGTACGCATGTCACATGCTGAACAAGCGCGCCAGAGGCGCGCGGTCCGATGAACGCAACCTCAACTACGACAGGCGGCAGGCGTAGTACGTTGTGCGTATGCCCCCCCTTCCCTAAGTCCCACAAAAAGTTCGATACCCCGGCTCGTCTACGCTCTCTCTAATTCCAAACTCCTCGTGACTGACAAACGGCTCGCGTAGCGCTGCGACTAGGGAATTCATATAGCTAAAATCTCCCTGCTCTACTCCGCGTTTAATCGCCTCCTCAACAAAGCTGTTCCTCGCTATTACCGCCGGATTTACCGACCTTATGGATGTAAGAGTATCCGCTAACTCTCTCTGATTACGGCTCGGATCTATTCTAGCCTCCCAACTAACACGCCACTTATGAAGATTCTCTGAGAGGGTGAAAACAGGATCGCCAGATAAAGATCTAAATGTCGCCGTGAAATCAAGCTTAGAGTTCACCATCTCTTCAAGCAATTCTCTAATAATCGTGTCATCACCTGGCTCGCTAGTGACTAGCCCCAGCTTAGCTCGAATACAGCTCTGCCACTCAGAGTTAAAGTAGCCAGGAAAGAGGTTCACCAGCTCCTTAGCCCGCTCAAGCGCTCGGTCACTATTATCATCAAGGATCGGCAGCACCGATTCTGCTAAGCGAGTTAGATTCCACATCATCACCTCAGGCTGCGCTCCATACGAATACCTTCCATCCCGGTCGATTGCGCTATATACAGTATTCGGATCGTAGCTGTTCATAAAAGCACACGGACCAAAATCTATACTCTCTCCCGAGACAGCGACGTTATCTGTATTCATAACGCCGTGGATAAACCCTACTTGCATCCATGTAGCTATTAGCGCCGCTTGCCTCATAAAGATAGCTTTTACTAACTCGTAAAAACGATCTTCACTCCCTATAAGCTCTGGATAATTACGAGAGATTACATAATCAGCTAAGGCCCTAATTACATCCTTTCCACCGTGAGCCGCTGCGTATTCAAAGCTACCAACTCTAATGTGGCCGTTCGCTACTCGCGTTTGAATCCCTCCTGGAAGTAGAGTTTCGCGAGCCACCACCTCTCCCGTCGCCACCACCGCGAGCGTTCTCGTCGCCGGAATGCCCAAGTAATGAAGAGCTTCGCCGATAATATATTCTCTTATCATCGGGCCAAGAGCCGCTCGCCCATCGCCACGCCTTGAGAAACGAGTTCTGCCGGATCCCTTTAATTGCAGATCAAATGACTTACCCTCTGGGGTCAAAACCTCTCCCAAAAGAACCGCTCTTCCGTCTCCTAGAATGGGCACAAAGTGTCCAAACTGATGCCCAGAATAGGCCAACGCCACAGGCTCTGCCGATGCAGGTACGGAGTTGCCAGAAAATAAACCTAAGTACTCCGGCGAGCGGGCTGCAGCTATATCGATCCCCAACTGACCCGCGAGGGGCTCATTAAGGGCGACTAAAGATGGCGAGCTAACGGGTGTAGGCAGAACCCGCTCGTAGAACAGAGCGGGGAGTTTTAGGTAGCCGTTGCTTAAGTTAATCATGTCTCTCAGCACTTCACATGCTGAATAATTAGCGGCTCACCATACTGAACCGTTCGAGGCCTTGGTCCGCTTGACTCGCTTGAGAAGCGCTTCTCGCTAATTAAAACGACACTCGAGCCCATCTTAAATGTGCCAAGCTTATCTCCAGCTTTGATCGTGATACCGCCGTCGTGATCAAACGAACGTATGTTGTGCTTTGCCCACGGATACCTGTTAGTCTCTAGATCCATGTAGCTTAACGAGATACGGCCTACATTAGTCGCTCCAACCATGATCACCGCGAATAGACCGTGATCTGTCTCGATAAAGCTAACGATCCTCTCATTTACCGCGAAAAGCTTATCGACCGAATTTAAAGCCCAATCATTCACTGGCCAGAGCTTTCCTGGTATGTGAGTTGTTTTAATTATTTTTCCTGGTAGCGGCGCGTGAATGTGATGAGCGTCTCGCGGAGAGAGATATAGATTCCAGAGCGAACCGTTCTCAAATCGGCTCACTAAGAGATCTCCTCCTAGAAGCTCAGCCAATGAGTATTCCTTCCCCTTTACCTGCGGTATCAGTGATCCAGGGGTTAGAGTGATACAATCGCGGAGAGTTCCATCAACGGGAGAAGCCAGCCCTTCACTAATAGGGCGTAATTCAGGCTTAAGATCCCTGGTAAAGAATTCACCGATCGATCGATAAGAGTTAACCGGCCTGTTCGCCGTATTAGGATCGATCCCATACGCCGCCGCGAAGATCCCTATCGTCCAACGAGCAAGAGGCTGCGGTAGCGATAGGTTAGCTAGGACACCTATAAACCAACTAAGATATGATAGAGGCAGGTAACGTAGTAGGTTCATAAGCTATGACTTGGCGTTGTTTCTAGCGGATAGGAATCCGCTACTTTGATGAAGACTCGCCCAAAGCTTTAATCAGATTGTCGACCGCAGCGGAACCCTGACGCACAACGCTCTCATAAGTACGACTTCCCACGTGCGGGGTAAGATGCACGTTGGATAATCCCAAGAGAGGATTGTCAGGCTGCACTGGCTCTGGGTCCAGAACGTCAGCTCCATAACCGGCCACGTGCCCCGAGCGAACAAGGTCAGCCAAGGCTCTTTGATCCACCAAAGCGCCGCGACTTACATTAACAACGTAAACACCACGCCTACACATGGTCAGACGACGGCGATTTAAAAAGTGTTGATTATCGCGCGTGAGGCTCATGTGCACCGAGAGGAAATCCGAGTGCGGGAAGATATCATCATCCTTTGGGGCTCGCACCGCAGTTGGGCGATACTCAGAGAAAACACTGTGCGAGAAAACCTGATTAAGCTCGTCTAAATAAGCAGCATGCTGCTGCGACCACGAGGTGTTAAACACCCTGACATTCATCCCAAACGCCATCGCTCTCTTGGCGACCTCTTTTCCTACCCTGCCGAAACCAAGTATACCGATCGTCTTACCCGCTAACTCTCTTCCTGTATGCCTCCTCCACTCGCCCTTATGAACAAGCGCGTTCTGCTCAGGTATGTAACGAGTTAAGCTAAGCAATAATCCGAATGTCAGTTCCGTTACCGTTGTGTGGTTAACCCCAGGTGTATTAGTAACCTTAATCCCAAGCTTCTCAGCCTCTGATAGATCGATCTTATCGAGACCAACCCCATATTTGCTTATGACCTTCGCCCTTGGCGCCGCAGCCTGAAGAACCCGCGTGTTAAAATCATCCTCGCCGCACAAAAAGGCGTCGAATTTATTTCCATCACCGATATAAGAGAGAAGCTGCTCTTCGTTTAAAGGACCACGCGCTTTAATCACCTCAAACCCAGCTTCTTGAAGCTTAGAAACGTGGGGTCCAGGAGTGTCGATGAAACTAGAGGTCGATACAAGCACTGAATATGTCATTACAACTCTCTCTCTATGGCTGTTACTAAACGTTCAACGGTAGCAGACGACACACCGCGGATCAAGTTCGAGCCGGTCCCCTGGGGACTAAAAAATACCTGACTAAGTAATTGAAACCATTTAAGGTTGCGATGGAGGGACATTCCATATACCCTGGATGTATCTGGAGTTTCTGCTTATGGCGATTGATTTCTTAGGAATAAAATCCGAGCAATTTGCTCGGCGCGTCTTGGCCCTTCTGTGCGCCATTTTGTCGATTAATGCTCTAACCGCTCCACGCTCATCCCTGGCTCAAACTCCCCCTGTTGAACAGCCTCTGCAGGTCGTACCACTTAACACCCGACCTAGCGAGACAAGCAGCACGCCGAAGCCCTCAGCTATCGGGGCTCTAGATATAGCTGACTTAAAACTTGAGATGGCCGAGAGTGCCTGGAAAGCTCGTCCATCTTTACGCGCGCTTACGGACCTGGTGAACGCGTTAGAGAACCACCTAAATAAAAGCTGCTTCGGCGACCTGATGAAGACACTCTCGTACTCTGGATCTCCAACGAATCCAGATTGCATCGCCAAGATGGAGCGTCTCCTTGATATCTATCCTAACAATCCCGTGGCGGTCTGCCTGCGTGACGGTATTGAGTCACCATCGTGCTCTGATGCGTACCGCGAGCAGAGCATGAAGCGCTTTTCGTCGTCCACCTCAAGCCTCGACAAGATCCCCGACCCCGCTCTAAAGGTCGGCTTATCAGCCAAGGATCGTGAGCGTCTAAAAGCGATAAATGAAACGATCGCCGAGATCAACAAGGATTTCTCAGGGGCGGCGAAAGACATGGAACGAAATGAGCTCCGCGATGAGGCGATGAGACTCTACGACCAAGCGATGAGCGTCGCCTGCAAGATAGTCGCGATCGAGCTAGAGGACCCAGTCTCCCCGAAAGAGGAGGACAAACCTGTTGAGGATCCATCAATCAGAGAGATTCGCGAGAAACTTCTAAAGATCCCGCCAGCTCTCAGAGCTGAGTATCAAGAGAAACTGTTATCCGCGGCCGAGGAGGAACTAGCTAAAGCTAAGAATTCCGATTATCACAAAAAGATCGCCCTCCGTAAGATCGAGGTTATAAAGAATCCAAACAGCGAGAAGCCTCCTACGGGGGCTGGTAAACTGCGATACAGGGTTGTCTTACCGGAGTGCTACGATCTAGTTGGTCAGGCTACGGTGATGCTACCCGACCTGCCCTCTCCAGTTTGTCACAGAGACGGTTGGCAGTCGCCCCAATGCTTGATCTCTCTAAAAAAATGGCGCGAATACCGCGCTAAGTTCGAGGAGATGAAGCGTCGTGATAAGGCTTTAAACGCCCCGACTCCATCTTCTCAGATCTCATCGTTCTAGAGAGACACGGAAGAACCCTTTCCTGCCGCGAAGGCGGCAACTTTTTTATCCCATCGCCCGAACAAAAATAAGCTTGTTTCGCATCACGTCTACCTTTGGGATAAATTCAAATGTCTAATAAGTTTACATGCTCCGGCGGATTCACCCTGATCGAACTCCTTGTTGTTATGGGGATCATAAGCTCTCTTATAGCCGTTGCTTTGCCACGCTATGCCAGCTATCGCGCCAGCGCCTTTGATAGCCGCGCTGAGATCGATCTCCGATCCGTAGCGATGGCGGAAGAGGCGTATTTTCTCGAGAATGATGCCTATTTGCCGTGCTCTGGCGAGAGCTGCACCCTTCTACCCGGAATTAAGAAGCTATCAGCGGGGGTAGAGCTAACAGTAGCTGTCAGACCTACTGGTTTTACTGGCACAGCTTCTCACGCTAAAGGGACTGGGAAAACCTTTACTTGGGATTCGGATTCGGGTGGATTGGGGAGGTAAAAGTTCTCCTTAACCCCTCCTCAATAGAGCACGAAGGCTGATACCCCAGATCGCGTCTGGCCGCATCGATCGAGAAATAATGATGAGTCGCCATCTCAGAGACAAGAAACTCTGTTAGTAGAGGAGTGTAATTTATTCCTACCTTACTTAGCACCTTAGAGACTCGCTCCATCGCTCTGGCTATAAAAAGAGCGGTACCTTTTGAGATCGACTTCCTAACTTTTGGTAGGCCGTTACGCAGCAGCACCTGATCTATCCAGCCCCACATATTTACCGGCTCACCCTGGCTTATAAAGTAGACCTTGCCATGAGCAGTGGAATCATCTCTCTCAAGCGCCTCCATCGCTAAAATATGCGCTGAGACACAATCATCGATAAATGTTAGATCTATTAGGTTCTGACCAGCTCCGATGCGAGTAAGTTTGCCTGCCCTGGCGCGCTCTAAAATAGTCGGCACCAAATTAGTGTCATCTGGTCCCCAGATTAAATGGGGTCTTAGAGATACAGTTCGAAGAGTATCGCCATTATTAGCAGCTACTACCTCTTGCTCTGCTATAGCCTTAGTCTCAGGGTAAAAGGCGTCAAAATGTTTCGGGTACGGATAGCTCTCATCGATCCCTTCAAGATCACTACCATCGTGAATCACACTCGGGGAGCTTGTGTAGACGAAGTGGCGGATCCCCAATTCGCGGCAGACCTGAATTAAGTTTCTTGTGCCGACTACATTAGTCTTGAAGAAAGCATTGTAGTCACCCCACATATCGACTTTGGCGGCCGTGTGAAAAACTCCATCTGCTCCCTTAAAGAAATCTCTCCACTCTGCCGGATCAGAGGATATATCAATGCTTTTTGTCTCAATCCCTAAAGCTCTAAGCTCTGGATAATCACCACGCGAGACACTGATAACCTCATGACCACGAGATCTTAAGGCCTTTCCTAGTGCCTTGCCGACAAATCCACCGCCGCCTGTAATTACATATCTCTTTTGCGACATACTAGGCCGCCTTGGATTGATCACCTAACGACTTCTCAGCCCACTCTTGTAGCTGCTCTCTAAAGATCTTAGCGTTGTGACGCGCGTCAACCGGGAATGATTTGTGAAACAGGAAAGTAGAGATACTAGCAGTTAAATGACTCTGACTCGCTAAATCTCGCAACTCCCCCTTAAAAGCATCTTCTTTGGATTGCGAGTCAGGCCAGAACTCCGGCAGCGGCTCAACAACCAGCGCCGGCTCCTTCCCTGAGTTAATCCCAACTAGCGCGGTTCTTCTTACTTTAGGTAGCTGATTAAAGATCTCCTCAACTGGAACGCTGTGAAACGCTCGCTCCGCTGTATAGATCGAGTGCGCCTTGCGTCCGCAGTAATAGAGATTACCCTCGCTATCAAGGTAGCCTAGATCCCCCATGCGATGCCAAAAGCCACGCTCGGCGTCGGCGATCTTTCCTAGCCTGTTAGCGTCTGGTCGATTTAGATACTCAGGGCTACAGTTCTCTCCTGAAACTATCACCTCTCCGATCTCGCCCGCTGGCAGATTAACCGCTTGATCAATCCTCTCTATCGCCTCAAGCGAGCTCTTAATCACCCGTATCTCAACACCAGGAACAGCCTTACCAACTAGGGTTCCCATCTCGCCTGTAGTTGCAGCGGCCCTGTTAGTTGAGGCCAACTGCGGAGCTGAAACAAAGGTAACAGGTAAACACTCTGTCGCGCCGTATGGTGTAGAAACTAAAGCGTTAGGGAGAACTCCTTGCACTCGAGAGAGGGTCGCTGCCGGAACAGCGGCACCCGCCATAAATACCCGCTTCATCGTGGGCATCGTTGCGCCAGTGCGGAATGTATAATCAGCTATCTTATTCCACAGAGTAGGAGAACCAAAAGAGCTATCAATTGAGAGATCGTGCACCAACTTAACAACCTGAGCCGGATCGAGTGCAAGCGGCTTACCGACAGGCATAGATGGGAAAACACTCGCGACACCTAGCGCTACATTAAACAGAGAGAAGATCGGCAATAGAGTTAGATCTCTTCCGCCAACCTGCTGACCAAGCACATCACGGATCAAACGAAGCTCCGCGGCCAACATCTCATTAGTGAAGATCACTCCCTTTGGTGTTCCGGTGGCTCCTGATGTAAAGGCGATCAAAGCGGCGTTGTTCGCTTTGAAAGTTCCATCGTGACTAACCACAGGAAGAGGAACTGGAGCAAGCGAAGCATTGGCGAAACGCTTAAAGTGCCCGAGTGACTTCCCTCTCGAAAACGCCCACTCTGCCGCGGTAACGTAAAACTTTAAGCGACTAAAGAGGTTGCGCTTGAGGTGCCTTAGGATATGAGCCTTAGGAGATCCGATGAAGGCGTGAGGAGCCGCGTCTTGAATACATTTCGTTAATCGCTCTAGACCGATTCCTGGATCCACAAAAACCGGAGTGGCGCCCCGTCCAGCTATCGCTACACTTAAGGCTAAGAAATCAGCTCCAGGCTGCACCAACATAAGAACGCGGTCACCAGGAGCGAGCCCTGAATCAGCTAACCCACGTTGATACTGATTAACAAGCTTGGCCAGCTCTCCGTAGGTAGTGTGCGCGTAGTGAAGAGCACTGCCGTTAATAGGATCTCTTACCCACCGAGGCGAAATCACCGCCGAAAGGTTTGGCTGCTCCTCAGCTAAGCGCATCACCTGATCATAGATTACATGGATACTTCCATCTTCACGGGTGGCCGCTGGGGCTTCAGGTGCAGTTGCTTCTCTCTGCAAAGGGCGTGAGAAGAACTCTTTTATAGCTGGAATCGCTATCTGCGGAGCATCGTCTAGAACTAGATGTGAGGCATCAGCTATCTCTAAGATCTCAGCATTCGGGAAATGCGCCGCGACCTTGCTTAACATCTCACGGTGGAAGCACGGATCTCTTAAGCCCCAGATAATCTTAACTGGTTTACGCGCAATCTCTGGCAAACCCGCGGCGATATCCACCATCTGCGAATATGTCGGGTGACTAAAATCAAAAGGAATATCGTCAACGAAATCCCAGATAGCATCGCGCTGCTTGCGATTTATGTAAGGAGCTAAATACCCCTCTTTTATATCTGGTGTCAGCTTTCGGTGCGCGCCCATCGACGTTGTTAACTTAACAAACGTAGCAGTGTGCCTAGTGAGCGCTCTTCCTACTATTGGAAAAGCAGCTAATTTAATTATCGGCGGCAGGCTCTCTGTCTCTGTGAGCGTAGTGTTTAGGTAAATGATGCGCTCTATTGAATCCAATCTACGAAGCATGAAGCCAGTCCCTAGTGGCCCGCCCCAATCGTGCATCAACATCGAGAACTTGTTTAAACCTAGAGCTTGAGCGAACTCCTCAAGTTGATTGATCCGATCGATCGCCTTAAAGCGCTTGCCTGGGGTTCTATCCGACAAACCACACCCTAAAAAATCGGGGGCGATTACACGAAAAGAGTCACGCAACTCTCGGATTACATTCCTATAGAGAAAGCTCCAAGTCGGATTACCGTGCAAGGAGAGGATGACGGGACCTGATCCCTCATCAATGTAATGCATCCGGTGTCCAGCTACAGATACGAACCGAGATTGAAATGGAAGAAGCTGCGCCGACATCTAAAGGCTTAAACTCCTACCACTCGATTCCCATAAAGAGCGAGTTCAAGCCGGATCCAAATCCGGTCAGAACGATCTTATCGCCCTTCTTAAGCCCCTTCTCCTCAACTCCGACAGCGAACGCTGTAGGTAAAGCGGCTGATACGAGATTTCCGCGGGTCGGATATATAATAAATTCCTTCGTGTGATCTAAGCCCAAGGTGTTGTAAAACGCCTCGTTTACCTGACGCCCAACTTGATGACAGAAGACGTGATCAACATCCTGCTTCGTCCAACCTAGAACTTCAGAGGCATCGGCCCATGTCTGTTTACCAAGCACAGCGGCCGCGGCTATTAACTTAGACGACTCTGTCTCCATCACCGGACCAAGTGGTGGCCCATCAACCAGGTGATAATCAACATTTCCTAGGCATAGATCGCAGTGCTGAGTGGCCGAGCGAGTGGCGCCACCTACGATCTTGCGCTTATGCTTTGAGATGCTCTCGTGGCAGAGAACATAAGCTACCGCGCCTGATCCGATTGTGAATGTAGGCAACATCCTTAACAGCTGGTCACGCGATAAGGTTTTCCCTTCTAGCACACTCTTAAAAGTATTCTCTACTATTACCCTTGTGTGCTCCGCCGACACGACTACTCCCGCCTTAACGTGTCCAGTTTCGATCAGGTTCGCGAGGAAGAAGAGACCATCCATGAAACCTAGGCAGGCGTTACTAACATCAAGCGCGATTGAGTCCTCTGGCATCTTCAAGTTGTTGTGAATGATGCAGCCTGTAGCAGGTTCGAAGTAATCACGAGTAACCGAGCAGCTAAAGAGCGCTCGCATGTCGCTTAGCTCAAACCCTGATTGTTCAACGGCCTTACGTACAACCTCGGTGCCGAGGGTGCTTGGGCGCTCCTTTATATCCCAGAAGTTTCTCGCCGCGATTCCCGTCAAACGCTCTAGTGTGCCAAACGGGATCCCGAGGTCACGGTAGACCTCCGCCAAGCGGTCCTCTATCTCGGCTGATGTAAGAACTTGGGGTGGCACTGTTATAGCGCACGACTCAAGGCACACATTTTTGTAACGGAACGCCACCATAGCGAAACTACCTAAATCTCTAAAATTAAGCATTGTGAGATACCATATCCAACGAGCTAGTACAAACTTAGGGCATCGCAGTTCTTTATCACCACAGAGGACGCAGAGGACACAGAGAACGGCCATTTTATGGGCAATTATGGGGTTTTCTCTGTGTCCTCTGCGTCCTCTGTGGTAAAAAATATTTTACTAATTGTCTCCGTAACTTACCAAAAACACTGCGACGCCCTAGTACAAACGGGAGCGGGGGAAACTCTTTTTAGTTAGCCGCCCTAAGACCTCGGCATTTCGCTCCGCTTTTCGGTCAATCGCTATACAGATACCCCTGGTGAAGATTTTTTACCACAGGGGACGCATAGGAACGCAGGGCTAAATACTTTGAAATATTAGCTTCTCTGAGTTTCCTGCGGTAGAATTATCTCCCACCTGCCTTTTCTGGGATAAAAAAAGGCGCCCGGCAGATCTCTCTGCCGGGCGCCTCACGCCGGAACATTGATTCAGTAACTCTTAAACCTAACCTAAAAGATGCCCTGAATCCTTTTTACTTGTGCCATTATCTTCTTGCCACGCTTCCCCCTTCCGCAAAACTCGGTGGAACCAGAGCCACTTAGCCCTAAATTCCTCCACGTTTCGGGGCTCTGCACGAGCCGCTGTGGCGTTCTCTAAGCGAACATCCGACAGCACCTCGCGGATTTCATCTACTTTTTTAGCGGCCTCTCTTACCGACGAAACCGCACGTTCCAACGCCCTTGTTATCTGTCGTGGCCAGGCCTCCCGATTATCCCCCCAGCCCTGGCCTGCTTCTTCGCCATCCTCTTTGGGGGGTTCCGGCCCCCCTGGCGTAACCGAGGCTGCCAGAAGCCTCCTGAATGCCGATTCCGAGGTGGCGCTCTTGTACAACTTGTCCATTTTATTACAACCTCACACTCCCTGTCAGGCCGCGACTCTAGGGGGATACCCCCAAGGGTCTACAACCAACTATCATCCCTGGCGCCATGCAATTTTCGTTTAGCTGCCTAAGTAACCCCCTCCTAGAGCCACTCTCTCACCGCCCAAGAGAGAGATTCGGCAGAAAAGCCCTTTTCTGTAGCTTGCAGAGCTAAAAAAGGGACTCTCAGATACCACTCCATGCAAACCTTTGTTTTGACTATCAAAACCAAGGGCGTGGCTGCATGTGATTGTTCCTGGGTGCCTTCAAGACAATGAAACGAGTATACTGTTAAGGAAGGCCGGCAAAACCCCTCCCTACTGCGAAAGCGGATCTTGAGCTGCTCTTCGAGCTTTCGAGATGGGAAAAAATCCTCAATGTATCACAGTGGATACACTTGCGGTTTTTTCCCATCTCGAAAATCGAATATCAACTCAACCTCCACTTTCTCGCTACGGGTAGGTTTTGCCGGCCTTCCTTAGGGTTCTTCTTTACCGACCCACTTTACTTCCGGGCTTAAATTTTGTTTTCAGGTGTCGAATGCCGAACTCAACAAATCTATTTCCTCTATCCACAGTAAAGGATATAACTGCGGGCCTCTCCCCAAAACTTATAGAAACTCTTAAGGGTATTAGTCTCGCCAACTCTTCTGACGATGCGGGGCGAGTTTCGAGCTTTCTTGATCGATTATTTCACCGCGCTCCAACCGACCTTCCCCGCAAGAAAGGTCTCGCTGAGCTGCGAAGTATTCTCGAAGGGTGCTTAGAAGCCATCACAATGCAATCAAATGCCGATGATGGGATCGGGGTATCGCTAAAACGCGCTCATAATAGCTGTGGCCTCTTTATCGCTCTAGGAGATCACCCTTTTATTATCAGCACCCTCGCCGAACGCCTTTACGAGGCTAAGATCTCGCTCGTCTGCTATCAACATCCGATTCTGAGCGTAAACGGCAGAAAGGTCGCGCTCTCTTTCATCGATGTTGATTCTGAATCACGCGGCCAGATCGAGGGTCTAATCCCCACTCTGCGCGACTCTCTGCGATCACTAGTAAATGTTGTCGATGATTACGCCGCTATGGTGGCGGTATCCAACGGCGCAGCTAGCCGAAATATCGGAAAGATAAACACGGAATGGGGTCAGCTGCCAGAGAACGAGGCACGGGATTTTTTCAACTGGCTCAGTAGCGGCAGCTTTTATTTCGTCGGCGCCTCAACTTGGGATCAAGCATCGCAATTGCCGGGGGCTCTGGGAGCCTGGAAGTCAAAGAGCGAATTCCAAGAACGACTCGCTGCTGTCATCTCCGACGACCTACAGAGGGCCGCTAAAAATAATGTAGATTTCTCGATCAACAAGCTCCTCTTAAAGTCCCCGGCTCACAGGCATGTACCCTTACTTCATGTGTTTATCAAGGCTACTCAAGCAGGGAATACATGGCTCTCTCTTGTCGGATATCTGACCTCAAAGGCATTAGCATGCGAAGCCTTAGATATCCCCGTGCTGCGCCATAAATTAGAGCAGGTCTTAGCGACAGAGGAAACGCCACCTAATTCTCACGATTACAAGTATGTGATCGAAGTCATTGATAATATGCCAACTGATGAGGCTCTTAGACTTCCAGTCCGAGATCTTCAAACGATAGCGCAGCTGGCACTAGGAGTATTTTCAAGAGAGGACTCGAGAAGCATTACTTGCATCGACACACGCACGAGATGGGCTCTAACTGCAATCGTAATGCCGCCTGACCGCTACAGCGCTGCGACCCGTTCTGAAGTTAGATCCATCGTCGAATCGAGCTTTGGAGCAGCTCCATCGTCAAGTGAGATTCACCTAGACTCAAGCAAGAAACGGCAACTTCGCTTGTATATAAGTACACCTTTGTCGAGCGCTGATGATCAAAAAAATCCAGATCTCGATCAGTTAGGTAAAACCATCCAGAGAGCTACCCTTAGTTGGAAGGAACTGCTTGATGAACAATTAAAGAATAATGCCTTATTGACCAACAAATGGCCGATTAATTTTCCAGAGAACTACCAGGCGAGCATCTCAGTCGCCGAGGCTGTAAATGACTTTTATCTTTGCTCTAAACTAACAGACGAATCGCCTGTAGCGGTTTCTCTGTTTCAGGAGCCTAATTCAACTAGACCCCCTCAATTGAGCTTCCTCTCAAGCGGCAGCTCGATCTCAATCAGCACCGCCGTCCCCGCGCTAGAGGATCTAGGATTGGAGGTTCTAGATGCTAACTCTTACTCACTAAGCTCAGAAGACAAGACTCTCCATATCCTTAAATGCGTAGTCCGTCCCTTTGATGGCAAATCACTAGATCCCGCTGGCTTTAACCGATCAGTATCCTCTGGTCTAGCGAAGATAATTCTCGGCAAGGCCCTTAGCGATCCCCTAAATATTCTTCTTAGAACTGGGGATCTAACTATCGATCAGATCTCGCTTCTTAGATCTTACTGCGCGCTGCTGTGGCAAACTTATAAGATCGCCACTAAGAGAACTATGTGGAAGGCCTTAGCCTATTCTCCTGAAGTATCTCGAGAATTCGTTAAGTATTTTGATACAGCTTTTAACCCCGATCTAAAACTATCACTAGAAGAGAGAAAAGCTCGTCTCACCATCATCGAGCAGAGCTATCAGATCGCTCTGCGCAAGGTAGCTGACATCACACACGACCGGATCCTAAAAGCGCTCTTGGTTCTCTTGAAAAATACGCTAAGAACTAATTTTTTTAACAACCCAGATACGATCGCGATAAAGCTCCACTCAGAGAAGGTAGAGTTCATGCCGCATCCACGGCCTCTCTATGAGATGTTCGTCTATTCATCGCGAATCGAGGGGACTCACCTTCGAAGCTCGAAGGTAGCGCGTGGCGGTATCCGTTGGAGTGAGCGCCTGGATGATTACCGCTCTGAAGTCTTAGGGCTTGTAAAAACACAGAAGGTCAAAAACGTTATTATCGTCCCAAGCGGCGCAAAGGGAGGTTTCGTTGTCAAAGCCACCCCTGCGCCCGGAGCGACTATGGGTTCCCTGGTAGAGGCGTCCTATAAGGAGTACATAACAGCTCTTCTCTCGATCACAGACAACACTATCGACAATAAACCGGTTCGTCCCGCAAACTCGATAATTTACGACGAGTTTGACCCTTATTTCGTCGTCGCGGCTGATAAAGGTACAGCTACCTTTAGCGATCTAGCGAACTCTATAGCGCAGGAGCGGTATTCGTTCTGGCTAGGTGACGCCTTCGCGTCCGGAGGATCTCAGGGATACGATCATAAAAAGTATGGGATCACAGCTCGCGGTGGTTGGGAGTGCGTCATGCGCCACACGAGGGATTTAGGGATTGATACGAACGCGCCTTTTACCGCTGTTGGTATCGGAGATATGTCCGGAGATGTGTTCGGTAACGCAATGATCTTAACATCGAATCTCCTTCTGCTCGGAGCATTCAATCACAAACATATATTCATCGACCCAGCACCGAATCAAGATGAGGCTTTCAAGGAGCGGCAGAGGTTATTCTCTTTATCTCGCTCTCAGTGGTCTGATTTTGACTCAAAGGTGATATCTCAAGGCGGCGGAGTATTTGAGCGTTACGCCAAAGAGATTACGATAACACCTGAGATGCGCCAAGCCTTCGCTATCGGAGATGATGTTCCTGCGATCGTTGATGGAGAAACGATGATCTCGCTTCTGCTCAAAGCACCAGTAACGGTGCTTTGGAACGGCGGAATCGGCACCTATGTGAAAGCACGATCCGAATCGCACAGCGATGTTAACGACGGCGCTAATGACGCCGTGCGGGTTAACGCTGATGAGCTAAGGTGCCTGGTAGTTGGAGAGGGAGGAAATCTTGGATTTACCCAGCGCGCCCGCGTACAGTGCGCGCAGGCAGGTATCAAGATTAATACGGACGCCATAGATAACTCTGGCGGCGTTGATCTCTCAGATCACGAGGTAAATTTAAAGCTTCTCTTCTCTCCACTCGTAGCAAAGGGCGCTCTCAAAATCGATGACCGCAACAACTTACTCAAGAAGATCGCCAACGACGTAGTTGACTCTGTATTGCAGCACAACCGCGATCAGAGCTTGCTATTAACGGTCTCAGAGATCTGCTCAATGAACACCATCGAGCAATATCGCTCTCTGATCCGAGAGATGCACGCGTCTGGTTTTCTAGATCGCGCTCGTGACCACCTACCTGACGAGCAGGAGCTAGGCCTACGCGTAGCTTCTCAACGCGGGATGGCTCGCCCTGAGTTAGCTGTATGTAGCGCCGCTGTAAAGATGTGGTTAAAGGAGGGGCTACGTGATTCTGGCCTCTTAAACGATCCAGAGCTTGAGAAGCACCTGCTGGAATACTTTCCGAAGCGCGTGCGGGATAGCTTCAGAACTGACGTTCTTGGCCACCCGCTACGGAGAGAGATTATCTCTAATGAGATAGTAGGTGAGGCAACTTTAGCGGTTGGGATATCCTTTATCCCATTTATCGTATCTAGCAGTGGCGCGGCGATCCCCCACGTGATGAAGTGCCTACTCGCGGCGGACGCGATCTTAAAAACTGGGGAATTGAGACAACGGGTCCGAGACCTCGACACGGCGAAGACCCGTGCTGATTTCATCGAATTATGGATGGATCTGACAGTCGCGCTAAGGAGAGCGGGATCGTGGCTGATTCAAACTCATGGGGATCAAACCCCGCTTAAAGATATCTTAAGCCTCTACCTAACTAGCTTTTCGAATCTAATTCCGCACGCTAGGACGATGTTCGCTGGTGATGAATTAACTCGATTTGAAAAACGATTGTCGGAGTACCGAGCTAAGGGCGCATCTGAGAATGACGCGACAGTCCTAAGCCTTCTCCGTCGGGTTCACGTTGTGCTTGAGATCCTCTGGTGCGCCAGGGAATACAAGCAAGATGTGACTAAAGTCGCCGCGACTCTCTCTGAGGTTTTAGACACGTTCCAGCTTCACACCATATTTAAGTTCGAACAGGGACTAAACGCCGCCAATAAATGGGAGCAGGAGCTAGCCGATGGTAGCTTTCAGGAGATCCGCCGCGAGCTGTCCAAGATTACTGGCGAGATACTAACAAACACAGATACTCAAAGAGTTTCTGTCGCAGAGAAGCTGCTGCGGCTTAAGGAATGCCAAGCCGTGCGGGCGATAATGGCTGAGGTAAACGATGGCATCCGTTTGCGGAGGCCCTTCACAATATCAGTTTTGCCCCTCGTGGCGAAGCATCTGAGAGATGCTAGAAGCTAATAACGCGGGTCAAAATTTACGAAACAGCCTGCTCAGATTCGCTCGGATTCTGTTCGATCAGATTCTTTAGCTCCAGAGCGTTTTCATGTGCTGGCTCAAAAATTAAGATCTTCTCGATCTCCATCTTTGCCTCGTTAACTTTACCCTGAGCAAAGAGAACACCTGCGAATGAATACAACATATCCAAACTCGCTGGATGGAGATCCAGATAAGCTGTCAGCATACGCTCCATCTCTGTATAGCGCTTAAGTGGATACCCAGTCTGCAAGAGTCCAAGTAGCGCCCTGTGATTCTCTGGGTTTCTCTCTGTCGCCGCCTGGAAGAATGTGAACGCCTTATCAGCGTTGTTCTCCGCCATTGAGCAGATACCCATACCCGCGTAAGCCACATCGTTCTCACAATCAGAGGCCAGGGCTTGCGTGAAGTAATTACGCGCGGCGGTCCAGTTTTGGGCCTCCGCCGCTAACGCCCCCTTACCACAGAGCGCTCGCGCACAAGTCGCATCGCGACCTAGGATCTCGTCGTACATACCAGATGCTTTGGTCAATTCACCCCCTAAGACGGTGAACTCAGCCGCTAAGCAATCAGCGATCTCACGGTAAGGAGAACGTAGCTCTCCACACGCGATTAGGTTCGAGAGCTCCTCAATAGCGCTTGTGAACTCACCTGAGCGCTTCAGGTCCTCTATCTTGCCGATTGCTTGCGCGATCATGTCCTCGGAAAGCTCGATGCCTGTCTCCCGTGTCGACTGACTAACGGCCTCCGCAGTATCGGCTCGAGCGGCGTCAACCTTCCAAGATTTAATCCTATCTGACAGCTCAGAAAGAGACGCCTTAATATTAGCGCCTGCCTCTGTGGGAACTAAGCGCGGCTCCGGAGTAGCCATGGTCATATCACTACTACAGGTCGCGCCCTCAACGATTATTTTACGTAGCTCACGAGCTCCCGCATGCTCAGGATTAGATCTCTCAATTATATCTAACTCCCACAATGCCGCCTCAAGTTGTCCGTTTTTAAATAGGCATCCTGCCAAGCAAAAGCGGATGTCCGTATCAGTTGGCTTAGTCTGTAGATACCTAGTCAGTGCTGTTAACGCTGTAGGGTAAGCTCCTGTGGCGTAACTACACTCGAGTAGTTGATGTAGTGCGACCAAATACCCTGGCTCGACCTGAAGAGCGCGCTCAAAGAATGAGATCGCCTTATCTGGGCGATTCATCAGTAGGTCGCACATGCCGCGTCCTGCCAAAAGCTTTGGCTCTTGAGGCTCAATCGCTAAAGCACGATCAAAGAAAGTAAGCGCGTCCGCTGGTTTCATCTGCGCCAGAAGCACAGCGCCACGGGCCTTCATCACGCGTGTAGACCGAGGATCTATTCGCTCAGCCTGCGCCAGCAGCTTATCCGCTGTTCCAAAGTCTGAAGCTTTAGCGGCAACTTCTCCGCGCTCAACCATATCTTTAAATTCAGACGTTTCTTGGCTCATACTATTCTCTCCGTTTGTTGAAGGCGCCTCATTTTCTCCCGCTCCTTCAACCTTACTGGGCGTTACTGCCCATTTTTTAGGCGTTGCTATCTCTTGGTACACTCTCTCTGTCTCTACAACCGAAGCACTCCACGAATACGACCGCGCCATATCAACCAGACCCTCTCTAGCGGGGCTGAAATAGGCCGCTGTAACCGCCGACAGGATTGAATCACCGTCCCATGGCAGGCAATAGAAGGCCTTATCTCCGACATAGTCGGCCGTAGTTCCAGTTCTCGTTACAACGATATTTTTATTGTGAGCCGCGGCCTCAAGAGAAACGAGACCAGGCAACTCATACCAGCTCGGCAGAACGTGCGTGCGGCATGCTGCATAGGCGGATGAAAGCATTCGCGGATCCACTAAACCGAGAACAATAGTCTTACCCCGACGCCTAAAAGTGCGCACCGCGGCCTCGTATTGCGGCTGATACGAGAAACCTCCAGCAGCCAACACCACTGTTAGAGGAGAGTCCTCAAGCGCCTTTAGCAACATCAACTGATTTTTACGTGATTCAAGGCGCCCGACACACAGGATGAAATCACGCTCACCGTAGGCACTCTCAAATAGCTCTGGGCCAGCGCTCGCGCCAACCTCACTCCCCATTGGAACTATCATCGACCTCTTGATCGATGGGAAATCCCTCTTGATAGCTGACTCCTCACCCATTCCATTTGGTAGAAGTGCCGCCGCGCCACGAACTATGTCATCTGCGAGAAAACGTGGAGCTGGAGTAAGCGCCGTTAGATCTTGATAAGACAAGCTCCATGAACCTGGGATCTGTCCACCTTGAGTATACTGAATCGCTTTCGCGGCCACTAAATGCGATTGCCTATGAAAAGATGGGATATCCTCATACAGAGTGGTGACTACATATGGCACATTGGCGTTTATCGCTTTCTCTGCGAAGCTCCAAGTGATCGCTGTGGTCGCTAGATTGAAGAGATGAACTAGATCAAAGTTCGCTGGATCATGTTGCCCGCTAATATCAATAGTGACAGAGTGTCCACGCGCTGTTAAGCCGTCACTGAGACGCTCAAGAACGATCGTATCACCTCCGCGCTGCGTGAATACGTTCGGCCTACTCTGCATGAGTATCCGAAATTTATCACCTGCTTTTTGTGGTGAATTTGCCACCGTTTCTTCTCTCCTAATGCCCCACATATTCCAGGGCGTAGATGTTAGGATGCGAGTGTTGAGGATTGGTTTCGGAAAAAATCTTGGAGAATGCAGAGAAGTCTATAGAATCTATTAAGTCCCTGTTTTGTCTAGGGAGGGCCGGCAATGGCTCGCTTATGAGATGTTTTATTATAGACGGTACGCTCGCGCCGTTACCGATCGAAAATTAGCGCTAGTAAACTTTTGTCTACGCTTCCTAAGCAGACGCCTGAATCTCCCGGGCGACGCGACGGCAGGCATCCTCTAACTTATCGAGCTTGGGCTCAAGCTCTTTCTCTAAGCTCTCTCCCAAGGCCCACCAAGATTGGTATAACTGCTGCTGACAGATCTTTTTGCAGGTCTCTGAGATCTCTGTAACTTGTGGAGAGATATCAAGGCGGCCACGCTTCGTCTCTGAGACTAACTGAACTAGAGTTCCATACCAATCAAAGAAAGCTCGTAGCGTATCTACTGCTACCTTCAAACGCTTATTTCCAGAAACTGTATCACCATCTTGAAAACCCTTACGGGCGTCGCGGAACTCGAAGAAACATGAACGCACAACTCGCGAAGCGTCCTGTAGTTTTTCACTGACGTAATTATCTGGATGTCCTGTTAATAACTCAAGGCATTCACCTTGAAGCTGGGCAACAGACTGACTCCACTCGTCATCGGTTAGCTCGCGACCATCGATCGTTATCGCCGTGATCATATGCTCGGGATCTATGCGAGTCTTAACTAGCTCAAGAAGATCTGTAAACTTCACTATATTAGTGAGATCAAAATTAGCTATCTCGTTGTTAATCGAAACTTGTATCATAAAACCCCTTCCCTGCCCCCTAAGCCTAGCTCTCCCGGTAGAAGTGTCCGAACTTCTGGCACCACCGACCGAGGTTGTGATATACGCTGTCCATTTGAGATGCTAAAGATAAGGGATCGGATCCCGCCAAATTCTCTTTAGCGAACATAAACATCTTGGCAAGCGCCCCTATCGGCTCATAGTGATATCCTAACTCCTCAATATCACGGTCTAATTTGACTATCTCAAGATTTGTTCTTTGCAGTATTGAGCCCGGCGCTCGCGTGTCCAGGATCTGCTCCTTTAGCTGTCGCATCAGCTCCTGTCCTCTCTGGGCGCAATCGGCTATCTCGCGCAGTCCATCAACTCCTTCATCAGCCATCGCCAAACTCGATCGAGACGAACGCTTACGACTTCCTACGTCTCCATGTACCTCGTATCCACCGAGATCGTTTAACCAAAGTTTTCGATAAGCGTCGCGGTAGCGCGCAAACGAGTCTCCATCTGAGGAGTTAATCGGCTTAAGATCACAGAATCCATACTGATCAAAAACTGATCTGTACACCATCACACTTCGGGGATCTGCCTGCTCACGGGATATCGATGTAACCTCCCCAGCTACTCGAGCCATCGTGAGATCCGCCATTAATCGCGGCGATATCGTATCGTGGCAATCAGGTCTACTGCAGGATTTGTTTGGATTACACGGACCACATCCAATAACCGGCTGTAATACTATATTTCCCTCACTATAGGGCCCTGTCTCAAATCCATACGCCGAGGCTAAAAACATCGCCACAACTGGAGTTCCTGCTGCCACCGAGATATGCATCGGCCCAGTATCTCCAGTCACAAGAACCTGACACTCCTTGAGAAGGGCCGCTAATTGCGGAATCGAGGTTTTTCCGACAGCCGAGAACACGTTTGGCGAATTACATCCATCAAGTATCGGCTGGACGATCGAAATCTCTTTTGGAGATCCGGTAAGTATGATCCGCGCGTTGTATTCACGATCGAGGATCTTTACCATCTCAACAAATAAAGCTGGCGACCACTGACGCTTAGCCTGGCTGGCACCAGCTTGAACCGCAATCAATGGGCCGAAATTAGTAAAGCCAGCGCTCCTTATTAAATCCTCTGCATATCTCTTTGCTTCAGGTAGGATATTGACCTGTAGCTTATGCGGATGATCTTCCACGTCCGCTGAGCAGCGAAAAACGTCAACGAGGTTAAGGGAATTATACTGCCTATTCTGATAGTGCACTGAGGTCGCGAAGAGGCGCGCCCAATCAGACTCAATCACTCTGTACCCCTCTTCATCCGCGGTCCAACCTCCTGTCTTTGGAATATTAAGTAATTTGAGTAAAAGAGCGGTATACGCGGAAGAGGACATATTTAAGCAGTAATCAAAGCTCTCCTCTTGAAGCCCATCTACTAATTCAGACACGTACTTATAAGCGTCAATAATTCCGGACTGCTCAGCCGCAAGTGACCGGCAAGTGTAATTAAGATCTATGCTAACCACTCTGTCGATATTGGGCAGAACATGACAGATATCCGCGAACTGTTTCTCCACCAGTACGGTGGTATGGCAATCTGGATTTTCACGTTTAATACCGGCGATAGTTGGCGTTGCCTGCAGCATATCTCCCAGGCGGGTGATGTTGACCAGCAAAACTTTATTTTTGTGTGGGTGTCGCTTCTTCATGATTTAGTTCCTTACTCCGGCCCCTTCGTGCTCCATGCGAATAATCTGTTTTCTGACATGAAACAGAAATAGGAGCTTCTGCTCCGTCTCCGTTAACTGCCCCTGTCCAAGCGCTATATCCGCGACTAGCCCATCGAGCTGCGGCTCATCACCCCGAGCAAAGGCTCGCTCGCAACGCTCGCGCAGCTCCGGATCAAATTCGGCTTTCCGGATCATCTCAACCCACGGATTCTCGCTCGCTCGCTGCCTTAACTGCTGATAAGAAGCTCCGTAGATAATTTCTAGCATCTGCTCAAGGCGTTTTTCATAAGTGTGATCTTTTAAAGCTCTAGCTCTTCCCGCCCTGGCTATTATCTCTCGCTCCTCTGGATGCTCCATGTAGTAAGAGATTTTATCTTTAAGCTCAGCTACTGTTGAGAACGTAGCCACCTCTTTACCCGCCTCGAAAACCTCAGCTAGAAGAGATCTCTCATCGACTAACTGGAACACTCCGCAGGCGGCCAGCTCAAAAGTTCGTGGATTAATAAAGTCGCCTGTTGGGTCAACTCCGTCACGCTCATTACTTGAGTGCAGGTTGAGATTGATATCAGTGCTGTTAAAGATCTTAATATACTCCTCTGGAGTAAGCCTGCGACCCGCCTCCTGAATAAGTCGATCAAAGGGTTTGCAAGCTGGCCACTCAGTTCCCCAGATCTTAAACGGCAGATGCGCTAAACTGGCGAATGTCTGACGACGATTGTGATAACCAGCACCCACAAATGAGATCGGAGATCCCCAACGCGCCCGCTCCTCAGGTGTCAAGCTAACAGGGGCATGAATCACAGGATCGCATGCTGTAGGTAAATAATGTACGTTAGCGGCTCCTGCTTTCCGTATCGCGTCGATGCACTCGCCCTTTTGAATAGTGAAGACGTAGTCGAAATACTTGGCGTAGTCTTTCCAATAGGTAAAACGCAAGTAGTCCTCAACGAACCATAGAACAGTAATCACCCCTTTTCTACGCAGCTCTGAGAGGGCTCTCCCTGAGATCGGTGCCTGCGCCATGCAGATTAATATATCGATCGGCTTCTCAGTAAATGACTCGAGTAATATCGATGAAACCATCTCTACGTAGGTCTGACGGCAGACCTGCTGTCTTATATCGTTCTTAGTCAGTGAGTTGATCATTTCAAAGCCGCCGTTAAAGCCGCTCATATCGAGGCCACGAACGGCTTTACCGAGTTTATTAAGCGCTGATGTTGTGTAGTGACCGATCGGCAGCGTTCCTCCGTGCAGGGGCCCAAGCACGGCCATCTTAGGCCGCAGGTTCGCTGATCCTCTTCGTGAATTAAAGTTTCTTGAGATAGTTTGCGCGGCTTCACCAGCTATGACCAGGGTCTGAGGTCTGACTATAATCTCTGCGTCGGGCTCTAAATTGTCTGGCAGCCCATTCTCTGAGATCGTTAGCGACGCTAGCTTTTCAAGTAGCGGACGAAGATTACGAACCTCTAAAGCCTTGCGCAGAACTTCGAGACTCGTCTCGACACAAGATATTACTTGAGTTCCATTATTCACTAAACTCTCTAGGTGATATCCCGCTGCGAAACCTACCACTACTATGTGTGGACACTTAGCTAAACGTGAATCGTTTCTCGCGCGTTTAGCCCATGTATCCCCGGCTAACACCGGTTTTTCAGGGTGGTCCAAGCATGTCTGGCCGACCCACAAAACTGGACCTTCCGCGCTGGCTTTTACCTCGACTTGTAGATTCTGTGTAGCGAGCTCTGCGCTCAACTGATTAAAAATCTCAGGAAAGCGCCTCTTTAACACCTCGCAATTAGCGTCATAGATCTCAGTCTTACCTTGAGTCTCGGCCATATGAGCACTTACCTGCCTCTCTGCCGCGAGCTGAGATAACTTCTTTAAGGCCTCGCGTACATCGACCTCCGCGGCTCTGCAGTGCTGAGCGACATACTCTAAAGCTGATTTCGCTCTGTCATATTCACCATCTTGATACAACCTATCAGCGTAATGCAAAGCGATCCACGCCTCGAACTCCGTGCACGATATATCAGCTTCCTCGGGCTCTGCGCCTTGCGGCAGCAACACTGCGACTATCTCGTCTAGATCTTTCGACCCTGCTTGGTCCGGCTCTAGTGTGATCAGGACCGGTTGTAAGTAAAGCTCCTCTAAGAGCTCCTGCAGGGGCATACTAACCTGGGTTATCGCTGTCAGTTTTAACCCTGCAAGTGTCACCGCTTTCTTTATAGCGCTCTCGGTGTAGGCTCGCATCCTTAGTGTGTCGCTCTCGGCTGGATTATCCTGCTGTCCAACAAAGACCTGTAATCTTGCGACCCCAGTCTCTCGCAACACTCGCTTAATCTCGGTCAAATACGCCGCGAAAATGCGAGTTGGCATATGCGGCAACGCCGCGAAGCTCCAAACAAGATCAATTGACTTAGACGGAACCCCTTGCAGATCAGATCCGGTCGTATTTATGAGGTCAATCTGGAGGCTGTCCTGATTAAGAGACTCACACAGCTCCTTAGCTTTAGAGATCGCCCGTGGCGATACATCCACACCGATAACCGAGCGGAAGATCTTATTAGCCGCCGGTAACATCCGACCAACACCGCAGCCGATCTCAAGAGCTACATCTCGATTCGTTAAATTAATTCCTGAGATAATCTGGGAGAAATCACGCTCGCCCTCCTCCCAAATTAGAGACTGTGATGAGATCTCATTCGCGATCCAGAAACGGTAATCGTGCTCAACGCGGCGATCCCAATCTTGGCGCATGCAATTAGCGATAGTTGATAATGGCTTCATCGTATTATTCGCATCCTGAAATTCAGCCCACGGTCGACCAAGCGGCGGAGCTTGCCACTTATGCGGAGACCCGTGTCACATGACTAAAGATGCGAAGGAACTAGATAAAGCTGCTGAAAAATTTGATCAGAACACCAGATCTGCTCTTAACAAACTGAAGATACTTATGGTTTTTGCAAGCACTAAAGACTTATCTGCACCCTCTTAAGCGCCTCTCCCATCTTCGCTGCCTGTTCCTCAGGACTATCGGATTCAAGATGCTTGCCGCCTTCGATGATCTCTTTAAACGCTGAATAGATCTTATCAATCAAGCCTATTACTTTATCGATCCTCTCGGTGTCTCGATAAAGATTCGCCTCACTTAGGTAAAAAAGCATAAAGTCATAGAGTCGCTCTAGATCAACAGCGATGCTACCGCCCTTCTCGAAATCTAACGTATTCATCAGCTCAGCGATGATCGCCTGCGATTTGCCAAGGTATTTACAGAATTTGGCTATATCCTTCTCTTCAAGCCCTAGCTTTGATTGTTTCAGAAACTTCAACGCCCCTTCGTACATCATTAATAACAGACGTCCACGATCGGTCGTAGTTATCTGAACCTGCTGATAGGTGCTGTGAGCTTGTTTGCCGTACATACTGATCTAACTTTCCTACTTAGTCGGCGCTTGCTTAATACCGCTAAATAAACGCCAGTACCGCCTGCTAAATGAGTATTCGGAGTAGTGTCAAAATTCCTTGAGGGGAATTATCCGAGATGTATTTACACCATAATATCAGTTGGTTACGTCATCTTCCCAACTCTCGCGCACGCTCGAGCGCCGCGCGAACCGCTGACTTAACTATCTCCTCGGTATCGTGATCAGAGAGGGTTTTTATCGCTGCCTCTGTTGTCCCTTGAGGTGAGGTCACCTTAGCGCGCAGCGCGCCGAAGCTTTCACCACTCTGTTCAAGATAAGCGACGGCTCCTTTAAAAGTTTGCAGCACGACAGCGTGCGCGTCGGCGTTTGAGAACCCCTCGTCTAACGCCACACGCTCTAACTGCTCTCCCAGCCAGCAGAGATAAGCTGGGCCCGAACCGGCCACGGCGGTGGCGAGATCTAACAGGCTCTCATCAGCAACTTGAAAAGATCTCCCGCACGCACCACAGATTCGCTGAAGAAATAAGCGCTGTGCCTCTGATATCTCTCTTGGCGCGAAATACGCCGTAGCGCTCTGGCCGACTACTGTTCCTAAATTAGGCATCGCTCGAGCAACTAGCGCGTGATCAAGCAGATCTCTAATTTTCGCCGTCGGAATGCCAGCCATTAAAGAGACGACTAACATCTCGGAGCGCAAAATACCCCTAATTTCCGAGCAGATTGCGGCTGTATCCTGTGGCTTAACAGTTAGGATTATAACGTCGAAGGAACTTACATCCGTTATTTCTTTCGGATCTAGCCCGAGCTTTTCGCAGCGTTTTAAGGAGCTTTCAGACCCTCTTGTAACGACTGCTAGATCATCGCGACAGAAACCGGACACTAGAAGCCGCTCAGCTAAAGCGCCACCTAAATTTCCAACGCCGACGATCGCTAGTCTCATTGTTTCCGACCGCGCTCAGCATTCTCTACCTCTGCGACACTTCCCTCCTCTAGTCCTAAGAAGCGCGTCATCTGATCAACGAGAACCTTATAATCGCGTGGATCGGCCATATTCAATCGGTATTCATTGAGAACTTTAATCTGCATATCCTTACTCCAGAGGTTCCATGCCTCTGCGGATACGTTCTCGTAGATCTTTTTACCCATCTCTCCACTAAAAGGTGGCTTATCAAGTCCATCCATCTCTTTCTTGAATTTAGAGCAGAAAACTTTTCTGGACATAATCAATCTCCAACTATCTTTAAAAATCCATTAAATCGACCGCTCTATGATGCCATGACCGCCTGGCTCTGTCAGCAGCTCAAAATCGGAGGACCGCTCGTAACCCATTCAAATTACAGCCTTAACCTCGCCAAAACGGCTTTTGGACGACACCTTAGTCCCCTTTTTGGATTCGCGGAATCGTACCTTTATAACGATCTTTTTACAAATCCGTGACAATTCACCCCAGGCGATATGTCAGTGTGATCCCCATCACGTATCGTTTTGTGGAGGGGAACCATGACGACGCGAAGAACAGACGCTGAACTTGTTAAGGGTGTACTAAAGAGAGAAGAGAGCTGCTTTGAAGAGCTACTTGAGAGATATGGATCCAAGGTCCTCAACTTAGCCATGAGGATAACACGTAGCCAGGAGGATGCCGAGGAGATCCTTCAGGACGTGTTTATAACGGTCTTTACCAAACTTGGGAGCTTTGAGCATAAGGCTCAATTCTCAAGCTGGCTGTACCGGGTGACGATGAATTCGAGCTTTATGAAGATTCGCGCCCGCAACCGCCGCAGGACCGTTTCAATAGATGAGATCGAGCCGACCACTCGCCAGAACTGGGTGGGTAATCGTACCGAGATGTTTGATGTTGACCTGATGAGCTCGCGACACGAGTTGCGCGAAGCGATCCAGGGCGCCGTTGAGAAACTTCCGGACGAGTACCGCGCCATCTTTGTTCTACGCGATATCGATGGGCTCTCGAATGAGGCTGTAAGCCAAGTTCTGCAGCTATCGGTACCCGCGGTGAAGAGTAGGCTCCACAGATCGCGGCTCCTGATGAGGGAGCAGTTAAAGTCTCACTACGCGGCTGTTTGCAACTCCGCGGAGGGGCTTGAGAATCTAGAGGAACCGGTACACGTTGTGTAACCACCACGACGGGCGGCGCCATCTCCGCCCGTCGTGACTGCTTAACTTGCCTCATGGATTGATAAGCGCGCGCCGATGCGCTATGCAAGGCGACATGACTTTTGTCGCCGCGTTTTATTCCTTCACTATCGAGCTTAATCACGCTGACAGTGGGATCTTTAGCTCTTTTCGGATTAAGATTCCAAGACATGAACTAGAGTCTCATGAGCACTTTTACGCGCGTCTAATAGCCTACATTCATTCATATCGATCGGCGGTCACATTCACCAATCTAATTGATGATTCAAAGGAACCGACAGTTGTCGTTCGTGATGAGATCGGCGCGACTAACCTATGGCTTGTGGTGGGAGCACCTGAGAAACGCAAACTTGAGCTATCACTCAAACAACATCCGAACGCTGAGCACAGGATCTACTTCTACCAAGAAGATGATATAGCGAGGTTTTGCCACTATCTGCGAGGAAGCAAAACGAACTGGGTTGAGAATGTTCGGTTCTATAAATTAGATTCAGAGTTTCTAGGTCGTTTAATTGATTGCGAGTCATCGAGCCCTTATTGGCGAGTCTCTGTGATCGATGACCGGTTCTATCTCTCAATTGATGAGCTAGATTTAGAGTCTGAGATAATTAATATCGATATATGGGAGGCTTTTCAGGGGTCGATAGCTGGGGAGGAGGGGGTCAATACCTAAGGAAGGCCGGCAAAACCCCTCCCTACTGCGAAAGCGGATCTTGAGCTGCTCTTCGAGTTTTCGAGATGGGAAAAAATCCTCAATGTATCACAGCGGATACACTTCCGACCTTCGCTAAAG
>JBIKWQ010000012.1:0-51395 GCA_044356215.1 Bdellovibrionota bacterium | reverse complement strand
TTCGAGATGGGAAAAAATCCTCAATGTATCACAGTGGATACACTTCCGACCTTCGCTAAAGCTACGGCCGGCGAGATAATGTAGGACCAGACGTAGCCTTGGCGTAGTCTGGTGCGGTTTTTTCCCACCTCGAAAATCGAATATCAACTCAACTTCCACTTTCTCGTTACGGGTAGGTTTTGCCGGCCTTCCCTAGGCGTTATCCGGGTATTAATCTAAGTTTCTCGTAACGTTCGAAGACTGAATCTCTCGTAATAATCTGCAGGTCTTCATGAAGAGCTTGCGCTACCAGCATTCGATCAAACGGATCGGAATGAATTGGTGGTAATGATGCTATGCTCATCGCGTGAGCGCCTGACACGGACAGTATCTTAACATCCTCATCATCCAGAACCCTAAGAAGGTTTTCCGGAATCCGCAATCTGCCGATCGAGGATTTTATCGCGATCTCCCATACCGAGGCGCTACTAAGGTAGATCGTGTTGCGTTCGTTCTCTATTATTTCCCGAGCTTGCGCCGAGAGTTTCTTGGGGTTATCCAGCCACCAAAGGATAATATGCGTATCAATCAGAAAAGAATTACTCATTCGCCCCCTGAAAGCCTTTGAGGATCTCCGCAGGTAGTGGGGCGTCAAAGTCGGCGCTAATCTTTACTTTGTTGCGCCACTGTCCGCCCTTGCGCTTCTTGGAGCCTTTCCGCCAAGGTGTCAAAACAACAAGAGGTTCCCCGGCTTTATGAATCACGACCTCCTCACCACGGAGAGCGGCGGCGATGTACTTTGAAAGTTGCGTTTTAGCTTCGTGAATGTTGACTTTCTTCATATTAGTTAGTCTAGCTTAGCTAAGCTAGACAGTCAAAGCCTATTTGAGGAACAGAAAAAACATCATGGCTCGACTGAGGGAAAGCGCCACCATCCCCTTATTGTGATAACCCGCCTCGAGTAGTAGGTTTAGGGTTAACTATGTCGCTAAAACAATCGCTATTCGGAGGCCTCACCAGAGAGCCCTCAAACTCTAACCCAACCCTCTATCCGCTCCGCGCCACTACACGCGATGGTAAGACTATGGACCTCTCAGCTTGCCGCGGGCAGGTCGTCTTAATCGTTAATACAGCGTCTAAGTGTGGCTTCACAAAGCAGTACGACGCGCTTGAGGCCCTGCATGAGCGTTATGGCAAGGAGGGGTTGGTGGTACTTGGTTTCCCGAGTAATGACTTTATGGGTCAGGAGCCAGCTTCGGACTTGGAGATTGAATCTTTCTGCAGAGTCAATCATGGGGTAACTTTCCAGCTCTTCCCGAAAGCACCTGTGACCGGAGCGGCGATCCAGCCGGTATTTGAGGCGCTCACCACTAGGGGGCCAAGAGATCTTCGAGGGCGAGTCCGATGGAATTTTGAGAAGTATCTTCTTGATCGAGAGGGTCGATTAGTCGGTCGCTGGCGCTCTTGGGTGAATCCAGGGTGGAGGATCTTTGAGAGCGCGCTGATTGAAACCATGCGTATAAAGTAAAATGTCAGAGCTAAAAATATCGCACCGCGCTGAGAAGACACCGCCATCACCGATTAGAAAGCTAGCGGGGCTGGCGCAAGCCGCTGAGGAGCGTGGTACCTACGTATATCGTTTAAATATCGGCCAGCCGGATCTCAAGTCGCCCGTTGAATTTGTCGATGGTGTCACTAAAAGCATCAAGCCAGTGGTGGCTTATGAGGCATCAAAAGGAAGCTCTAAATTAATTAGCGCATGGAGCGACTATCTTAATCGCGGATATAATCTTGGGATCACCGCCGATCAAATGTTAATCACCATGGGAGCGAGCGAGGCGTTAATCTTCGCTTTTATGGTTTGTTGCGATCCAGGGGATGAGATCCTGATCTTTGATCCTACTTACGCCAATTACATCGGTTTCTCAGCGATCTCCGGTGTGAGGTTAATTCCGTTACCTTGCCCCCCGCGTTCGGGAAAAGCGATTCCTTCCAGAGATGAGATATCGCGGTATGTATTTCCCTACACGCGCGCTATCTTAGTATGTAATCCCAACAATCCGACCGGTTCAGTGTGCGACGATAGCGAATTAAAGACGCTCATAGATCTCTGTCGAGAGCGAGATCTGTTTTTAATCGTGGATGAAACATACCGCGAATACGTTTTTGATAACACCAAACCTCGCTGCGTTTTTGAGTTGGCCCCCAGAGATCCAAATATCATCGTGGTTGATAGCTTATCAAAGCGGTTTAGCCTGTGCGGCGCCCGAGTAGGCTGCATGATTACGTGGAATGAGGACGTTATGCGGGCGGCTTTTCACATCGCGCAAGCGCGTCTGGCCGCGCCGACGATTGAGCAGGATGCTGCCGCGCATATGCTTCAAGCGATAGGCGAGGGGTATCTTGCTCAAGCGCGAGATGAGTATCAACGTCGTCGTGATAGCGCGGCGCGAGCGTTAAGTGAGATTCCAGGTATTGAAACCTACGCGCCCAAAGGCGGGTTTTATTTATTAGCGAAGCTGCCGGTAGATGATGCTGAGAAATTTGCTACATTTATGCTAAAAGAATTTGAGTATCAGGGGGCTACTACATTTGTCGCCCCAGCTGCTGGGTTCTATATGAACCGAGAGATGGGGCGTCAGGAGATTCGGATAGCGTTTGTTTTAAACGAGAGTGATATTAAGAAGGCCATTGAGGTAATCGGGGCCGGAATTGAAGCGTACGGAGCGAAGAGATGAAGTTAAAGAGATCGCTGAACACAGGTAGTATTAGCGCGATACCTTTCGAAATGCTCGCATTGATCCTCTCGATTGGTTTCGCGGTTGTTTTCGCGTCCGCCACCGCGTTCGCTGAGCCAGAAGACCCATACGACCCGGCGGAATCGGTGAATCGCGCGATTTTTGACGTGAATGACACCTTGGATATTCACGTGATGGAGCCGATCGCCCGGGCGTACAAAAACAACATCCCAGATCCGATCCAGATTGGAATAAAGAATTTCTTTCTTAATCTGCGATATCCATCCTACCTAGTGAGCGACATCATTCAAGGTAAATTTGAGCAGGCGCTCGATCACACCGGGAGATTTCTTATTAACTCAACAGTCGGTGTGCTCGGTTTCGTTGACATGGCTAAGGATTACGGTCTTCCTGATCACGAGGAGGACTTCGGAATCGCGTTGATGTATCACGGCGTGCCAGCTGGGCCATATATCGTAATACCATTCCTGGGACCATCAAACGTGCGTGATGGAGTTGGACGAATAGTAGACGGGTTTTTAGATCCGATCGGATGGGTTGGTTATTCATCACTATCAGCGGGTACCAAGATCGCGATAGCCGCCAGCGCGCTAGGAATCAAGGCCGTGCACACACGCGCTGGATTACTTCAAGCCATAGAGGCCGGGAAGGAGAGCTCGGTAGATTACTATCTCTTCGCGCAAGGGGCCTATTATCAGTATCGTCAAGGGGTCTTAACTGATGGAAAGGATGATGAGGATATCGAGGCCGAAGAAGCCCCGGAAACCGGGGAGATAATCACCGGTTCTAATGAGTGATGGGGGAGAATTGCATGGGTGTATTGATTAGAGGGGAGTACATCGGGGGTAAATCATTTGAATTGACCCACGAGCAGTCGGGTACACAGATTATTACAGATGCTCCGAAGGATAACGGAGGGGAGGGTAAAGCGTTCTCTCCGACCGATCTAGTAGCGGCGGCCTTAGGATCGTGTGTTGTGACGACTATGGTTTTGTTCGCTGAGCGTCATGGCATATCGCTCAAGGGCGCTAGTTTTCAGGTAGAAAAGATTATGGGCAGCGACCCCCGTAGGATCGCTGAACTAGTATTAAATGTGTATCTGCCGGCGGATTTAAGCGAGACAGATAGATTAAAGATCGAGCGAGCTGGCATGACCTGTCCAGTTCATAAGAGTCTACACCCCGAGACGCTTGTGCGGGCTGAATTTATTTATAACGCTTAGGGAAGGCCGGCAAACCCCCTCCCTACTTCGAAAGCGGATCTTGAGCCGCTCTTCGATTTTTCGAGATGGGAAAAAATCCTCAATGTATCACAGAGGATACACTTGCGGTTTTTTCCCATCTCGAAAATCGAATATCAACTCAACCTCCACTTTCTCGCTACGGGTAGGTTTTGCCGGCCTTCCCTAGAGCATATCATGAGGATCGAGGTCGTAAGATATTCTCGTCTCTGAGTCTGATTGAAACATCTTCTTTATCTGCTTCATCGCGTGTTGAAGAGACGCCGCAGAGGGTGATCTAACTAAAAGATGATAGCGCCACAGGGTTTTAATCTTCTCAATCGGGGCTGGTGCTGGGCCGAGAACCTGAGCTTTAAGATTCGATGCCAGAGAATTCGCCATCCCAGCGACTTGGCTAGCGCGCTTTAGGGCGTGGTTTCTATCGGGTGATGAGACGATGATTCGTAACAGTTTGTGAAATGGAGGATAACACAGCTCCTTTCTCAGTTTTAACTCACCTAGAGCGAACTCGTCATATTTGGAGGAAGCTGTAAAAACTAGGCTTGGATGAGTGGGCACTCGGGTTTGAAGAATAACGTGCCCCCGCTCACTACGCCTTCCGGCCCGCCCGGAGACTTGAGTGAGGAGTTGAAAAGCTCTCTCAGCGGCGCGGAAATCTGGTATATGCAGGCCAACGTCGCAATCGACTATTCCGACGAATATAACTCCCGGGAGATCGTGCCCCTTGGCGATCATCTGAGTACCTACAAGGATGTCAACTTCGCGTTCGCGTACGCGCCGGAGAATCTCAACATAGTCTTGGACTGAGGACGCGGTATCACGATCCAGTACAGCTATCCTAGCTGAAGGGAAAAGAGCTCCTAACTCCTCATGAACTCGCTCGGTTCCTGATCCTCTGTGGGCGAATAATGGTTCAGCATCAGCTTCAATTTTTTCTCTCGCTCCGCAGCCTGTGCATACGGCTGGTGGCACCAATGTAAAACCGCATTGATGGCAAACTAGCGAGTTGAAGTTTCTGTGATAGGTAAGTGTTACGCTACAGTGGGGGCACCCTAGCACATGTTCGCACGATGAGCATTGTAAATAACTCGCGAACCCGCGCTTGTTATATAGAATAAACGCTTGTCCGCCCCGTGTCAGCGCGCTTTGAAGACCAGCGAAAAACTTTGGCGAGATATTTTTAGACTTCATGTGCCACGGTTTGATGTTATTAAGATCAACTATTTCAAACGAAGATGGAGCGGCGTCGTGATACCGTTCTTTAAGATGAAGATGCAGATACTTCCCGATAGTCGCGTTTTGATAGCTCTCCAGAGATGGCGTTGCTGAGCCTAGAATAACGGGACACTCAGAGAGCTTGGCGCGCACAAGAGCCAGATCTCGCGCGTGATAACGGATCCCCTCACCCTGTTTAAAGGATGAATCGTGCTCCTCATCAACTATTATTATTCCTAAATCTTTAAGTGGGGCGAAGATCGCGGATCTGGCGCCGATCGCCACGCGCACTTTTCCAGAGGCGAGATCTGACCAGTGCTTCCACCTTTCTTTGGGCCTCAAGCTGCTGTGCAGCACTGCTACGGGGATCTTCAGTCGGGAGATAAATCTTTCTGTGAGCTGTGGCGTAAGAGCGATCTCAGGTACCATCACCAGGGCCGAGAGCCCCTGCGCCAATGCCTCAATAATTAGGGAGAGGTAGACCTCTGTCTTGCCGCTACCTGTAACTCCTTGTAGTAACGTGGTTGAGAATTTCCCCTCAAGTTGCTTAATCTGATTGACGGCGTTCTGTTGCTCAGTGTTAAGATCTGGTGGTGTGATCTCGGTGATTTCGTGGCTCTTTTCCACGTCATCACCGTTTGATTGTTCAACCTGTAAAATTAAGGATTTCTTTACCAAACCTCGAAGGACAGCCGCGGACGCGCCGCAGCTAGCCTGAATAGTTTTTGAGTCTAAAGGGGAAACACTCTGGCGCAGAAGCTCTACCACTGCCCGCTGCCCTTGAGTTAGTTTTGTCGATTCTAAAGCTTCGTTATCTAAATCTTTATTTACTATATAACCACTTCGTGGTTTTCCATGAGCCGGTGTCGGAACCGCTAGATCTAATATCTTTGATAGCGGCTCAGAGTAGTACTTGGAGATCCATTCGTAGAAAGCTAAATGTTCCTCGCTAAATGCTAAAGCCGTCGCGGCGTTATCAGGGATGGCTTTAATTTTTTTCCCGCGCGCTGCTATCTCACTCTTAGTTAGATCCTCTTTCGCTGAGTTTATGGATGTGATGTAGGCGTGAGTCTCGCGTTTTCCTAACGGAACCTGAACCACATATCCAACCCTTAATTCCGGATGTAGATCACGATCGTATTCGTAGATGAATTCCCCATCCAAAGGAGGGACCACAGCGGTAAACATAGCACGCTCAGGAGGCGGGCTGCCTTGGTTTTCATCTTCACTAGTTAGCAGTGGCGTTTGTCGCATAGAGAGAAGGGTATCCTAGTTTGAGCGTGACGATAAGGGAATACGAGGGCTAGCGGGGGTGCTTCGCATTGGGCTGGGGTGTAACTAACTGATATAGCCGAAAATTATAGAGTTGGTTGGCTTTATTAAATAGGCGCAACAACTCTTTTGTTTGGCCGAACATTAGGTATCACGCGAAGAATAAAGGAGATAATTTGTGTTGATGAAGCGATCAATAGGGGTAGTTATCACCTCCGAGGCGATAACCGCGCTGATCTGTGATATGGCTTTGACTGGCAAGAGAGCGTTTAGCCTCAAACAGGTGCCATTACCAGATGGGTGTATCAGTGAACTTTCAGGGGCGGTAGTCGACATCTCTTCTCTACAGGAATCTGTAGAGCGCCTGCTGCCGAGAGTTGCTAAGTGGTCATTCGCCGACACATTGATTTATTTGGTTTTACCCGAGCGGCTGTTTGACCACTCGAGTATGGAGATTCCGGAGAAGTTTAGCGGACTAAGAGAGAGGGAGCTCCTAGCTAGTGGTATCTTGAAGCTCGCGGCGAATAGTGACGCGAACGTTCACGGTATTTGTATAGACGCAAAAGGAAGCTCTAAGACCAGGAGGGCTTTGCTGGTCACGGCACGCGAGGCGCGTATTCAGGACTACTTAAGTATATTTAGGCGTGAAGATAGATTTATCGCCAGAGTAGTATCTCCGGAAATCGCTTGTTATCAATTCTGGCGCCTGCTCAGGCAAGAAGTCATATCTAAACGCGCTATTTTATGCTCGGCGAGGGAAAAGCTCGCGAGATTCGAGGTGTGGGATCAGGGGATACTCGTCGATCAGTGGGATTTATCTAGTGATTTAGCCGAGCAAGATCTGAACCTAAGCTATGGTGCTACCCTTGATATCAGTTCACTACATACAGAGCGGCTCATAGCTAAGGTTAGCGAGATTGTTAATCAGTATCGAGAGCGTGGCGAACCGATTCACGAAGTGCTTCTTGGCGGGGGAGCGCCAGCGAGTTCTGCTATCTTAGCGGCTCTAAGTGATGAGCACGGGATCGAGATTATTAGTTCGCGATCGCGCGAATCTATTCTTAAAGAGCAGCTACCGCGATTTATTATTTCAGAGCATTCATGCCCGTCTGAGGAGGCTATCGGTGCTGCTTATCCGGAGTTTTGTAATACTAAATCGATATGGAGAAGGTTTGGACACGATAAATTTAATACCTAAATCCTTTTTAGACCGCCAAGTAGGCGAGCTTCGCGCACGTTTAATTATAAAAGTAACATTAGCTCTACTGATTGTTACGGCGTGTGTTTGGCTGGTTTTAATTATAGCTACATATCTTGCTCAAGATGAGATCGTCGAACCTGCCGAACCACTTCATCAGGAGATAATAGCTCTGTCTCAGAGGATCAAAGCTAGAGAGGATGATTTAAGGCGTGTTAGGGAAGGTATTGACGCGCGAATTAAGAGCGCTGGTGATAAGCTGCTTGTTATTAGCGTAATAGACGCGGTGGCGAGAAATGTCCCGGCAGGTGTTACTCTTGGGACTATGCGGGTCTCAAGAGGAGCGATATCCCTAAGGGGAGTCGCGAGAGACAGGAGCACAATCAGTGAGATGGCTAGCAAGATAGCCGCGCCCCTCGACGGCCCGTCAATAATAATTGAGAGGCTAGAGGACGTAGAAGTAGACCGCGATCTTTACCAGGAGTTTTGGGTGAGCCAGAGAGCCCAGAGGGAATAGGAGTAAATCAAAATGAATCCGGTGGGTAAAAATGCTACGAGTTCTTGGATTGGTCATGTATTGTCCGGAATCTCCAAGAGGACATTTGTATTTGTGTGCGTTATATCGATAGCGCTACAGCTCATTGGCTCCTATCTAGCACTCTTTAGCCCACTTTTTAGAGCGATTGTGGAAAGGCGTGAATCACATTCACACGCTCTATCCAGCGCGAACAGCAGGGAGCTTCTATCTAAAAGACTCGAGTTGATAGAGATGGAATTAGAGGAGCTTGGTTACGACGAGAAGACCTTGATTGGCAAAACGCTTGAAATTAGTAAAGGTCAATTTCTAAAAGCCATAGATCACGCGGCCCAAGTTTCATCGGTTAAGCTCGGCCCTCTAAGTTCGGTCTCTCCATCAACCTCAAAGCTATCTATCTCTGGAACTTACCGGGCGATTACCGATTTTATTACCGAGCTCTCCTATGACAGCTCCAGCGCGGTTATACTTGAGGTGGTATTAAACGCGCCGGTGGACTGGTCCTACCCATCTAAAGGTGCGATAGACGCAGAGCTAGATATTGAAGAGCGCGCCGCTCTGTAACAGGGTTTGAAGAGCGTCGCTTGGGTGTAACGTTGGTTTAATTTGGCGAAGCTCCCGTTTTCACCTCTCTTCCCTCTCTTTTCCGATTCTTTTCTCACCAAGTCACCATCTCATCTCTCAGTACCTGAGCGGAGGAAGGTCATTTTTCCACCACTTAGGAACAGGGAGTTGTGGCGAATAGCCAAAGCGAACTTTCTCGGTCTTCGTGAAAGTTCCGCGAGGAAATCCGCGACAACGGCAGTAACTCAAGGGATGAGAGATGGTGTCTATAAAGTCTAACATCGTAGCGCGAACGCTGATGGCGGTCGCTATCGCGTCAAGTGGCGGGTTAATCGTCACGGGCGTAGCTAATGCTGAACCAGCGAGCGTAAAAGTAGCTCAAGAGCCAAAGAAAGATCTCGCGCCGAAATCGGCGCAGCCAGCGGCTTTATCGGCGTCATCCAGCATTATCTCCAGCGCGCCTGTCGCTGGTGTGAATCAGATAGCTATCACAACGGGAGTCGAAGCCCCGAAGTATTCAATAACGCGCGTTTCAGGTCCGGAGAGAATAGTAGTTGATTTAGATATAGATAGACTACCAAACGCGAGATCCTTCAAGACACCAGAGCTCCAATTTGTGTCTGGAGTTAGAGTGGGATCTCATCCAGGCAAGACACGCATAGTGTTAGACTTAAATAATGGCGCGCCTGTAGTCCACGACGCGCGTCTTGAGAAGGGAGCGGTGATCGTATCGCTTTCTGGCGCGCGCGCGGAAAAGCCAGTCGAAGAGAGCGCGGCAAAGATGGAGCTGCCGAAGGCAAATGTATCGCTCGCTCTCGATGAGGAGGCCCTTGTCTCTGGTTCGAGCTCAGTTGCAGAGACCTCTCAAATAAGTTTTGAGGATTCAAATAAGGGGGCCTTAGCGCTGCCTGAGCGACCAGCTTCACCGCCTCAGATCGAGGTTGTCGGGAAAGATATAGCGTCGTCCGATAGGGCTAGCTTCTCCTTTGAGAAAAGTCAGCTCGCTAAAAAGTTCGTTTCGATCAAACAGGATCTGAATATGAGCTCTTTTGATAGCGCGCAGGATGAGCTACCACTTGATCAGTTTAAAGAGGTTCAGACAAGAGATAGTCAGCCGCTTAATTATGTGAGCGAACTTCTTAATTTACCTAAGCCGGCGCAGGCCGCGGCTATAGTTGAACCCAAAAAAGAGGAAGTTAAAGAGCAGCCTCTAAACGAGTCTATCGCCAAGCCCGAAACAAAGCCTGAGGTGAAGGCTGAAGTTAAGCCTGAGGTAAAGCCTGAGGTTAAGGCTGATGTGGCTAAAGTGCTTGATAATCAGAACGGTGATAAGCTTAACAATGACGGGGCAAAAATATCCTCGGTCGTTATAGATAGATCAGAGAGCGCAGCGCCGGCGGTGGTTATCGGAATTAAGAAGGACACCGAGTATTCTATGACTCGGACGGCTCCATCTGAATACGTAGTAACACTAAAAAAGGTTTCAGCGGCTTCTAATCTTTTACAGCAGACGCTATTCGCGCCACCGGGCGGTAGCGGTATCCGCTCAGCTCGTGTTGTCAACGAGGGTGGGGATACGCTTGTTAGAATCTTCTCGCAAGCTTCAAGTTACCTGACTATGAAAAGAGTTGGTGACACTTTGCGAGTAGAGGAGACGCAAGATCTCGCGCAGGTGGCTAGAGACATTCGGGCGCAGATCGCTCCCGCTTCGGCTAAGGAGAGCGATAAGCAGCCGGACTCAAAGGACGGTGCTAACCCAGCGAAGGAGAATTTAAAGCCGCGGAATGCGAGCTCGGATCAGGGCTTCTCTGGGCCCGATCAGAGTGAGCTAGCGGCTATTAACGGTGCGTCATCCACTTACACGGGTAGGCTGATATCACTGGACCTTCAGGACGCTGACATTGACAGCGCTTTGAGGATCATCGCGGAGGTTTCTAACCTAAACATCGTCGCGAGTGATGGAGTTGTAGGAAAGGTGACTCTTAAACTTGTTGATGTCCCTTGGGATCAAGCGCTAGAAGTGATTCTTAAGAGCCACGGCTTAGATAAGGTTTTAGAGGGTAATGTTCTCCGTGTTGCTCCGGTTGATAAACTAAGAGATGAGCGCGAGTCCTTCAAGCAAGCACGGGTAGCGGAAGAGGAGCTTGAGCCTCTTAGTGTTAAGTATATCAGGATTAGCTACGCGAAGGCTTCTGAGATTAAGACGCTAGTGGAGACGGTTCTTTCAGAGCGTGGATCTGTAGCGTTTGATGAGAGATCAAATCAGCTCGTGGTTAAAGATACCAAGAAGGGGCTTAAGAATGTTGAGGAGTTGATCAAGAAGGTCGACCTACGAACACCGCAGATCTTACTTGAGACACAGATAGTTGAGGCTAATAGAAATCTCTCCCGTAAGCTGGGAGCGGAGTTGGGCTTCCAATACATTCAGTCGCCAGCTACCGGAAATGGCACAGGACTTAATTTTCCGGCGGCGATCTCTGTGGGCGGCAGTGCTGACCCGACCAATCGTAATAGTAACACTGGCTCCGCTTTCCCAGTGGAGTCCTCATCGCTGTTAGGATCGGCGGTGACGATGCTGTTCGATAGCGCTGATGGAACAAAAAGTTTGGCTCTGCGCCTCTCGCAACTAGAGCAAGAGGGACAGGTGCGCATTATCAGTAAGCCAGCGGTGGCGACGACTAACAATAAACCAGCCGAGATCAAGAGCGTTGAGAAGTACCGTGTTAAGTTGCCAAACGGAGGATTATCTATCGCCAGTGGATCGGGAGCTACATCATCCGGCAGTGGTGACGTAGCCACTCAGACGATTGAGGCGGGAATTGTGCTCAACGTAACGCCACAGGCATCGCCTGATTACTACATCTTGCTCGATATAAGGGCCAAGTCCAGCAGCTTCGGCTCGCAGAGAGTTGATGGAATCCCAAACGAGATAGAGCGTAGCGCGAGCTCCTCGGTATTAGTTTCAAGCGGACAGACATTCGCCTTAGGTGGTATCTACAAAATTACTGAGCAGGATTCGATATCTGGAGTACCATTTTTCAAGGATATTCCGGTTATTGGCACGTTGTTCCGCAGCAACGTTACCGAGCACCAAGATGAAGAGCTGCTCTTCTTCATCACGCCAAGAATAGTAGAGGGGAGTTTTGAGGACGCGAAATCCAAAATAGTTTCGTAAGATGGGAGAGTGTATTATGAGAGATAGAATTGTAATTCGTAAAATGAGCCGCCTAATGTTAGCTCTTGGACTCTCTTTGTCCACAACATCATGCGGTGGCAATGGCGCGGCTAATAACGACCAAGGTATGTCAGTTACCTTCTTGGGGTTATTCTCCTCCACTGCGCAAACAGCAGGAGGTGCTGGAGGTGGAGCTGGAGGTGGAGGAGGCGCAGCTAGCCAAGGATGTCTACAACTACCCACCGGTGTGACTGGCGGGTATATCCGTTTGGGTGAGGTCGCCTACGTGCCACCCGCTGATTCTGGATCTACAACGGGCGGTCAGACCTCCTCTTCAACTCGGAGTAACACTACCGATCCCGCGGGAGGATATCTCTCTGTTGTAGGTCTACAGAATAATCTTTATGGACAGGCGTTTAGGACTGAGCGCGTTGTCTTAGATTATTTTATCCCGGGGGCGAACGCTCAGCCGCCCTCTACCACCGTTCCGCTCTCCACAATTCTTGGTCCGGCGGAATCGGCTTTGGGAGGTGGTACTACGGGAGGAACTGGAACAAACGGATCTACAACTAATTCGCCAACTAACGCTGGTATTCGGAGGCCGCTCTTTACTAGCCTCCCACCGACTTTCTCAAGTGTCTGTAACCGAGCCTTAGCGGAGGTAACGATCGTTCCTTCATCAATAAGAGAGTGGTTAAACTTCAATAGAGATCTCCTCCCGGAGCCGCCATTTAAGATGGAGGTAGTAATCAGAGTGAGCGGGATATCCTCCTCTGGAAACAGATATGAAACAAACGATGGAGTGTTTGATTTTGACATCCTAGCGGAGAGCTCGATAGTACCCCCAATACCTACTGTTACGACAGCCGCCATATCAGAGGGGACTCTAAGCGATGATAGTAACGTTGGGGATCTGGCTAAGATATTCTAGAGGCATCTTAAGACTTTTGATACCGGAGATTTAGTTTATGAGACAGAGGCGCTTTGTTTATCGGCTAGGATTAATCAGCATCCTCTCAATTTCTGGGGCCATTTTGGGCTGCATGGGTGGACAGGGGAGCACTGATGGGGGTTCCTCATCAAGAAATAGCTACGATGATGATGTTTTCGTGTCGGATGAGTCGAACACCGGAACTGTTTCCTTAGATGTCTCAAATACGAGTATTGAGGTTGGTAACACCACAGGATTCGTAGTCAGGGCGACTAATTCACGGCAGCAGGGCGTGGCCGGAATAAATGTGGTGTGTGATTCAGAGGATGGAATCGCGATTCTTGAGCCTCAGAGAGGATACGCGCCAACGGATAACTCAGGGAATATGTCTGGTCAGATAGGTTGCGAGGCCCCTGGTAGTTTTCAATTTGTTTGTCGGTTAGCGCTTGGCGCTAATCGTCGGAGCTCAATAACGGTTCAATGTACTGGCGATGTGCCGTCAGGCTTTCGGGGTTTTCCAGGAGCCGCTGGAGGAGGGCTAGGGGGCGGGTCTCAGACCAATGACGATGGCGATGTAAGAATCATTACAGCGGCTTTTGCCGATACTGGCAGTACAACTGAAACAAGCGCGTCCATCGATATCTCACAGACAGCGGATTGTGATGGAACTTTGACTACATTCGACCCGGAGCCTTTCTTTGACACGTATGTGAAGTTAGTTGTTAAGAACAATCGTCCCGAGCAGGTTAGGTTCGAGTACGTTCAATATTCGGTTTTCGATGTGGATTCCAAGGGTACTGAGTTTACGTCCAAAAAGCTGGGGCTAACCGAGGAGGCTGACTCGACCGTGGCGCAGAGTGGCCAAACGGCAACTATCATAATGCCGATTTTCAAGGCCTATAATGGCGGCAAATATGTTGGCGATCCACTCGGCACAGGAATTAGAATTACTAACCGGGCGCTCCTAACCGTTACATTCGCGTTAGTCGGCAAAACCGCATCTGGCGAGTCAGTAGCCATCAGCGCCAAGGCTACAGGATCGTTCGGAGACTTTAATCGCTGCGGCTAACATATTGATTTCTCGATATGCACGACTAAAAATGCCTCTTGGGCTTGGCATAAGAGGCTTTCATCGCTAGGATGCGCCCCCATGGACATCAAGGACATTGAACACATCATCAAGATGCTCAAGCAGAACGAGGTAACCGAGTTCGAGCTAGAGCAAGAAGGAACACGAGTTAAGTTATCCAGAACTCCAGCAGGTGGCTTTGCTGTCTCTGAAGGGCGCATGGAGCTAGTCCAGGCGGTTCAGCAAGTTGCTGTTCCGGTTGTGGCTTCGGGTAACGGTAACGGCGGCGCTCAGGAGGATCTCGGGCGTTACGTTAAGGTCGAGTCGCCGATAGTTGGCAGCTTCTATCGACGTCCATCCCCTGATGCCGAGCCATTCGTTAAAGAAGGCGATGTGATCAGCAAAGGCAGCACACTCTGCATCATTGAAGCTATGAAGCTTATGAATGAGATCGAGTCGCCTACATCTGGCAAGGTCGTAAAGATCATGGGCGCAGATGGGCAGGTTGTAGAGTTTGGTGAGGTTCTCTTCCTCATCGACCCAGCAGTTTAAGAAAGAGTCATGGGCTCACTTCCATTTAAAAAGATCCTGATCGCCAATCGTGGTGAGATAGCGCTTCGAATCATTCGCGCTTGTCACGAACTGGGGATTCAAACAGTGGCAGTTCATTCAAAGGCGGACGAAGATGCGTTGCATGTAAAGCTCGCTACGCAGAGCGTTTGTATCGGACCGGCTCTGGCTAAGGAAAGCTACCTAAATATCGCTTCAATCATGTCAGCGGCGGTGGCGACTCGCGCCGATGCGATTCATCCCGGCTATGGTTTCTTAAGTGAAAACGCCGCTTTCGCCGAGATCTGCGGAAGTTGCGGAATTACATTTATCGGACCAACAGTGCGTAACATGCGAGTTATGGGTGATAAGGCGCGTGCGCGCCGAGTCGCCGATAAGGTTGGCGTTCCAACGATACCAGGAGACAGTCGTGGTCTATTGGATCCAGCGGAGGCTTTAGCGGTAGCGGAAAAGGCCGGATTTCCAATCCTTTTAAAGGCGTGCGCCGGTGGTGGTGGACGCGGAATGAAGATCGTCAAGGGCCCAGAGGAGTTCGTCGCGACATTCCAGACAGCTCAACGTGAGGTAGAGGCGGCTTTCGGCGACGGGCACCTATTAGTAGAAAAGTATCTACCGAGAGTTAGACACATCGAAGTTCAGCTAGCGGGTGACCAGGCGCACAACGTTGTGCACTTAGGTATTCGTGATTGCTCAATTCAAAGGCGCTATCAGAAGGTAATCGAGGAGTCGCCATCTATCGGATTGCCAGCAGGCCTACAGGAGCAGATTCAAAACGCCGCGGTCGAGTTGGGTAAAGCGGTTAACTACTCAAGCTTAGGTACGGTTGAGTTCTTGGCTGATCTAGAGAGCAACAAGTTCTACTTTATTGAGATGAATACCCGTCTGCAGGTTGAGCATCCAGTAACTGAGATGGTTACTGATGTTGACCTGGTGAAAGAGCAGATCAGGTTGGCCGCAGGGCTTGAGCTCTCATGGAAGCAGAGCGATATCAAATTCTCTGGACACGCCATGGAGGCGCGCATTAATGCTGAGGACCCTCGCACCTTGATTCCGTGCCCAGGATTAATTAAGAGCTACCATCCTCCTGGAGGAAATGGTGTGCGTGTAGATTCAGCTCTCTATGCCGGGTACTCTATTAAGCCTTATTACGATTCTATGATCGGTAAGTTAATTGTGCGTGACAAGGATCGTGAGTCGTGCATAAAGAAATTGCTCGTTGCGCTTAATGAATACCTAATCGATGGCGTAACGACTAATATCGAGCTACACCGAAGAATCCTATCGCATCCTGATTTCAGGAGTGGTAACTTCTCAACTAAATTTTTGGATCAAACCCAGCTCTTTGACTAGCCAGTGTGTCCCCGTCAGGGATCCAGCTAGGAGGATACTCTGGGAGATTGTCGGGGATCACTATGTTAAGATTCAGAGCTAATCTATTTCGAGTATCAGGTATTTCAGCGCTAGCATCACTAGCGGGATTACTTATTAGTTTCTTCTCGACGATAGCATACGCGGAGACGGGCCCCCTGGCCTCCGTGCCAAACGACTTTTACGATTTCGGCCGCGTAATGCAGGGTCAGAGGGTGGTACACGAATTCGAGGTTCGTAATATCGGTGATGCGGATCTCGCGCTTCAGAGGATCGCGCCGTCTTGTGGATGCACCGCCGCGGCAGTTACCTCATCCACTATTAAGCCTGGTACGAGCGAGAAGGTTCGTGTGACTTTCGACACTTCGGGGATGTTCGGCGATAAAACAAAGACTGTAAGTATCCTGACTAATGCCCGCGAAAATCAGGAGCTGACACTAAAGCTTAAGGGCTCAGTCGCTCGCGGTGTAACGGTTACTCCAGAGAGGCTTGTTTTTGGCGAGCTATCTCAAGGAGCGTCTCTTCCGGCTCGCACTCAGGAGGTAACGTTGAAGGTAAATGAAGGCGTTAGTTGGGAGGTTGAGCGAGTCACAACAAGTTCGCGGTATCTGACTATCAATGAGATGTCATCAGTAAATGGAGCGCGACGCTACTCAGTTTCTGTGCAACCAGACGCGCCAAAAGGTGAACTAAGAGAGCGTCTTCTTGTTGAGTTTAAGGACACCGCGACCGCGCCGGTGAATATTCCAGTTACGGCGATCATATTAGGAGATCTGAAGTTAAGTCCATCCATAGTTTCTTTTGGAATTATAAGTGGGGCAGACCCGATAGAGCGTCGGGTAAAATATGAGAATTCATCTTCTAATCCAGTAAAGATTACAGAGGTTACCAGCTCTCATCCGGCTGTAACTGCCTCGATGCTAGAGATGGACTCAGGACAGCGCGGAGTTTTGGCGATTAAAGTCGATCCTAAAAAAGTGAAAGGCGATCTGCGCGCCACGGTTCAGGTTAAAACTACTCATCCAGAGCAGAGCGCTTTAACGATTAGCGTCTATGGCGTTGAGCCACCTAAGTAAAGTGAGGCTCTTAGATGCGGCTAAGTTTGGTCTAGCGCTCTCTCTTTTATCCGCCGCGGGCGTCTTCGCTGAAGATACAGGAGAGCCTCTAGTTTATCACGGAGTAAGGCTTGTTATATCTAACTCCACGGAGGTTAATGGCGATCTCTTAAAGATAAGTTTAGGAGGCGAATCTTTTCTGGTTCAGAAGCCTAGGGCGGCTCGACAGGTAGCGCTGCGATATCTAAGGGACGCGAAGCTTATAGATACTCTCGATACGACCGAGTTCAAACAGATTGTGCGAGGAGCCGCGAATGACAACGACGCAGAAGTTTTAGCTACGCTTTTTAAAAGCGCTTTGGTTGTCTCAAGTAATGCTGATTTTAACTCCGCTGCTCTTTGGAGCTCCCTTATAGGAGATAGCTCAGTAGCGTATGGCGCGTTAGCTAGTAATCTTGAATCGTTAGAGGTCTCGGCTAGCCTCTCGAGGATCTGCGCGGCTTTATCAGCGGCTAATCATGAGTCAGTGAGATCTGGAAGCGCTGAAAAGTTAGAGCGACTTAATCAAAACATCGGTGCTGAGTGTTTTGATTTAACTCTCAGGTCGACTATAGAGGCGACTTTGGCTGGGCGAGATGGCTCCGCTGAAACCAATCTACTGGTCACTAATAATAGCGCCCAAAAGGCGCGCGCTGATTCGGTGATAGCTTTGATCGAGTCGATAGATCGGGACATCGGCTCGGGGGACGTTTTAAGTTTTCGTGATCACCTGGAGTTATTGATTGATTTGGCGAAGTCTCTAGGGGTGAGTAACCTATCTTCGTCCATTCTTAGCCAGAGATTTATCGATAGCGCGCTTTTAAGAGGAAAATTCGCCGGGGCTATTAAGGAGCTTGTGAGAATTCCATTTGATGAGCGAACACCGAAAACTCACAGCGATCTGACGTCAGCGCTAAAGGGTTTGACCAGCGCCGATCGCGAAGTACTTACAGATCCGGAGTTTAAAAGAGTCATTGCTCTTTATGCCAGTAAGGATAGCGAGATTAGCGCCGAGTGGGAGGGGCTAAATAAGAAGGTCGCGGATTCTTTAATCACGGCGGGGAAGAGGGATTTAGCGCGGGATGCGCGTACCTCCCTGATTTTTCCGACTGCGTTAGTAATCCTTGTGCTTGGAGCGGCGGCGATTTTTCGGAGGGCGATTAAAAAACGTTCAAAGGGCGCCGGCAAATCGGAACCGGTCGCTGAGTATCCGGATGAATACCTGGAGGCCTTAAAAGTCTTTGGGTTATCTCCTAGGGCCTCCTCGAAAGATATTAAGAGAGCGTATAGGCTAGCTGTAAAAAGACACCACCCTGATCTTAAAGATCAAGCGAGCCGGGATGATCAGCTTTTTTTCATTAAACTCCACTTAGAGTACGAGAAGCTGCTGAAGTTTCATCAGGGTATGAAATAGTTAGAGAGGAGCGTCCAAACCTCGCTATTGCGCGGTTTTGCCTCACTTCCTTATGTATCGCGTTATAGCTTCGTCTGTTTCCGTATGTGAGAGAGCGCGGGGTGGTACGTGAATTTAGCCTCGCACGCGATCGACGGTTAGCCCCGATAAGGCTTAGCGTTTCTGTGCGTGATGGTTGAATGATCACGCGAGATCTTCTTATTGCTCGTTGTCCGATGAGATCGGCGAGATCTCCTGGCAGCTCCGCTAGTTTTTTCCCGTTTATGAGCTCTAGGGCGAGGCCGCTGTTGATACCACTTAAGGAACTAACGCGTTGTTTGAACTTAACGACGATTGCGCCCCTAAAGGGATTGTCTCGTGAGAAATACTCGTTAGCGAGCAGCATTCCCCAAAGAGGGTTGCCGTTAGTTAGTTGATAGGATACTTCGCGTAGGATTGCTGAGTTTGTTTTCATAGCAGCAATGTGAGCATCTGTTATGCCAGTGCGCTGCCTGTGTTAACTATCTGAATTCACTATGGATATGGCAGTTGAGTTTGCGGTATAATGCCGCACCGTGCGGTATTATACCGCACTCATGAGGCCAGCTTTGATTCAAGGCTTTTTTGTTCTTATAGCTACGATTTAGCCATTCGGATATCAGTGACACCTTAAGCCATTTAGCGATATACTCTTTGGTTGCGGCGATTGGGGGCGCGCGAGTGAGTGCGCGAACCCGGCCAGGACTTGATTGGAGCAACCGTAGTGCATATATCTGTGATGCGTTGCCAGTCGCCGCGTTTATCTTTTTGATAGATAACTGTGTCGTACCTCGTACTAGCCCGAAAATATCGTCCAGCCGGTTTTAGCTCGGTGAGTGGGCAGGAGCATGTAACGCGCACATTAGCCAACGCCATCGCGCGAAATAAGGTCGTGCATGCGTATCTTTTCACTGGGCCGCGTGGAGTGGGAAAGACCTCGGTCGCGCGGATTCTCTCGAAGGCGCTCAACTGTCAGTCCCCTGATGGCGCTGAACCTTGTCAGGAGTGCCCATCTTGTAAAGAGATATCTAGCGGTTCAAGTATGGCCGTTAGAGAGATTGATGGAGCATCGCACAACAGCGTTGATAATGTGCGCGATCTGATCGATTCATTTAAAGCGCTTCCACCCCCAGGATATCGGAACAAAGTTTACATCATCGACGAAGTTCACATGTTAAGCGTCTCGGCGTTTAACGCTCTTTTAAAGAGCCTTGAGGAACCACCGCCGAATACGGTTTTTATCTTAGCGACGACAGAGGTTCACAAGATCCCAGAGACCGTGATTTCGCGCTGCCAGAGGCACGATTTTAGAGCATTAGCCGTGTCGGTTATTGAAGCTCGATTAGCTGAGGTATCAAAGAGTGAGGGGCTCGAAGTAGAGCAAGAGGCGCTCACTATGGTAGCTCGGTTAGCCGATGGATCGATGCGTGACGCGCAGACCCTTTTAGATCGAGTTCAAACTTTCTGCTCAGGTAAGATCACCGCGGCGGAGGCGAGCAAGGCGCTGGGGAGTGTTGAGCGAGCGGCGCTCTTAAGCCTCGCTCAGGGGATTATTAAGCACGATGTTGTCGCGGTTTTAGATTGTGTAGGAGAGCTATTTTCTACCGGCAGCGATCCGGCGACTTTACTGAAAGAGTTTACTAATTTCTGGAGAGAGGTCTTTATCGCCAAGTTAGGCGGAGAGGCTCGTTTAAAGTCTTTGGGCCTAGGCGATGACTCCGTGGCGAGTCTTACCGCTCTAGTAGCGGTAATTGAGCCGCTCGATATTCAAGATCTGTGGGATCTAGCTCGTGACGGGGCTGATCGTTGCATGCGCTCGGCCTATCCGCGATACGGATTTGAGGCGCTTGTAGCGCGTATGGCGACACGACAACCGATTCAAGAGATTGGAGAGTTACTGGGCCAACTAAAGGGCGGGCAGCCTGTAGCGAGTGGCTCGAGGCCCGCGACTCCGGTAGGCGCGGCGTATCAAACGTCGGCTAAGACTAGCGCGGCTATGGCCCCATCGCCAGCGATGGCTTCAGCACCCACGGCGCCAGTAGCGTCACAGACTGCCGTTGCCTCGGCTGGTTCTCTATCGTGGGATCTTTTTCTTAATTTCGTCTCCGAGCGAGGCGGAAAGATCCTCTTAGAAAATCTACGACGCCTTAACGCGGAGCGTTTTGATGTCGGGTACTTTGAGGCCGCTGGGCCAGAGTTTACAGTTGGTAGCTTAGGTCGCGATAAGGCTAAATTAGAGGAGCTTTTAGGCTCCTTCGCGGAGTCGCGAGGACATAGTGGCGTTCGGTGGAAGATTAACTTGAAGAAGGGCGCTCCAATTGCTGAGATCGCTGATCCGGTTAAGGCGCAGGCTAACAAGATTGAGGAGATCGAGTCCCATCCAGCGCTTCAGAGTCTGCAAAAGATCTTTCCAGGCAGTAAGGTAGAGCAGGTAAAATCAAAAGTTTGATTGAGTGTATCGTTGATTGAGGGAGTTTATGGCTAAGGGATTTAAAGGCTTTCCAGGCGGGGATATGCAGACGCTGCTAAAGCAGGCGCAGAAGATGCAGAAGGATATGCAGCAGGCGCAGTTGGAAGTTGAGGGATACGCCGCGGAAGGGAGCGCAGGTGGTGGCGCGGTTCAGGTAACAGCTAATGGTAGATATGAGATTGTCTCGGTCAAGATAAAGCCTGAGGCTTGCGATCCAAAAGATGTGGAGCTGCTTCAAGAGATGGTGCAATTGGCTGCCAATGACGCGCTGCAAAAGGTGCGTAAGAACTCAGAGGACAAGCTAGCTCGCGTAACAGGTGGCATGAATATTCCCGGAATGTTCTAAGGGATTTTTAGGACGATGCTCTCATTCCCGCCAGCACTTCAGAAATTAATCAAAGAACTCTCAAAGCTCCCCTCCGTAGGAGAGAAAACAGCTACCCGTCTGGCGTATCATTTGGTCGCCAACGATCGGGACCTGGCACGATCTTTAGGTGAAGCTCTTAAGGTGGCTTCAGCGCAGGTGCGTTTGTGTCAGAGGTGTTTCTTTCTTAGTGAGGAGGAGCTCTGTGTAATTTGTCGCAACACTAACCGAGACCATGGGCTTTTATGTGTTGTTGAGAAGCCAGTAGATCTGGTAGCGATCGAGCGGGTGGGTGAATACAAGGGGCATTACCACGTATTACATGGATTGTGGGCGCCGCTTCGTGGTCAGGGACCGGAATCAATGCGCTTAAAAGAGTTAATTGAACGGGTAAAGGAACACCCGCCACGCGAGGTTATTGTGGCTACTAGCGCCACGGTTGAGGGGGATGCTACAGCGCTTTATATAGGCCGTATGCTGGCTGATTTGGGCATTGGAGCTACCAGACCTGCTCAGGGTATCCCGAAGGGTGGAGAGCTCGAATATGCCGATGATGTGACCCTTTCAAGGGCGTTCGCGGCGCGCAGTTCATTGTCTTAGCTCACTATATGACCTTTGAATCGATGCCTAAAGGGTTGACATTCAGCTAGCTAAAGTAAATTATTGGGGTCGCTCCTTCCCCGGTAGCTCAGTCGGTAGAGCAGGTGGCTGTTAACCACCGTGTCGGGGGTTCGAATCCCTCCCGGGGAGCCATTATATCAATTCAACTTCGACATCATCTTCTTGATTATAGTGCTCTGTTTCTGAAACAGCTCGATGTACTTCTCCGCATCTGAAGAAGTTTGCTCGTTGTCGATCACCTCTGTCTTTGTTGATGCTGAGGTGCCTTTAGCTTTAGAACCGTAATCGATAAGCGACTCGATCGTTTCGACCAAGGTTTTCAGCATACTGATCGGGTCAGAGTCAGGGGGCTCTGGCGGCGGCTGCGACTTGGGATCCCCTTTATCTTTTGGTTCACGAACAATCTCTATCGATTCGATTAGCTTGCTTGGTTTGTATGCCCAAAGTGGTGCTCTCATCGTCAGGCCAGATTTAGGATAGACTAACCGGCATATTTTGCCGGTGCTGATGCTACGCTAAAGTGGGGGCAATAATAATGCCAGCGATTCAGAGGCAAAACCTCGCTATCGCGATGTTTTGCGAATAAAGAGCGAGACTAACGCCGCTATCGAGCTAAAATCCCTATAAGCGGATTCGTCTCGCGTGTCCTTACATTTGTCGACTGGTGCGTTATCTTAAGGCTGTATAGATTGTGGGGGCTATGACTTCCGAATCACTTGGGTTACTCCCGATATATTATCTGGCTTTTCTATTTAGCACCGTTTGTCACGAGGCAGCGCATGCTCTTGTAGCTAAGTGGGGAGGGGATTTAACAGCGTACTCGGGAGGACAGGTATCTCTAGATCCGTTGCCTCACATTAAAAGAGAGCCTTTTGGACTGGTCCTGATTCCGCTTCTATCACTCTTTAGCTCAGGCTCTATGATCGGGTGGGGAAGCGCGCCATTTGACCCTTACTGGCAGATCCGTTATCCAAGAAGAGCCGCGCTAATGGCGCTAGCTGGGCCGATGTCTAACTTCGCATTAGCTATCTTAGCAGCGATTTTTATGCACATCGGCGTCGCTGCCGGTTTTTTTGTGCCTGTTAATAGCCTCGGAGTCACATCGCTTCAAGGAGGAATAATGGAGGGCTTGGGAGTTCTTGTCACAGTTATGCTGCGGCTTAATATCCTCCTTGGAGTGTTTAATCTACTACCTGTACCGCCTTTAGATGGCCATTCGGTATTGGGGCTATTTCTTCCAGAGGATACCTTTTTAAAGTTTCTTGAGTGGGCACGCGGACCATTTTTCTCAATCATCGGCTTCTTATTAGCCCTGCAGGCTTTGCCGTATTTAGTTATGCCGGTATATCAATTAGCAGCGAGTTTGGTTGGGTTGGTGCCTGGGTATTAAATGAGTCACCGAGTCAAAACCTCGCTTACGCGAGTTTTTGCTCGATAACGGCGCTAATCGCGCCGTTTGCGGGCCGGTATCTCATTTTACTTATTGTGGCTAGATTTGCTGACTAGTTACACCTTATCTAAGTTTCTGACACCTAGGACAGTAATGAGTCCCGCGCTGCTGCACCCTGGTTTTACGTATCGTGGCTTTGCATCTTCCGCATGGCTGGCCATCTCGGCCGTAAATCACAGGCGAGTACATTCCGTCTTGCACTACCCCATCCCCGAAGTCAGTTCCAGATAACTCAATCGCCTCGCTTAGTGTTGTTCTTACCGCTTTATGAAGGTCGACGCATTTTGCGAGAGATAAACGCTCCGCGGGAAGGCACGGGTGGATTCGTGCCTTCCAGAGGGATTCATCAACGTAGATATTTCCAAGCCCTGCGATCTTTTCCTGATCAAGTAAAAACGCTTTGATCCGAGTCCTCTTTCCGCGAGTTATATCTAGTAGGTGCTCTGGAGAGAACTCATCAGAGAGCGGCTCAACCCCTAGTCTTCCAACTACATCGCTCTGATCGCGGCAGAGATAGATCCGACCAAACTTTCTTGTGTCATTAAAACGAATGCTTTTGCCGTTAGCTAAATAGATCACGACTCGATCGTGCTTGGCGATCTCTGTCTTGCTTGAGATAACATCAAGAGAGCCACTCATTCGCAGATGAACAAATAGAAACTGCTTCTGTTCACTTGATATAGAGACTCCGATAAACTTCCCACGTCTAAAGACCTCGGTGATGATAGATCCAGAGAGAGCAGCCTGAAAATTTTTTGGTTTAGATGTGTGAATAGTTCTAGGCCAAAGGACAACGCAATCAGTGATCTTCTCACCAACTATCCGCTCCCTTAAATATCTTACTGTGGATTCAACTTCAGGTAGTTCTGGCATAAACAGATCTATAGACAAGCGAGGAAAAATTCAGGCACCTGATGATAAGATCTTTGTCCAGGGGTGGCAAAGAAGTGGCGCGTGTTCAGCTGTGTATGCGAAAAAGTCAAGTCAAAACAGGTATATAAACAAGCTAAATCCGCTGTTTATGCATTTAAGCTAGTGAGCCGATACTCCATAGGGAAGCCTAGCTCTGTTTAGTGATGAAAGTAGTTCATAAAGCACAGGATGATATAAAGCTCTTAGAGCTGTCGCTTTCTGACGACAAGCAGAAGCTGTTTGCGCGGGTTGAGCCCAGAGACAGATGTCACGAGGCAAGCCTTGAAGTGATAGTCAAGGAGATCTCCTCAGTGAGTCGTCCGGATCTACTTGAGCACGACGTAATTAAAGACATAGTAGAGGAGCTTCGTCGCGGTAAGGGGTGCGACTCAAGGAGGGTGGCTGAGGGGCGACTGCCAAGCGACGGCCGAGACGGAAAGATCGTTTGGCTCGCTCGTAGGTTCTGTCCGGGTAAGCATATCTCAGAGGAACGGGAGTTCTCTGATTTTTTTACTCTGGGACTGTTCGAGAATATAGAGCTAGGCGCAGAGATCGCGCGGGTCTATAAACCAGCGAGTGGCCAGGCCGGGATCGACGCGCAAGGTAAAGAGATCCCATCGAAAGCGGGTAAGCCAGTAAATGTAAGGTGGGATCGTTCGGTAGAGCTGCGGAGCGATCCGCAGCATGAGAACTATATATCAGCTATAGCGACTGTGTCGGGATACATTCACGACGAGGGCGCGGCGATCTCAGTACGAGATACTCTAATAGTGCCTGGAAATCTCGATTGGAATTTCGGTCATATCGATTTTGTTGGGAATGTAAAAATTGGAGGCGATGTTCAAAAGGGTTTCCATATCAAGGCGCGCGGAGGCATCGACATAAAGGGCGCGGTTCTCGGAGAGAATGTTTTAAGTAGCCAGGGTTCGATCTCGATTAGGGGATACCATCTAGGAGCTGAGTCTCCCCCATTAGTGGCTAAAGGTGATTACTCGGTCGCGATTGCAAGTGGAGTTGTCGCGAATGTCGGGGGAAATATCTATGTAGAAAGAGAAGCTCGTGATTGTTCTCTCAGCGCCGGAATCTCCGTGTTCGCCTCGAAAGCAGCTATTGTTGGAGGAAATGTTTGGTGCGTGCGTGGCTTAGAAGCAAAGACCCTTGGAAATGAGGCGGGAGTTACTACGATAGTCGAGATAAAAAATGAATTAGAAGTTACCAAGGAGTATCGAGTTCTTGCGGCTTCGATCAAGAAGCACGAGGCGGCGGTCGCCGCTTTAGAACTCCACATCGGACCATATCTAAAGAATCGCCGACGTGTTCCGCTTCTTAAGAAGGAGTTTAAGTTAAAGATCTCAAGCCTCCTTGATAAATACGATAGCGTTGTAAATTCTCTGACCAAGCTAAGGGATCAGGAGCGGCAGATGCGTGAGTCTAAGCCAACACAATCAGACGCTGTCATCACTGTCTCCGGAGTAGCGCACGCGGGGGTTTCCCTGACGTCAGGAGAGGTCAGGCTGGATATTAAGGAGGAGATGAAAGGGCCAATAAGTTTTAGAAGACCCGATCATCAATCAGAGTGGATTATTGAGGGAGCTAATTTAAAGAAGGGGTAGCGATATGGAAAAGAAAGACTTAATGCATTCAATTCAAACAGCGTGCATAGTTGGTGTTGAGTTGATACCGCCAACTCTGCTCTGCGACAGCATCGGATCGATCGGCTTGAAAGAGCCATACACGGTGTCCGGCGCGGTTTCACTCGAGTTCTGTATCGAAAAGATGAGGGCACACTCGGTGGGAAGTCTAGTGATAGTAGGATCAGATGGAACTGTGCAGGGGATCTTTACAGAGCGCGATTGTTTGATGAAGATTCTGGGGAAAGTTAGCGATTTATCACTACCAGTCTCTGATTTTATGACCAAGCATCCGATCTGTGAGCGACCTGACGCGTCGTTGGCGTTCGCGTTAAATCTTATGTCGAACGGAGGCTTTAGGCACATACCGATAGTCGACCAAGATAATATTCCGATCGGAATCGTCTCGATAAAAGACGTTGTTGATCACATCGTAAAGAAGATGCTTAAAGCGATTCGCGACGCGGTGGAGAGTATGTAGATACAAAAACCCCGCCGAAAGACCGAAATCTTCCGGCGGGGTTGGCTGCTTGAACCTTCCTTAAGCCAATAGCGGAGCTATTAGCAGCGAGAGGATCGAAACTAGCTTAATTAAGATATTCAGTGATGGTCCTGAGGTATCCTTGAAAGGATCTCCAATCGTATCACCTACAACAGCTGCCTTGTGAGCGTCGGAACCCTTCTTCTCGCCCTCAACAAGCCCCTGCTCGATAAACTTCTTGGCGTTATCCCAAGCGCCGCCGGTGTTTGACATGAAGATGCCAAGAACAACTCCAACTACGGTTGTACCGAGAAGGAGTCCAGCCAATGCCGCTGGTCCCATCAAGAAACCAACAAGTACTGGTGCGATAATAGCGACTAGTCCAGGGGTGCGCATCTCGGAGAGAGCGGCTTTCGTTGAGATCTCAACACAACGAGATACATCTGGCTTCACACCCTCACGTCCCTCGAGGAGTCCGGAGATCTCACGGAACTGTCTGCGAATCTCAGTAACAATCATCGAGGCCGCGCGACCTACAGACTGCATCGTAAAGCAAACGATAAGCCCTGGAAGGATCGCGCCGATAAACACTCCAGCAACCAGCATCGGGTTGGTGATGCTGAGATCGATCGCCACGTTCTTCGCCGAAAAGGTCTGAGTGTAAGCGCCAAACACAGCCAAAGCTGTTAATCCAGCTGAGCCGATCGCGAATCCCTTTCCGATAGCCGCCGTTGTGTTACCAAGAGCGTCTAGCTTATCTGTAATAGCGCGAGTCTCAGCACCGAGGTGCGCCATCTCTGAGATTCCACCGGCGTTATCAGCGATCGGCCCATAAGCATCGATCGTCATAACGATTCCAGTAGTTGAGAGCATCGCCACACCGGCTAGGGCTACACCGTAAACACCAGCAAAGTAGTTGGAAACTAGAACAGCTACAACGATGATTGCCAATGGCAACGCTACGCTGCGGAAACCAACGGCGATGCCGCTGATAACGCAGGTCGCTGGACCGGTCTTAGCCGCGTTCACGATCTCGTAAACTGGCTTAGACGATGTGTAGTACTCGGTCGTTAAGCCGATACCGATACCACAAAGTGTTCCAAATACCACTGGCCACCAGAGGTTGAGATTTACTGGAGTAATTAAGAAGAGCCCAAAGCATCCAGCGACAAAGAATACCGATGCCAGAAGGATCGTGGTTCTGAGCGCCTTAGCTGGATCTCCATCCTTTAGAAAGGACATCCACTTAATTGCGATGAAAGATGCTATAGTACCGAGTAATCCAAGGATTAACGGAGTTGCCATTAGCCATATACGAGCTGCTTCCTCTGTCATTGCTCCCTGGCCAGGCACGTAATTGGTGATCTTGGTGATCCAGTCAACACTAAGTGTAGCCGCAAGAGCTAAGCATCCGATTAGGCAAGTTACGTAAGACTCAAATATATCAGCGCCCATTCCAGCTACGTCACCAACGTTGTCACCAACGTTATCAGCGATAACGCCAGGGTTACGCGGATCGTCCTCTGGAATACCGGCCTCAACCTTACCTACAAGGTCAGAACCCACATCCGCCGCCTTAGTGTAGATACCTCCACCCACACGGGCGAAGAGCGCTACAGATGAAGCTCCCATCGCAAAGCCGATAATCGGCTCGTGGTGAGCTGGGGTTCCGTAGATTAAGAAGAGGACACCAACACCGATTAATCCAAGGGCTGCTACAGTAAGTCCCATTACAGCTCCACCCTGAAAGGCTACCATTAGCGCCTGTCCGGGATTGTTATCTGAGGCCGCTTGAGCTGTGCGAACGTTTGAGATAGTTGCAGACCTCATGCCGAGATAGCCGGCCAATAGTGAACTGCCAGCTCCAAAGATAAAGGCCACAGCCGTAGGTAGACTAAGTGATGCCCAGATCAGTAGAAAAGCGCATGCGATGAAAACTACCAGGTACTGTGCCTGCTGCTTAAGATAAGCGATAGCTCCGTCACGGATAGCTCCGCTAATCTCCTGCATCCGTGCGTTGCCGGCAGGCATCGCTTTAACGGTTGAGTAGAGGCTGTACGCCAGGGCGAAAGCGACCAAGCCAAAGAGTGGCGTGGCCCAGGTAAGAATAAAAAGTAATGATTGGTCCATAATGTCCTGGTACGACTAATTAAAGTTATAGGTGCTCGGAGAGAGCATTTTAGCTCTCAAATTAGCCCACACATTTTAAGAAACATGCAGCCTAAGCACCCGAGGAAAAGGGTTGCCCACCTTAAAAAGTGCTTTAGAAAATGGGCGTCAGGATTGTATCCGTTATGACAATGGAGTCAACAAGCAATAAGTGGTTGGAAGGATGGGGGAAATAAGCTTTACGTTTAATGAGGTACCCTCAGTGCGTCAACTTCCGATACTTAATCCGGTGCGGGGTATCTGCATCGGCCCCCAGTCTGCGGCGACGATCGGCTTCGTAGTCCTGATAGTTACCCTCAAACCAAACAACCTGGCTATCACCCTCAAAAGCTAAGATGTGCGTCGCTATGCGATCCAAGAACCAGCGATCATGGCTAATTACCACCGCGCAGCCAGCAAAACTTAGGAGCGCCTCTTCAAGAGCTCTCAGGGTGTTTACGTCGAGATCGTTAGTAGGCTCATCGAGAAGGATTACGTTTCCGCCGGACCTTAACATCTTAGCTAAGTGCACCCGGTTTCTCTCTCCTCCTGAGAGGGTACCAACCTTCTTCTGCTGATCTGGTCCGGCGAAGTTAAAGCGCGCAACGTAGGCCCTGGCGTTAAACTCACGTGTCCCTAGCTTAATGATCTCATCGCCACCAGAGATCTCATCGTAGACACTCTTGTTGTTATCAAGCGTATCTCGGCTCTGATCGACATAAGACAAAGCCACTGTATCTCCAACTTTAAACGAGCCACCATCAGCGTTCTCTTTCGCTGTGATTAACTTAAATAAAGTTGTCTTACCAGCGCCGTTTGGACCGATAACCCCAACTATACCTCCACGCGGAAGGTTGAAGTTTAGTTTATCAAACAACACTCTGTCGCCGTAGCTCTTCGCCACATCGTTTGCCTGTATCACAACCTCGCCGAGTCTTGGTCCAGGTGGGATATAGATCTCAAGCTCCTCAACCTGTTTCTCCTGCTCAACATTAAGCAGCTCCTCGTAAGCCTTAATACGGGCTTTAGATTTAGCCTGCCTAGCGCGTGGAGATTGCTGGATCCACTCAAGCTCTCTAGCGAGGGTTTTCTGCCGCTTTGACTCGGATTTCTCCTCTAGCTCTAGCCGTGACTTCTTCTGATCGAGCCAGCTTGAGTAGTTACCCTCCCAAGGAACGCCGTATCCGCGATCAAGCTCAAGGATCCACTTGGCTACATTATCAAGGAAGTAGCGATCATGAGTTACGCAAACAACCGCTCCTGGGTACTCGCTTAGGTGGCGCTCAAGCCAAGCTACCGACTCCGCGTCTAAATGGTTAGTGGGCTCGTCTAGTAAAAGCAGCTCAGGTTTCTCAAGTAATAGTTTACAGAGAGCCACACGACGCTTTTCACCACCAGATAGTTTATCAACGGTCGAGTCCGCGGGAGGGCACCGCAACGCGTCCATCGCGATCTCAAGTGTGCGATCTAGCTCCCAAGCGCCGATGGCGTCGATCTTATCTTGCAGGGCGGCCTGCTTGTCGATCAGCGCCTCCATCTCCTCTGGAGTGATATCTTCACCTAGTTTAGCGCTGATGGCCTCAAATTCACTTAATAAAGAAGCGGCTTCTTTGCATCCCTCCATTACGTTCTCTTTGACCGTCTTGGTTGGATCTAGCTTAGGCTCCTGTTCAAGGTAGCCAATGGTAAGATTGGGTCTGTAGGTGACATCACCGTTGTACTCCTTGTCGAGGCCGGCGACGATCTTAAGAAAGCTCGATTTTCCTGAGCCGTTTAGACCCACTACGCCGATCTTAGCGCCCTCGAAAAATGATAGAGAGATGTCCTTTAATACCTGCTTTCCAGGTGGGTGGACGCGACTGACTTTGTGCATTGAAAAAATAATTGGTGCCATGGCGAGAGGATACTTCCAATGGCCCGCAAACCGCAAGAACCTGGGCATAGGGCGTAGCCGTTCTTTATCACCACAGAGGACGCAGAGGACACAGAGAGCGGCCATTTTATGGGCAATTATGGGGTTTTCTCTGTGTCCTCTGCGTCCTCTGTGGTAAAAAATACTTTGCTAATTATCCCAGCAGTTTACCAAAAACACTGCGAGGCCCTGACCTCGGCACTTAGAAAAAATGCTTGAGTCTAAAAAACTTTATGCAAGAATCCGCCGAATTGATCAAAAGCGAGGCTAACTGGATGAGAGACGCGAAAAGCAGGGAGCGGGAGCGTTCTGGGCAAATAATAAGAGGCCCAGATAATCTGAAGCGGCGCGTTAAATCTCAACACGGCTTATACCTCCTCGAATATAGCCTTGTTTTCTTCGGAGTCGCTGTTTTTCTCGTTGGAGTCTCCGATATCTCGCGGATATTTCACGCCCGAGGGGCGGTGCGCGCGGGGGTAACAGAGGGGCTACGTTGTCTCTACACCAGTGACGCTAAGTGTGGTGGTCAGAGTGCAGGCTCTGGATGGGCGCCGGGAGCCCGATTTAACGCGCGGATCGCTGGTGGTGGTCTTAATGGTTACTACGAACTCCCGCGAGTCTCATATCAATTAACGAGCTCCTGGTTTAATGAATCGATCTATCAAGCTGAATTCGCCACCAAGCGATTGACCCAGGTAACTCTCACACAACCACAAGACCCGTATAGGCGTTATCAGGTGATGTTTCCCGGAGTCGCGCACGCGGCGTATATCTTAAAAACTAGAGAGCTGCCGATAGTTACAACAGGTAGTGGTTCCACATCAGCCGAGAGGGTACTTAATCCACGATTTATTGATCCTGATACAGGAGCCGCTCGATCAGAGAATCGTTTAGTGGCGGCTCCCACTTTAACGATAAAATCCAAGAGCGTTAGCCCGGGGGTTGTCGGTAGGACGATGGATAGCTCGTTTACCATCGGAATCTCAGATCTCTTCTCAGGTTCTAATGACTGGAGCAACCTAAAGAGTTTAGAGACGAGCTACAACTTTAGAGCACCTTGTTATCAAGGAGCTAAGACAACTTTGCCTGATGGCGGTTCTGGGATCTCTTGGCCAGGTTCCGGCGCGCCAGCTAGCTGTTCCTACAGAAGTTCAAGCGAAGCTCTTTATAACGGGGCGTCGATGAAGGTGCCAGTGATGATCCACGTCGCCGGTGACGGCTATATAAGCTCCTCGAAGTCGTGGCCCGAGTGGCGTGGTGTTTTGGGACAGGTTGAGCTTGAGTTGTGGCAGAGTGATAAGTTAATTGCTTCCTTAGGAGGCCGTGAGTTCCAAAGAACTAGCTCAAGTTCGAACAGCGCTTTCAATAAACAGTGGGGGAACTTCGTGACGAGAGGCGCTGGTTTTAACTCAACGGGCGCTTATGATGTAACCCAGTCTTATGTAGACGCTTGTAAGGCGGCTGGGTACGACGGTGGTGAGTGTAAGAACTACATCACTTTGCCCCTTGTAGAGGTAGGATCGCCTGTAACTTTAAAGTTTAAACTAAAATGGAGGAGTGACGGCGCTACGACGAAGCCAGATGTTAATATCACCTGGGCAGGTGGTGATGTGCGGATCTTTTATCCGAGCTTTCGCGCCGTTCATGAGAGTCGCGCATGTGGATATTCCGCAGCACCGAACACCTGCTCGGCTTCAGTAGCGCCGATGCGCACGTCCTTTAATACTACCGATCTAGGATCGTCTCTTAGTTACTCAGAGGGAGCCGAAACAAGTTGTGGGCGCGACGCTCCCACGGGGTTTTTAGGTTTAATACCAGATGCCTTAGAGAATTTAAGAAGTGATTTCCAGAGTGGTCAGCGACAACTTGAGCCAGTTTCGTTTTGGTCTCACGGAAACTCTAGCGATAAATGCGCCGATAAGATCTCAGATGTCTCGTGCGAAGAGGAGCCGCGGGAATACATTAAGGGGTGCGAGCCAAATTACTTTCTTCCAGGTGACGCGCTATCAAAGTGCGCTCTCGATGATTATCAGCCAGCGAGAGATACAGTGGCAGCTCCGCGATTCTCTTACGGTAGCTCGGATCGATCTGAGCTTAGGGGAGCTTGCTCAGGTGAGCAGTTTCCCGAGTGCGCTAAAGAGAGCTTAGTCTACAAGGGCACAACAATCTTTGGAGCGGAGAGTAAAGGCTGCCGGGCGGCGCTGCCGATAAATCTGCCACTTATGGAGACTAGGCCGCTTTTTAAAGACACTTGCGTAGATACGCTGGCGGAGTTTGTCAAACGCTACCGCGAGCGGCATGGGGTTCCTGAAGGGATAGATGTAATATCTAAATCTCAAGATGAGGAGCCGGTGATCACATCAGAGCGGCCAACGAATTCGTGTTGGGAGAGCCGTGAGATTAAAGGAGATGAGAAAAAATCGTGGCTCTGCGCCGAAGGCACCTCGCGAGCTGTGGCTAATCGGTGCTGTGAGAGGTATGGACAGGAGAGGTGTAGCCTTGAGCAGCTCAACACCGGTTCGGGAGGGTCTTCTGGTGATGGCAATGAACAGATAGCCAGTGGCGCCATTGAGCGGGTGTATTCAACAGTTCACGCCGCGTATCCACCAGCTAGGATGGATTCTGGATGTGGATCTCAAGAACAGGCGAGCAGCGAGTCGCGGCAAGCAAACTGTTTAGCGGTGCAAGCCGCTCCGGCGGGTGATGGCACTCAAGCTACGATTCAAGCCTCGATGCGTGTGCCGCTAGCGTTGTTTGGTTGGTTGGGTTTGCGAGATTCGGCGGTGGTTAGTCACCAAGAGACACGGGTGCTTGAGAGTTCGTTGGTTGGGGGGTAGGGAGGTAGCAAGCAGGTCGTCTCCCTAGATTCCCAGAATCCTTACTATCCCCTCACTGTAGTTTAACACATGAACCATTCTGTTGGGGGCGATCTCTATGTCATAAGCCTTCTCATTTGTTGATAGGCAATAAAGTGGGCTTTCAGGATATTCGCTCGCGAAGAGTGCTAGACCACTGAGGTCCTGTCGATGAATGATCGGGCTTGATTTTATCTCGATACCAATCGGCGGCTCGCGCCTACTACGAGATAGGACTAAATCTACCTCTGATGAGCCTGTTGAGTAGAATGACATGGCGTAATCCCGCCTAAAATAGTCGTTGATGCGATATGTCTCGGTTATAACGAATTGTTCAAAGAGTCGTCCATAGCGAGCTCCTCCTAAGGGTAGAGACGATCGTAATTCTCGCGCGGCAGCGTTCAAAACCCCGCAATCAAAGAAATAAAACTTTGGACTTTTTATAATCTGTTTTTTTAGTGAGCGATCCCATCCGGGAAGTTTGATTACTAAAAGCGTATCGATCATAACCTGGAAGTAGTCGCTGATCGTTTTATCAGCTACACCTAGTTGGCGAGCCATCTTGCTCATATTTATTACTTCGCCGTTTAGCTGCGCGGCTACATCAATGAAGCTAAAGAACTTATCTAATTTTCTAACGACAGCTTCTTGCTGAATCTCCTCTTTGAGGTATGTATCCACATAAGAGCGCAGAGATTCCTCTCGATGTTCAGCTGAATATATCGCCGGGATTGATCCGTAACGGAGTTGGTCCTCAAGAGAATATCCTTGATCGAGCAGCTCAAGATGAGTTAGGGGATGGAGTCTTATAGAGAGCGCGCGTGAAGCTAGAAGGTTGGCGCCCTTTGTTTTAAGTTTGCGAGCGCTTGAACCGGTCAGAAGAAATCTCACACGCGGTTTCTCCTCCTCGATAAGGAGGTGGCAGACATCGAGTAGCTCCGGGATCTTTTGAATCTCATCGATAAAGACTGAGAGGATCTGTGTTGCGGGGAGAGTTGATAGCCGTGCTCTAACTTCAACTTTGAGCTGCCCAGGGTTTAATAAGAGACGCCTAAACTCATCAGGGTCGAGGAGGTTATAGGAAAGCGACGCGGGCTGGGAATTAATCCATGCTTTGGATAGTTTGGTCTTTCCAGTCCCGCGAGCGCCTAGCAATAAGCAAGATGAGTTGTTTCCCAATAAATCTATAAGGTTAATATGTCTAGAGATCATAACTCGAATTTTCTAGGATAATCCGATTTAATACTACTAGCAACAGAAGTGGTGAATCAAGGATTTTTTAGGTTTAAGTCTCCCAAATCGAGATTTACGAAATGCTCCTTAAGCCATCAACTTTTCCGGATGATTCGCCCCGTTTGTCCAAATCACCAAACACAGCTAAAATATCTCCCATGCGAGCAACTAATCTTCTCTCGATCCTCTGCGCCTGTTACTTATCTGTCATAACTCTCAATACCCCCATCTGCCTCGCCGCCCCGACGGGAGCTGAAGGCATCACCGAGCAGGATACAGAGTGCCTACATTTCGTTGGTTGGGGGTAGGGACAGGCGCGGAATAGACGCGGTATTGAAGAATTAACTCTTTGAAATGGGTAGCAAATAAAATTACTTCGCAAAAATTAATGGATTGTGCCATAGTAGCAATGTGGCGATAAAAACCTACAGAGATAAAGCGACTCGCGATATCGCTATCGGGGTCGATTCGAAGGAGGCGAGAAAAGCACTGCCTTCAACACTTCATGCCGCAGCGAGGCGCAAGCTTGCGTTTCTCGCGGCTGTAGAATCGATCAAAGACTTAAGTGCCCGTCAGGGCCTTGGGCTTCATGCGCTAAGGGGTGACAGGAGAGGACAATACGCTATTAAAATTAATAACCAATACCGCATTTGCTTTATCTGGGATGGGAAAAACGCCGAGATAGTAGAAATTACGGACTACCACTGACGGACTTATATGAAAAACTATGACGGTAATTTTTCAATAGCGGTTCATCCAGGGGAGATTCTTCAAGAGATGATAGAGGAGAACGGACTCTCCCAGGTGCAGCTAGCGCGTCACTTGAAGATGGATCCCTCAAAGATAAACGAGATATGCAAGGGACGTCGCGGCATATCAGCGGAAATGGCGGTTATTCTCGCTAAGGCTTTTGGAGGGTCCGCTTCGACCTGGATGAATCTGCAAAAAAACTGGGAACTGAGCCAAGTAGATGAATCGGTAATAGAAGATGTAGAGCCTCTCAGACGCCGAGCGTAGGTCAGGGCCGTAATAGTCCGTTTCTGCTCTAATCTACCCGTTTGTCCAAATCACCAAACACAGCTAAAATATCCCCCATGCAAGCAACTAACTTCCTCTCGATCCTCTACGCCTGCTACTTATCCGTTGTTACTCTCAATACTTCTGTCTGCTACGCCGCCCCAACCGGTGCAGAAGGCATCACCGAGCAGGACAGGCTTGGCGCGCGCTCTGACCCTTACAGTCGAGTATTCGATAAAGCGATTGACGCTTTGGTGAAAGGGGACTCCGCCGCTTTTAGGGCTCTTCTTAGTAGCACAACGGTTTTACAGGAGACCCGCGGCCCCGGAGCGATCGACGCGATTATACAGAATGCTTTTATCCCATTCTTTGATGAATTCGCTTCATTAACAGAGGATAGCGCGACCGCGCCTACCTATGATGTTAGTGGTAAGTCAGGAATAGCAATGGCGCGTAGCTTTAAGACTAAGAGTGGTGAGAAGAAAAACTTTGTGATCTATTTGATCACTGAAGGGGTTGAAAACGATAAGCCACGAATCAGTGTAGGTAATCTTCTATTAAACGCTACGAAAGAGGTCTTTCAATCAAAATAATTGCTCACCAGATTTTTTGGATCGTGGCCGTTATTATATTCCTTAATAAGTTATTTTGCTTCGGCTCCCTCACTTCCTCACCGTCTGCTCAATGAAAGCCCCAGCCGCGCGCTCCGCGATCGCGAAGGTCTCCTGTGGCGCGACGCCAGGCGCTATCTCTAGCGAAAGAGATGTGGCCTCAGTTATTCGACCAGAGTTAAGGAGGGCGCGCAGTTTTAAAAGCGCGAATATCGGCGCTTTCGGAAAGGCACTATAGAATATATCGATTGCGGACGCGCCCATCCGATCACCGAATAATATATCGTGGCGCAAGGCACATTTAATGATCTGCTCGATCTCGCTATCTCTGAAACTGTGACCATCGCTTAAAGCTCGTAGCGCGGATTGCAGAGCTAGGGTGGAGCTGCTCCTGCTTAGACCGGGATGCTCACCTTCAGCGTAGAGGCTGATAGAGAGGAGGTTTATCATCGCTCCTATATGGCGGGCAGGTGTCGCGGAGCGCTTTTTGATATTAAGTAAAACCTGCTCGACAGTTTTAGCTCTCTCTTTAGCTGTGTGCCGCATGAGAATCTCGTGCCTACCTGCGGCGGCGATACGACTGGATGTTTCTTTGTCAGCCATTAAGCGCGACGCTTTTTCAGCGGCGTCTTTTGGATCTCGTGGTGTGTATGTGACTAGGTGCTTGCCATCTTCAAATAGATCTAACAGCCCGTTCCCTGAACTTTCAGTTAGTAATAGGGCGCCACACATCATCGCCTCAAATACCCTAAAATTTAGGTCTCCTTTCACCGTTTGGTTAAGAACTATCTCCGCGTGCGGAAAGATAGAGGGGAAGTAGCCTTGAATGACTTCGATCGGAATAAGACGCTTCATCTCCTCAAAGAAATCAACGCGCGCTGGGTTTAGCTTTCGGTCTAGTGTGCCAACAAACACAACCCCGTGCTTCTTCTCTTCCGAGCTTTCTACATACTCAGAGGCCCACAGGGGGAGCCACGACACTGGAGCGCCGCAATTAGCGAAGTGACTGATGTAATCTTTTTGGGCGACGAATACATGGTCAAAGCTGTGAGCAATCGCCGCGTGCCTCGCGTAGTGATGGTGTGTGTCTACGGAGTAGAGTGTCTTGGGAATATCGCAATCCTCTAAGCCAAGAATGGTGATTAGACCGCTGTGGTCTAACCAGACGATTCGATCCGGTTTAAAGCCGTTAGGGAGTCTATTTAGTAGTTCATCTATATGAATAACTGATTTGTTGATCTGGTACTCAAGGTGCGGCCTCATACCGCAGGTCAGTACCTCGTGTCCCATCTCCCTTAACTCAGGGGAAAACCAGTTCTGATTGATTAATAGAATCCTCACTAAGAGGTTTAGATGACTATGAGGCGATAGATGGGTGCAAAAGAGCGAGGGGGGCGGGGGATGGGGGTTTTTAGCTAGTGATAGCAGAGGGTTATTTGGTTTGGCGGGGCCAATCCCTAAATAGAGTTTACATCGAGGTCACGGAGGGCCGCAGAGAGATAAATGTTGACGAAATAAGCAAAGTGAAATCTTCGTGGCCCTCCGTGACCTCGATGTAGAAATTGATGAGGGAGCAGGATAAGGAAGAAGAGGATGAGGTAGGTGCAGGTGTAGGAGGAAGATAAAGATTAGGCCTGCTTAGGGATTGACCATCCAGCGCATACATTCTCGCGGCGCCGGACAGCCATCTCAACTACACAGCGCGAGCCTCTTCGTAAATCCTCGCCGGTGGCTCACGGAGTTCCCAAACTAGTCCAAGGCATGCTAGCCCCTTGAGGATATAGTGCGATATATCGATCTCCCACCAGTAAAACCCTTGGCGCTCAGAGCCAGGATATCTGTGGTGATTGTTGTGCCAACCCTCTCCTAGGGTAATGAGCGCCAAGAAGAGGCTGTTCTTACTATCGTCACCAGTTTTAAAACGTGCCTTGCCCAGGATGTGGGCGAGAGAGTTTATACAGAATGTGCCGTGATAAAGTAGGGTGGTGCTGATGCAGAAACCCCAAACAAACATCTGAAGTGGGCCTGTATGCAGCTCTGGCCAGAAGGCCTGACAGAGATATCCAAAACCTGTCACCGCTATCATCAAAAGAGCTGGAGGGACTAGGTGGTATGTATCTAACCAACGCAGCTCAGGGAATTTCATCAAGTCCCGCACGAGCTCTAAGCGAGTACCAACAAACTGGGTGCTTAAAACCCAGCCGACATGAGCCCACCAGAGACCGTAGATCCTTGGCGGATGTATATCCTCCTCGGTATCTGAGTACTGATGGTGATGACGGTGGTGAGAGGCCCACCAGATAGGGCCCTTTTGGGCAGATGTAGCGCCTAAGAAGGCCAGAACGAACTGAAAAACACGGCTCGTTTTGTAGCTGCGGTGTGAAAAGTAGCGGTGGTAAACCCCGGTGATTCCAAACATGCGTATTACATAAAGAGCTATGCAGACAGCCAGAGCCGCCCAACTAAAACCGCAGATAAAAACTAAGAGGCAACCTAGATGAATGCCCCAAAACGCGGATTGTTTGATAATATTGTAGGGATGAAGAGGAGCGCCGACTGTGGACATGGGGTGTTTACGACTAAATTTCTAATTTTAAGTAGCACCGATGAGCGGAAGTCTCTACGGCACAGGGAGATACTAGATGAAAAATGGATCGGCGCAAGGGGGTGGGGGTGTTAAGCAAATGTAACGGACTATTTTTAAACGCTGAGATTTTGGTTTGTTGTGTTACTTCGGGCTCTTACGTGGTGTAGCCAAGTCCGATAGGGAGCTGTACTTAAAATCGAGTAAGGTAAAATATTCCCTTAACGCCTTGGCCAATTTGTCAGCTCTGTTGCGGTCTGTAAGGCCTATTTTAGCTAAGTCATGGGGATTATAGTCAGTCGGGATAGCCAGATAAAATCCTCGCAGCTTGTCTATTAGAGCTTTTCTATCTGCTTCTAAGATATTTTCAGCTTGATGAATAGTTGAGGTTACAGCCGCCACGCAAGTCTGCCAGTAGCCCCCTTTGGGCTTGTACTTATTGGCGAAGGTTACAAGGATTGATACAGGATCTTGTAATGCCGCCTCAGCAAACCAATTCGGATTCTCGTTGTCGCAGGCGGGATGTGTCGATAGGGAGCGTTGAAGATGGTCTTTTAAGTTTCTGCCAGTCTCAAAGAAAAAACTGCTATCAAGCTCGGTGATTTTAGGGGAATTCGCGACGGGGCGATAGTCATGAGGGATTTCTGTTGGCTTTAAGGATGAGAGCTCAAGATTGGCGAGATCCAACGGAGACGAATCTGAAAAACCTGGCAGTAATCGTTGCTTGAGCGCAGACATCCTCTAATTTTACCCCACCTGCGATAACTAATCCACCTAAGCCTAAAAGGAGGGAGGGGGGGGGCTCACTATTACCCACAAGTAGTAGTTCAGAGGGAAGATGTGTCGATAATAATCTTGGAATTAGCTCAGTCCTGTCAGGCATGGCTCCAGATCTCTTATACTTCACCTTTTCCTTTCCCCTCTCTGCTCTCGCTGGTCTCTTTGTGAAAAAGCTGTTCAGGATTGACGAATTAATCATTTCTTTACAAAGAGTAAAAGAGAGCGGCGAGCCGGAAAAAGGGTTTTTACCTACTTGTTGTCCTCATCCCTCTCTGTGAAGACTTATTTCCCAGGATGTGGGTAATAGTCAGGGGGGGGGTAAGGCAATTACATTTGAGACTGATTTCTTCTAGTTTCTGGGCAGCGGCCCCAATCTCATTTTGTTAAATCACTTAAGCTTCTTAGCATGGGTCGACACACCCCCCATTTCCAGTATATTACTCCATTAATCTTTAATCTTTCCCGCATCCAGGTATTTACAGCACTCTAGGAGGTTTGGCCCAAATGCTTCTAACTTTCGTTCTTGGATATCTCTTGGTCACAATAGCTATCGGCTTATTCGCCGCTAGGAGGGTTAAAAACACCGCTGATTTCGCGATAGCTGGTCGGCACCTTCCACTTGTTATGATCGTTACAACCACCTTTGCTACCTGGTTTGGTTCAGAGACTGTGCTGGGTATCCCAGCAAAGTTCGTCAATTCAGGTCTTCACGGTATCGTTGAGGATCCCTTTGGAGCCGGCACCTGTTTAATCTTGGTGGGGTTATTCTTCGCCTCGAAGCTCTACAAGATGACCCTTCTGACTATAAGTGATTATTACCGCGAGCGTTACGGTCGGGTGGTTGAGCTAATCTGCTCTGTGATGATCATGATTAGCTATTTAGGGTGGGTCGCCGCGCAGGTAACGGCGCTTGGGGTGGTTTTTAATGTTCTTTCCAACGAATATATCTCGATTCCGGTAGGGATGGTGATTGGGGTTATATCAATTCTAGCATACACCCTCTTTGGAGGTATGTGGTCAGTGGCGATAACTGATTTTATTCAGATGATCGTTCTTGTTCTTGGTTTAGGGATATTAGCCGTTTTCGCGGGCCACCAAGCTGGAGGGGCTGATAAGGTGATCGAACTCGCCGTCAGTCGGGATATGTTTAACTTCTTTCCCGAGCCTAACCTAAAGGATGTGCTCTTTTTTATAGCGGCGGCGATTACGATGATGTTGGGTTCGATTCCGCAACAGGATGTTTTTCAACGTGTGATGTCGGCCAATAATGAGTACTCGGCGACCCGTGGCCCGGTAATCGGTGGTATCTGTTACATCATCTTCGCGTTCGTGCCGATGTTTTTAGTCGTTAGCGCGCTAATTATTATGCCAGAGCAGGCTAATCAGTTAATTGCTGAGGACCCTCAAAAAGTTTTGCCGACACTAGTAATGACCAAGATGCCGATGATTATGCAGGTGCTTTTTTTCGGGGCTCTGCTATCGGCTATTAAGTCGTGCGCGTCGGCGACCCTTTTAGCTCCAAGTGTGACATTTACAGAGAATATCTGGAGACAGATTCGCCCCTTTAAAGAGGACGGTAATGAGCTATACGCGATGCGCGTTACGGTGCTGGTATTTAGCGCGATGGTTTTGGCCTACGCGATAGCGATGCAGGGAACCTCGATATACGAGATGGTCTCAGGGGCTTATCAGGTGACATTAGTCGGTGCGTTTATTCCGCTTCTGTGTGGACTTTATTGGCCGCGCGCGACGACTCAGGGTGCTGTGTTCTCGATAGTATTAGGAGTCGTAGCTTGGCTTTTGTTCGTCTTAACACCAGCTGGCGAGGAGTTTCCAGCGCAGCTAGCAGGATTGCTTGGGGCTGTAGTGGGGATGCTTCTGGGATCGTTTGGTCCGCAAGCGATCAAGAATTCTCGGGGTGGGCACTATCAGGTGGAGTTGAGCGAGTAGCCATATCCGCCTCAAGCGCCACAACCGGAAGGAAGAAGAGTACGAGTTCGTACGGCCCAACATAGGGAGCGGTTAGTAAGAAGCCGATGGTAGCGCAGGAAGCTAACGACATCTTTCTAAAGTATAATCCGGCAAAGGTGAATATAACCGCGATCGATATCCCAAACATCGAGAGTAGTTGGCGATCGATTGGAATTAAAGAGCCTATGTGAACTGGGTTCGTGTACCAGCTAAAATTCATCCCTTGTGAGTAGGAGAAAAGTTTTAGCCATTCCTTAAAAACCACCCCGCCGATTAATCTATAGTCTGTTGGCAGAGTGAATCAACATACTTCAATGCCTTTCCAGCTAGCGATTCAGGATCGTCTGCCTTCCACATCGTGCTTATACATGCCCAGGCACCGACAGCGCTGCCAAGCATCCCGATGCCGTATCTTAGGAAGCTGTAGGTAGCATAATCTCGAGGCCCTATTGATATATCGATGATATCGCGTATCTGCCTGGGTAGGTTTGGGGCTACCACGTCGCCCAGAGTGATTAAACTGCTCAAAGTAAGTGCTCCAAACCAGAACGTCATTAGCCTATTAAACTCCTCGGCCCTTTCGAGAATATCTCCGTGCTCCAATATTAGGTCGTGTTTAATTTCGGTCAGGGCAGACGGAGATTGTGCCGCGTTTAAATCTAGCAGTAGGGAGTCAAAGCTATCGTGTCTTATGCTCGGACTCTCGCATGCTCTAGCCGCGTACATCGTCATGGCCAAAAACAGTTGATTGTCGTGATCGCAGTGAGGCACCATAAAGATAGAGCTGCGTAAAGTAGCCTCATTCCGGATTGATTCCACAAGTTTTTCCAATTCGTTCTGGATCTCTTGGACCAATCGGTCTAGAGCGGTTGCAGAATGTGGAACGTTAAGAGGCTCATATGGATTGATTGAATCGTGGTTGCTATAGGTGCTGATAGCGTCAGATCGCGAATTCATCGTTAGTTTTAGATCCGTCGTTTAATATTGATGTGGTGATGCTCGTTATAATTTGTCGCATGAGCCAATCGATGACGATGAACTCGGTAGCCGACCGTGACAGAAACGAGAACCGATAAAATAAGAAATAGACCCTCAAACAGGCGCGACCCCTCGAGGATTCCGTGCAGCAGATGAAACGTAGCAAAACAACATAAACCGGTTAGTACCGCCGCTACGAGCCCCGGAAGTTTGTCGAGCGCTCTTAAGATCGGCATCCGCTCTAGGTCACCGATAAAAACGATAGTCGATATTAGAGCTCCTACCACAGCGGACATGCCGAGCAATAACGCGATAAGAATAGGCAAGTTTATTTCTCCCGCCATCCCACGAACTATGGCTCCGCTGGCTAAAGAGTGCAGCGAGAAAGCGGACGCCGTCGAGAAGATCGCTCTTGTGCTAACAGGGGGTGGCTTATGATTCTCGCAGCTGCAATCACCGCCTGCCTGATGGTGCAGTGAGTGGTGCATAAAATGTCGGAGTAAGATGTAGCTTCCTACGAGGATAAAGAAGTGCCCTAAGGTCTCTGAATAGTGAGCGATCTCTCCAGCGACTAGGATTCCGATAACACCGTAGAGGGCGTGAAAGAGAGCGAATGCAGCTCCCCAAGTTATCGGTCGACCTCTAACGGTAGCCGCTAAGGCGATAGCAATCAGGATGCAACCGTCGCCCAGCAGGGTTAGGGGGTATAGTACCAAGAGTGAGAGCAGGGGTAGCGACGACATCAGACCTGGGAGTTTAGCCAGGTTGTTATAGGTTGGCAAATAGGGCTGGGTGTTAGCCAAATTGCTGGTGTTTGAGTAGCGGTATAAAGGGGTGATATAATTAGTGGTATGGATGTGTGTACAAAGACTTCTCCCCGCTTGAGCTGCTCGCAGCTGGATCAGCTTATAATCCCAACTGTTTCTAAAGTTATATCATCCGTAAAGGGAGAGATCGATTTGCGGGAGAGGCTCTTCAAAAACAATCCAGAAAAGAGTGAACATGAGGCTGAGAATAGGAGGGTGCGAGGGGTTTTGATCGGCGAACGAGACCGATATGAAGAGTCGAGAGGAAAGCAGGATCTGAGTAGCTGTGACAAGGCTCATTGGCTAGATCGATTTGTACGCGGCCTCCTAATCGACTTTATCCGAGTTACAGATGACTTAGTCGAACGCCGATTAACTACGCCTAATATAGAATACACCCAGGAGTCTCCAAGTCCCATTATGTTTAGCGATAAGTTGGTGGCTCTGGCGGCCGTACGGGCGATAAGAGATCTTAAGTCGCTGAATGACGAGGTTGATAAAGAAACGGTGATTCATGCTCTCGGTGATTTTGTAAGATTCGCGCTTTTTCATTTCCGTAGCTTGCGAGGGCAGCTCTATAAGGGAGAGACTTACATCCCGGAGCCTCAGGTGCCGAAGGATTATAAAGCGATCTTGAGCTTCCTGAAGTCAACGGATAAGTAATCTCTTGTAGTCGCGTTGAATTTATGAAGATCCCTCAAGTCCTAAATCTCCTTCGAATCGTCCCTGATTTTCCTAAGCCAGGGGTGGTATTTCGTGACATATCACCGCTTCTAGCCTCTCCGGCGGATTTCAGCGCAGTTATTGACCAGATGGCGAAGGAGGTTTCAGAATTACACTTCGATACCATTGTGGCTATTGAGTCGCGAGGTTTTGTATTCGGAGCCCCGTTAGCTGTGAAGCTAAAGATTCCGCTCGTTATGGCCCGTAAACCGGGTAGGTTGCCAGGGGCAACCGAGTCGGCGCGATACGGACTGGAATACGGCACAGACGCGCTTCACATTCAGCGCGAGTCTCTAGCTCCGGGTTCCTCTGTGCTAGTAGTCGATGATGTTCTAGCCACTGGTGGCACAGCTAAAGCGGCTGGCCGGCTAATAGAGCAGCTTGGAGCAAAGGTCGCGGGATATCTATTCCTACTTGAGCTAAATGCTCTAGGTGGCCGCGCTGAGTTGGCAAACGCCCCGGTTAAGGCTGTTGCGGCCGCGTGAAGTTAACCAAGCGGTATTTGCCCCGTTCGACCAAAACAACCTGTTCACCAGTTTGTTTTGGTGGCGCGCCCAGCATCATCGGACCTAGGTAGCCCACACTAGAGAACTCTTTTAAGATTGAGTTTAGGTTTTCACGGTTAACAGCGCGACCAGAAGCGCGCAGAGCTTTTGCCGCGCCAGCTAGGTGCTTGATACAGTCATACCCCTGAGCGATAAGCCCTAGTTGCAAAGCATTCGCCGTTTCGCCGAATCGCTTTTTTACCTTAGTCTCTAATTCAGATGATTCAAGCCAGATCTGCATCGCGGTAACGCCCTCAGCCGCATCACCGAGAGTCTTGATATCATCCTCAAACATCCCATCGGCTACGTTTATAAGGCTCTCTGATCGAGACTCGCGGTGCCGTTTTATAAACGACATAAGTGAGGGGCCGTAAAGCGGGGCAAGAATGCCATCTACATTTAATTTTTTAAGGTTAGCTACGATAGTTCTCGTCTCTGTTTCTTTTGGATCGATCGTCTCAGAGAAAACTACATCGAGCCCTCTTAGCTTCGCCTCATCACGAAAAGGCGCTTCGAAACCCATGGACCAGTAGTCACTCGCTAGGACTAACGCCAAACGCTTTGCCCCGCGCGCCTGAAAAAATTTCACGACATCCCGAGGTATAGTAGAGTAATTTATTAAAGTCCCAAAGATATACTCACCTGATTGGGCGATCCGTTCGTCATAGGAGGGGCTTAGAAGAGGTGTGCGAGCTCTCTTGCTAATCGTAGTCAGAACAGGGACGGTCGCATTGGTCCAGGAAAAAATAATATCCGCCCCATTGATGTCGATTAATCGCCGCGCCGCTGAGGTGGTTGCCTTAAGATCGACTGAGTGATCGTCCTCGATAACGATCTTTACCAGCTCTCCATCCTCCTCGCTCAGCGCTATCTCGATCCCCTGTCTAAGGTAGTTACCCCACTGCTCAAGCCCACCAGAGAGCGATAGGAGCGCCCCAACTTTTAGAGTTTGGTCTTCTTGGGCGGTCGCGGAAGAGATCGGTCGGAAAAATATAGAGCCGATGATTAGAGCGACCGCGAAAATAAATCGGGATCTCTCTCTCATTTCTCCCCGTACTCAACAAAATTAAGCAGATCGGATAGCAGCTCGCTCTTTGTGATAATTCTCGGCACCTTGTTCTGGCCACCCAGCTTCCCACGGCTACTCATCCATGCGGCGAATGTTCCTGCGGGAACTGGTACGAGAGTTGGAGGTTTTAGTCCGAATCCGCCGGCGCGGTGAGCCTCGTAGTCCTCGTTTCTCTGGCAGAGTCGTTTATCTAAGACGCTAGCGAATGAGTTAAGAGCCTCTTCGGATGGTGTCCCGTTACTAAACTCAATTACATAGATATGCCCACCTAAATCTCCATCGCTCTTTGGATAAAGCGGCCCAACAGAGTAATCGCTTACTTCAAGATGCTCGGATCTAGACGCAGTGGTGATCCCATCCTCGATCTCTTCGGCGATCAGATGCTCTCCAAAAGCTGAGAGGTAGTAAGATGTGCGACCAGTAACCAGCACGCGAGGTGAGTCAGTATCAACAAAGCGCACAGTGTCGCCAATTACGTATGACCAGAGACCCGCGCAGGTGGTCATCACAACTGCGTAATTGATATCCTTCTCAACGTTACCGATCCAGTGGCGTGTTGGCTGCTTATTCTCAAGCTCCTCAAGAGGAACGAATTCATAGAAGATGCCGTGATCTAAATTCATCCTTAGTCCATCACCAAAACCGCGATCGGCGATCGCGATAAAACCCTCGCTAGCTGGGTATACCTCTCTAAGCTCACAGTTTGAGCCCCGCAAGATCTCGTTAAAACGGTCTAAATAAGGGTTAAAATTAACCCCGCCGTGAACAACCATCTCTAAGTTTCTATAGATCGCCGCTACACCAGCTTCGCCTCCTGGAGCGATCTTTTTAAGGGCATCGAAGAAAATAAGCATCCACGCGGGGACTCCTGAGATCATCCTTATATCTTCTTTGAGAGACGCGCGCGCGAAGGCATCGACCTTTTCGTCCCAGTTCTTAATAGTGGTCAGGGATGCCGGTGGAAAATAGCGCGACTCTAACCACCAAGGGATCTGTTTAGCCACGATGCCACTTAGATCTCCACAAAATATCCCGGGAGCTGGAGATGTTAGATCGGTGCTTCCACCTAGCAGGAAGTTTTTTCCCCCAAGGATTTTTGACTGGGGGCGATTAGTAACGTGGTGCACAAGGAGATCAAACGCGGCCTTGCGGTTTGAGGCGAGCATCTCCGCTGTACAGGGGATATACTTAGTTGTCCCTGATGAGGTGCCAGAGCTAACCGCGAAATTTTCTATGATTCCTGGCCAAGAGACGTTATCTAACTTTGGAAATGCGTCTCTCCAGTAATCATTCCAGATCTGCTCATAGGTTCTTAGGGGAACCCGTTTCTGGTATTCAGCGACGGATTTAATCGATGAGAATCCGTGGTCGTGGCCGAAGTTAGTCTGAGCCGCGGAGGTAACTAACTTAAGTAGAGCTTTAGTTTGCAGCTCGCTTGGGGTTCTATTCTCTAGGAATGAATTACGCCATCTGGCGTACAGACGCAGTAAGGGAGTGGCGTCTAACATCTCTATCTACCCACAATCGTTTGTTTGATTAAAGCCCGGCCGAGAATGAGAATCGGCCGTCGCTCATCTCTATAGCTGGAAGAGATGGTCCTACGAAGAGAACAACCGAGCCCTCACGGCGGCCCGCGCGCTCGATTAACGTCATCAGGTCTTTTCGGTTCTTGCTGTGAAAACGCACGTGAGCTGCTGAGGGTTGTAGAGACGTCGCACCCCAGGCGCAGCCTGTAAGCTCCACCCATTCACCATCGAACGCCTCACGGATCTGACTCCAAGGTATCTTTGCCATATCACCCGCCAAAAAATGCAGCCCCCAGATTGTACTGCGGTTCAAATTCTTTGGGAAGAAAAAAGAACGGTTTGTAAGTGGCTAGGCTCTATGAGGTAGGCGAGGTTTTCTGGTAACCTTGCCTGGGGAGGGGGTTTTGCCTCGCCTCCCATACCCAAATTCCAAACGGTGCGTGTATATGGCCAAACCATCTAAAATATCGGGTTTCCCCGAGTGGCTCCCAGAGCAGAAGATCGCTGAGGACCGGATAATCTCAAAGATTAAAGCGATCTACGAGAGTTATGGCTTCGTGCCGATAGAGACTCCGGCGGTCGAGCTGCTCACCACCCTGGGCTCAAAAGGGGTGATCGATAAGGAGATCTTCACCGTTCAGAGGCTAAAGGCCGATGGCGCCAGTGAGGCTGAGCTGGGACTGCACTTCGATCTGACAGTGCCGTTAGCCCGATACGTGGCCCAGCACGATCACGAACTATCGTTTCCATTTAAGCGTTATCAGCTCCAGAAGGTGTGGCGCGGTGACCGGCCACAGAAGGGACGTTTCCGCGAGTTCTATCAGTTCGATATCGATATTATCGGCCGTAACGACCTCCCGGTCGCCTGTGACGCTGAGGTGTTAAGCGTCGTTGGACTGGTAATGAACGAGTTCGATGTGGGTGGCTACCAGTTAAGAATTAATAGCCGAAAGCTATTGGCGGGCCTCTATGAGTCGATTGGCCTAGATGGTGAAGGGGCAAAAAAAGCGATCACCGCTGTAGATAAGCTTCTAAAGATAGGGGCTGATGGCGTTGCCCGCGAGTTAGCGCAGATCTCAGGTGTCACGGCCGCTATGAGCGCTAAGTTACTTGAGACAACAACTATTAAATGCCGCGCTGATGAGTTATCGCCTAAAGTTTCTGAGCTTGGCCTCTCGGGTGCGTTAATAGATGAGGGGGTTAGTGAGCTGGTTAAGATCTGCGCGCTCCTGCCTGAGTCAGCCAAAGAGAGTTTAGTGATCGACTTAAGTCTTGCTCGTGGTCTTGATTACTACACAGGTTTGATTGTTGAAGTTGGGTTGCTTAAGTATCCTGAGTTTGGAACTGTGATCTCAGGCGGAAGGTACGATAACCTAGCATCTGAATTCACTGATCAGAAGCTTCCTGGAGTTGGTGTCTCGATCGGATTAACTCGTTTTATGGAGCTCCTCTTCTCAGAGAATCTAATCGATACGAGCAAAAAGAGTCCATCAGTGGCGCTTGTTACGGTTTATAACGAAGATGATCGTCCTGGTTGTAATCAGATCGCGCATCAGCTTCGGATAGCTGGAGTGCCAACAGAGGTCTATTTCAAGTCGCCAAAGTTAGGCAAGCAGATCGAGTACGCCGAGCAGCGTGGGATCAGGTATGTGTTTTTTGTGGATAGCTCAAGTAAGAGTGTTCAGGTTAAGGACTTGGTTACAAAAGAGCAGCGGCCGGTGGCGAGTGTAAGTGATTGGGCGGCAGAGTGATGAAGGGTCGTTGGGAAAAGGTAGATAAGGTTCTCCAGGAGGTTTACTTCGTGACTGGGAACAGTCACAAGTTGCGTGAGGTTGAGGCGATCTTAGGCAAGATGCGTCACGTAGATCTAGATCTCCCTGAGATTCAAGAGTTAGAGCCACGCAAAGTGGTGATCGCTAAAGCGCAAGCGGCGATAGGGCAGGGGTACTCTCCAGTTTTAATTGAGGACACGTCGCTTTCATTACGCGCGTTGAACGGGTTGCCGGGTCCTCTGATTAAATGGTTTCTCAAAGCTTTAGGTGGAGAGGGGGTGCATCAATTAGCGCTCTCACGCGGTGATTGCGCCGCGGAGGTCAGAACGATCTTCGGATTAGCGTTAGGTCAGCAGACGTTTATCTATGGCGAGGGTGTAGTGCAGGGCGAGGTTGTAAAACCGAGAGGCTCTGGATTTGGCTGGGATTCGATATTTTGTCCAGTTGGCAGTTTAAAGACGATGGGTGAGATGACCCTAGAGGAAAAGGCGGCGTGCAGCATGCGCACCCTGGCGCTTCAGGATCTTAGAGGGCAGTTGGAGAAGATGCAGGTGGGGTAGGCCCGGTTTTTGTTCGCTTGCTAAGAAACATGGCGATTTTCGCGGCATTTCTTGAGTAGCGTTTGGCTTTGGGTGAAGATGTACCGATCAGAAGGATGCGAGGCAAATGCGGCGCTTCCTCGGTAGATCTTTGGGCAGGAGTCGAGCCGACACCTAACCAGCTGGTCGTGCCGCAATCCTCTAGGTCACTCTAGGAGTTTTCTTCGCTCACGAGTTATCCACAGGGAGCTACGCTTCGGGATCGTTAAATGTCCCTTCACTTCGCTCCCTATGGATAACTCTACTCCTACGAAAAATAAGAATACTCGACTAGGCGCCGGATTCTCGCCCTGTCGGGACGGGAATTAATCCGTCGCTTTGTCCAGCCCCGTCGGGGCTGGAACCTTGTTTCTCTCTATACGTTTTTACCCAGCTAAAATCACTCCTACTAACAAACCCGTCATAACCTGGAGTGCAATTTGGTTGGCCATTAGCTATGCTCCGCACTACTAGCGGCATTATGCAGGTAGTAACGCTATGGCACTTTCGGTAGGTGAGGGTAAGTAGAGCTGCGGCTGAGAAGCGAGTGGTTCTTTAGGAAACGTTATGCTGCTTATATTTTTAATCGGAATTGTCGCAAGCTTAATTAGCGGAGCCATTGGTGGGGGCTCCGGTCTAATTCTTACCCCGGTTCAAATGATAGTGGGGATTGATCCGAAAATTGCTACTACAACAACCCACTTTGGATTTATCGGGGTGAGTTTAGGCGCAATGATGCGCTTTACTCAGGAAAGAAATCTTCGGCATCAGCATGCAGTTCCACTGGCATGTTTAGCTTTCGTAAGTGGCTTTTTGGGGCCATATTTAAATTTGTTTACTGGCTCTACCGTCTTTCAGCAGATCGTAGGTGGGCTCATATTAGTCTGCATCCCCTTGTTTATCTTTAAAAGCAATCTCGGCGCAGATAAGAGACACGCCTCAGTAGCTAGCATCATGCTCGGGTATTTAGCTTTTCTCCTAATCTTGATAATGCAGGTGGCTTTCGGAGCTGCCACTGGCATTCTAGCAATCTTTGTAGCTGTCTATCTGTTTGGTCTCTCAATGATAGAGGCAAGTGCAGTATTACGTCTCCCGAATTTAATCAGTTCCCTGATGGGCTTAATGGTATATGCGCAGCTTGGCAGAGTTAATTATGAAAGTGGCCTAACACTTCTGATTGCAACGATGGTCGGGGGTTATATCGGCTCGCACATCGCCATAAAGGGGGGCAATCGATTCGTTAAACATCTCTTTTCGGCGTTCGCCGTAATTCTGGCAGTGATGCTGCTATTTCGTTGATGCCGCTTTGCTCCGTGCTTTTGCGCAGCTGCCCAATTTCATTGTGCTTCACTGCCGTTTTAAGGATAAGCAAACCAATCAATTCCCAAGTTATATCAGCAATCTAGGCAGCTAGGATCGGTTGTATAATCTAGGGAGTGCTGGTTAACGAGACCTAATAAGCAGGCAGGTGTGCCGAAGTAGAGTGAGTTTTGGTTAATGTAGGTTTTAAAATGGTGATTGAAGATTTTCTTGCAGCATTGCATGGCTTGTCAGCCGTCAATTGCCGGAATTTCGGCCTAAAGGCCGTACGTAAGCTAGACCTCGCCAGCTCCGTCTAGGTGGAAGCGGAAATTAGAAGTCGCCTGGTGAAGGGTCAAACGAGTCGTACAATGCTAGTTCATCGACAGCCTCGGTGGTGTCGATGAACTTTGGGATCGGGGGAGGGACTTGGAAGTCCGGAATACCTTGAGCCTTCATGATGTCCTTGATTGAGTGCTCGTCCTGGATGAAGGCTATGATCCTCATTTGTGCTTTACACCTCGGGCAGGATCTGACTATTACCCACATCTAGCGGTTGTTCTACCTACGATCACAGTGTTTTTCTGTATCTAAATACTTCGGAGTGTGTCATATGCTTGTAAATGGAAGACACAAATGACCGCAAAGAAGCACGGAA